>JBBQFU010000189.1:0-17657 GCA_038322185.1 Haliangiales bacterium
GGGTTGGCAAACGTTTCGGCGAGGGTCGACCACGCCGCGACGTGCCGATCTTCTGTGGATCGGCGACGAAACGGTCATCACGGTCATCACGGCCACGACAGGTCGAGCTGGTCGGGCGGTGCTCGAGCGGGTGCGCGCGGCTCGCGCGCGAGCGCAGTTGGCGTCGACAAGTTGCGCGGGATGTAGCGCCCCTCGGCGCGCGCATCCAGCTCGCGCCGCAGCGCCGCGCCGTCGAGCCCCAGGCGCGTGGCCACGGCGTCGACGTACGCCGCGCGTTCCTGCGCGTCACGTAGGCACGCGCCCCACTCCTTGGCGACCTCGGCGAGCTTGGCCGGCGTCGCCCCCGCCGGCGCGCACTCCACGGCGCGCGTCGCGAGCCACACGTGCGCGGGGAGCCACGCTCGCGGCTGCGTCATCGCGTGCCACGCGCCGCGACCTTGATCGCGCACGACGTCGTCGGGCCCCTCGCCGACGTCCAGCGCCGCAGGATCCCACGTCAGCACGCGCAGGCTCACGGGCGCGCGCACGTCCTCAATGACCTCGTGTACCCACTTGTGGCCGCCCTTGCGCGCGCCGGGCGCGGTGTGATCGCCCACGATCTGCAACTCGCCCACGGCGAAGCCGCCGCGGACGCCTGGCTCGACGGCACGCTCGATCTTGGCGGGGCCGCGTCGTGAAGCTTGCCATCTACGCCCGGTTCTCATCGGACCTCCAGAGCGAGGACTCGATCGACGAAGAGCCAGAGCCGGCTGTCGCGCGACCTCGTCGGCGCGCTGGAGTTGATCTTCCGCGACCTCGGCCGTCACGGCGTGCGACTGCTCGACGCGTCGGGCTTCGACTCCACGAGCGAGTCGGGCGAGATGCAGGCGGTCATGGGCTCGCTGATCAACGCGACCTACGTCCGCCAGCTCGCCAAGATGGTCCACCGCTCACTCGGCGAGCGCGCACGCGCCGGCCAATCCTGCGGCGGAACCGTGTACGGCTACCTGACGGTCCCCGATCCCGATCACCCCGAGCACAAGGTGTGGGCGATCGACGAGGCTGAGGCGAAGGTCGTGCGCCGGATCTTCGACATGATCGAGGCCGGCATGGGCTACCGCGCGATCTGCCACGCGCTCAACGCGGACAGAGTCGCCGCACCGCGCGCCGCCGCCTGGTCGCACCAGACGATCATCGAGATGGTTCGCAACGAGCGCTACACCGGCCGGCTGATCTGGAACAGGACGAAGACCACCAAAGCCCACGGCGAGGACCGAAGCTGGCACGAAGAGCGCCCCGACTCCGAGCACGTCCTACGCGAAGCGCCGGAGCTGACGATTATTACGGCCGCTCAGTTCGAGCGCGTGCAGCACCAGCTCGCGAAGCGCAAGCCGCGGCAGATGCCGGCAACCCGCAAGGGGCAGATCGTATCGATCCCGTCGGGCCTGCTCCGCTGCGGTGCCTGCGGCGCGAGCTACTCGGTGCGCGCTCGAAAGCGCGTTGGCGAGCGCATCCACACCTGGTACGGCTGCACGGCGCACGCCGAGAACGGCAAGAGCGTGTGCGCGCAGCGCGAGACGATCTCCGCGCACCGCACGACCGAGGCGCTGGTCGCTCGCCTCCGCGAGCTGCTTGCCAACCCGACCGCGATCGCCGCCTTCGTGCGCGGGTTCGAGCGTCGCGCCGCAGCGCGCATGGGCGCGGCCAAGCCTGCCGACCTCGAGAAGCAGCTCGCCAAGGCGAAGAGGCGGGCGAGCAACGCCACTACCCTGCTCGTCGAGGAGCCCTCGGACGTCGAGGCGCGGCAACTGCGCGATGAGGCGCGTGCCGAGATCAGGCGCATCGAGGCGCAGCTCGCGGACGTCGCCGCGCCCGTGAAGCTGCCAAGCGCCGACGCGATCACGGGTGGCCTCCGTCGCCTGCTCGACCTGCTCGCTGACAAGCCGGAGGTCGGGCACGCCGCACTCGTGCGGTGCGGCCTCAAGCTCCGCGTGATCCCGCGGCCTCAGAACGGCCGGCGCTTCTTGCTCGTCGGGAGCCTCGACCTCGGCGGCATCGCCGGCGGGGGCTCGACGGACGATGGTTCAGGTTATGGTCTGAACGGCTGCTCGTCTTTGCCGCGCACCGGATTGGCGAGGCGACGTGCGACCGCGTCCTGCTCGTCCTTGGTGAGGCGGCGGACGTAGACGCCGGCGGCGTCGATGCTGCGAGCACCGAAGAAGCCTTCGGACACGGCGTACTCGACCTCGATGATCATGTACGGGTCCTCGCCGATCCACATCAGCTCGTGCTTGCGGGGGATGCCCACCCACGAGCTGAGCGTGAACTTGTCGCGAGAACCGTCCTCGTTGAGGACGACCATCGTGATGCGCTCGGTCGCCGTCACGGCGTGAACCCTAGCACGTCGAGCATGTCGTAACGACCCGGCGGCTTGCCGACAGCCCATGCGGCCGCGCGAAGGGCGCCGGCGGCGTAGATGGTGCGTGAGGTGGCGCGGTGAGCGATCTCGACACGCTCCGCCTCCCCGAAGAAGTAGGCCACGTGCTCGCCGATCACGTCGCCACCACGGACGGTGGAGACCCCGATCTCGCCACGCGGGCGCGGCCCGACGTCGCCGTCCCGGGTGTGACGCTTGACCTCGTCGTAGTCGACGCCGTGGCCGGCGGCGACCGAGCGCGCGATCGCGAGGGCGGTGCCCGACGGTGCATCGCGCTTGTTGTGATGATGGGTCTCGACGATCTCGGCATCCCACTCGGGACCGAGGACGCGCGCGGCCTGGCGCACGAGGCCGAGCATGAGGTTCACGCCGAGCGAGAAGTTTGCGGCAACCACGACGGGCGCGACGCGGGCGAGGTCGGCGAGCGCGGCGTTGGCGTCGGCGGACAGGCCGGTGGTGCCGACGACGGCGGCCAGGTTGCGCTCGCTGGCGAGGCGCGCAGCGATCTGCGTGGCGGCCGGCGTGGTGAAGTCGACGTAGACGTCGCTGATCGCGAAGCTCGCTGCCATGTCCCCGTCGTGATCGATCGCGGCGCTGACCTCGAGATCGCGACGCGACCTCGCGGCGTCTTGAACCGCGCGTCCCATGCGGCCTCGAGCGCCGAGGACGCAGACTCGAGCGGTCACAGCAGTCCTGCGGTGCGCAGCTCCGTACGGAGCTCGTCGGTGAGCTTGGGGGTCGCGCTGACGAGCGGCAGGCGCACGTCGGTGGTGCAGCGATCCATCAGTGCGAGCGCGGCCTTGGTCGGCGCGGGGCTCGGCTCGGCGAACAGCATCTGGTTGAGCACGCGCAGCTTGTAGTGCAGCGCCTTCGCGCGGTCCCAGTTGCCGGCCTTGACCGCATCCCACATCTCGGCCATCTCGCGTGGCGCGACGTTCGACACGACGCTGATCACACCGCGAGCGCCACACGCGTAGAGCGGGAACGAGGTGCCATCGTCGCCGGAGAGAACGGCGATGCGCTCGCCGACACGCGCGACCAGCTCGCTGCCGCGCACGAGGTTGCCGGTCGCGTCCTTGATGCCGACCACGTTGTCGAGCTCGGTGAGCCGCACGACGGTCTCGGTGAGCAGATCGCTCGCGGTGCGCGAGGGCACGTTGTAGAGAATGATCGGCAGCTTCGTCGACTTCGCGATCGCGACGAAGTGCTGATACATGCCCTCCTGGCTCGGGCGGTTGTAGTACGGCGTGACGTGGAGCAGGCCGTTGGCGCCGGCATCCTCGGACGCCTTCGTGAGCGTGAGTGCCTCGGTGGTGGCATTGGCGCCCGCGCCGGCGATCACCGGCACGCGGCCGCGCGCTGCCTTGACGGTCGCCGTGATGACGGCAACGTGCTCGTCGACATCGAGCGTGGCCGACTCACCGGTGGTGCCGACCGACACGATGCCATCGACGCCGTTGTCGATCTGCCAGTCGACCAGGCGCGCGAGCTTGTCGAAGTCGACCTTGGAACCAACGAAGGGCGTGACGAGCGCAGTGAGACAGCCTTCGAAGGGTGCGAGCTTCGCCATGAGGACCTCATACCCCTAACGCTCGTCGGCTGGAAGCAATTCCGCGAGCATACGAAGCGTGGCACGTGGCGTGCTGAACCTAGGGATCATGCCGGCCACGGTCACGGTGATCGGAACCATCGCGGCGGTCCTGAGCGTTGCGAGTTTTCTGCCGCAGGCCTGGCGGATCATCAAGACGCGGAACACGAAGGATCTCGCGACCACGATGTGGATCCTCAGTACGAGCGCGTTCGCGCTGTGGTCCGTCTACGGCATCCTCATGGGGGAATTTCCGATCATCGTCCCCAACGTGATCTGCCTGGTCCTCGCCGGTTTCATCCTGGTGATGAAGGTCTTGCCGCCTCGTAAGCGCGACGCCGTGGCCGACGCGGTCACCGACGTGATCGCGCCGAACCACTAGCGTCGCTGTCAGATTCGTGACGCGAGCAGCGCGGCACCGCTGCGCAGCGGCAGCTCGATCGAGAACCGTGCACCGCCACCGGGCGCATCGGTGATCATGATGCGACCACCGTGATCCGAGACGATGCGGTGCACGATCGCGAGCCCGAGGCCCGTGCCGCCCTTCGCGTGCTTGGTCGTGAAGTACGGCGCGAACACCTTGTCCTTGAGCTCGGCGGGTACGCCCGGGCCGTTGTCCTCGACGACGAGCAGCGCGCGGTCGTTGGCATCACCACGCCGCGTGGCGACCACGATGCGGCCATCCTCGCGTGAGCCGATTGCATCACGCGCGTTCTCGACGAGGTTCAGCAGCACCTGCGTGAGCTGGCCCTTGTCACCGTCGAGCTCGGGCAGGTCTTTGGCGAGCTTGATGTCGAGCTTGACCGCGCCCGCGTAGAGCGAGAGCGCGGAGCGCACGATGTCGTTGAGCTCGATGCGCGACAGCTCGGGCTTGGGCATGCGCGCGAAGTCCGAGAACTCGGCGACGATCTTCTTGAGCCGGTCGGCCTCCTCGAGCACGGTGCGCGTCGACTCGTCGAGGATCTCGGCAAAGTCGGGGTGCTGCTTCTTGTAGCTCTTGCGCAGCGTGTCCATCGCCATCTGGATCGGGGTGAGCGGATTCTTGATCTCGTGCGCGAGGCGGCGTGCGATCTCTTGCCACGCCGCGATGCGCTCGGCGATCACGAGCTTCTCCTTGGAGGTCTTGAGGTCCTCCATCATGAAGTTGAACGCGTTTGCGACGGCGCCGACCTCGTCCTTGCTGCGCACCGGGACGCGGTGGTCGAGATCGCCGCGGGCGGCAGCGAGCGAGCCTTCGACGAGGAGGTCGAGGTCGCGAGCGGTGCGGCGTGCGACGATCAAGCCGATCAACACCACGCCGACCAGCGCGCCGAGCGCAAGGAGCGCCGAGGTCAACGTGATCTGCCGCAGCACCTGATCGAGTCCACCGTCGGAGACCGCGACCTCGACGATCGCGACCGGCTTGCCGTCGTGGCCGACCAGGCTCTTCTGGATCGGTGCGTCCTTGGCGAGCTGCGCCCATTTCTTGCTCGCCGGGGGGACGAGCACGTTGCCTTCCGGGCTCACGATGCGCGCGTCGACCCCCGACGTGCGCAGCGGGGCGAGCACGTCGTCGCCGACGCGCCGCCCGACCCACAGTGCGGCGGTGTAGCCCTCGGCGCGCGACAGCTGCGCGGCCTCGACGACGAGCACCGACTCCTTGGTGCGCCCGTTCATGATCGTGTCGAATGCATAGAACGCCGCACCGGCATGCGCGGTAGCGCGCTCGCGCACCTGCTTGTCGATGTCACCGACCTTGGCGCGGTAGTGCGCCGACACCTGCACGACATCGTCGGGCCCGGTGACGGTGAGGATATCGAGCGCGAGGCCGCGCAGATAACCACCTGATTGCTCGCGCAGCCGGCGCAGCGCTTCGCCATCGAGCTGGCCATTGCCCTTCGCGTAGTCGATCAGCATGCCGCCGACCATCGGGTGGTCGTGCGCGGCGAGCGACGCGGACGACTCGATCACGCCGCGCTCGAGGCGGGCGAGCTCGCCCTGGAGCTTGAGCTCGCTCGCAGCGCGATCGGCCTGGTAACGCTCGCGATAGCTCGACGCGATCACCCGCGCGGTCACGACGGCAGCGAGCACGATCGGCACGAGGCCAGCGAGCGCCAGCGTGAGGGTGAAGCGGCCGCGCAGCTTCATGGCTTGGCCTTGATGGGCGAGCCGAACAGCGACAGCTCGGCGTAGCACGGGCGGCCGAGCGCATCGAACGTCACGCCGCGCAGGTTCGTCGGGTGCCAGATGCGCACCGAGCGAAACATCAGTGGCAGGATCGGCAACCGCGCCGAAAACTCGCGTGCGGTGAGACCGGCATCGATCGCACCGGATGCGAGCTGCGGAACCAGCCAGTCATCGCCGCCGGCATGGAATGCCGAGGCCCACCACAGCGTCGGTGCGGTGATCGGCTGCGCGAGCTGGCCGATGTACAGATCGCTCGTGCCCTTCGCCACGCGGTCGCGCAGCGCGGAGGCCGACAGCGCGGTGATCACGGCGCCGATGCCGAGCTTGTCGAGTGCGAGCACCACGCGCTCGGCGACCTCGCGATCGTCGGGCCGCGTGTCCTCGACGAGGATCTCGAGGCGCAGCGCGGCGAGCTTGGCGCTGGCGAGCGCCGACACGCGCTTCTGAGCATCGGCGAGCTGCAGCCGCGCGGCGTCGAGGTCGCTCGCCCTGCCCTTCGCATCGAGTGCGAGCCCACCCGCTTCGATCGGCACGGGACTGCGCGTCGGGATCACGCGCTCGCCAGACGTGATCGCCGCGAGCCCGCCGCGCGCGAGCGAGAGATCGAGCGCACGCCGGAACGCCTTGTCGCCGAGGATGTCGCGATGCGCGCCACCGAAGCCGACGTAGACCAGCAGCGACGGCGGTCCGTCGATATCGGTGGTGCGAAACGTAGGCTTGGCTCCCGCGAACGCGCTCGCGCCGCGCGCTGACACGTGCGCCTTGCCGGTCTCGAACCGGCGCGCCTCGCCGCTGGGCGTGTCGTACCAGGCGAGCACCAGCTGATCGATGTACGGCCGGCCCGCGAAGTGCTCGTCGAATGCGCGGAGCGTGAGCTTCTTGCGTGCGCGATCGAGGTTGTCGACGGCGTAGGGCCCGGTGCCGACCGGCCGCTCGCCCGCGCGGCCGCCCTTGGTGATGCCGAACTGCGGTAGCGCGAGCTGGACGAGCAGATCTGGAAGTGGCGTGCGCAGCGAGATCACGATGCCGTCGCCGTCGGCCTTGAGACCGAGCGTGCCGGCGAGCAGCCAGCGGGTGACCGTGCGCTCGCGCTGCAGCGATGCCACGACATCGCCGGGCGTCACCTCGCTGCCGTCGTGAAACCGCACTCCCTTGCGGATCGGGATGAAGACGGTCGTTCGTTTTTCATCGAGCGTCGGGTCGCCAGCCGCGAGATGCGCCACCGGTACGCCGTCGGGACCGAGGCGGTAGAGCGTGTCGAACACGAGCCCGGCCACGGTGAGCTCGGCGTGCGTGCGCGCATCGGCGGGATCGAGCGATGCCGGCGCGCCGAGCAGCGTGGCCTCGATGCTGCCGCCATAACGCGGGCGCGTCTCGGCGCGCGCGAGCGATGCGAACGCGAGCAGCAGCAGCGCGACGCGCTTCACTCGACCCTCCACAGGTCGACGCGCGGTGCGCCGGCGACCCGGACCGCCGCGATCGTGTCAGGCGTGCCGTTGCCGTCAACGTCCGCGACCACGATGCCGGCCACGCCGCCGGCGGTGAACGCCTTGCGCAGCTTTGCCTGCTTCTTGTCGTCGTCGCCGAGGCTCACGATCTTGAGCGTGTCGGGATCGCCGGGTGCGCCCGCGCCCGAGTAGACGAGCTCCGGCTTGCCGTCGCGATCGACATCGGCGACTGCGAACGCGATGCCGACGCCGGCGTACTCGTAGCGTGCAGCCGGCTGGCAGCCCAGCCCGGCGGCCGCACAGCGCTCGACGGCAATATCGAGCTTGTTCGCGAGCGACAGCTGCGCGCGCGTCCGCAGCGGGTAGCCATCGTTGTCGACGAGCGCCGAACAGCCACGGCCGTAGTGGCCGTTGGTGACATCGCCGAAGTAGTTACGGGCCGGCGCGATCTGCAGGCTGTCGCCGCACTGCAGGAAGCCGCCGTCGACGGGGGTGGCGGCGAGCACGCCGTTCTGCCAGGTGACACGGAAGCTCTTGTGCCAGCCGGAGACGCCGGTCGCGATCGCACCGTTGTCGAGGACCGCAGTCGCGACCACATCGCGCGGCTCGGTCGGCGTGCGTTCGCCGCTGAACGCGACGCGTCCGAGGATGCGCGGCCCAGGCTTGTCGATGGCGATCGCCACGACCTCGCGAGGGGTGACCGCGTAGAGCTCGAACTTGCCGTCGCTATCGAGGTCCGCGGCAGTGAGCGTCGCGAGCGGAGCGCCGAGGTCGAGCGCGCCGATCTTGACCAGCTTCCAGCCGAGCTTGATCGGCTTGGGCGGCACGAGCTTGGGAGGCCGCTTGAGGATCGCCGCATCGATCTTGCGGTGGATCTCGGCCATCAGCTTGTCGATGAAGGTCGTGGGCTCCTCCTCGACAAGCTCCGCCCCGACCCGCGCAGCGGGCGCGGTCAGCAGGCACGCGACACCGACCGCCACCCAGCGATTCAATCGCTGTAGTCCTCCGTCACCGATGTCGGCTCGGTCTGCTCGCCGGGCATCGGTGCGGTCTCGATCGGCTCGCTTCCCTCGACGAACACCTCGGTCAACGTCGTGCCCTTCGGCGCGCCCTCCGGCGCGAGCAGGCCGGTCTCGCGATCGATCACGCGCTCGACAACTTTGGCCGGTCGCGCAAACGCCTTGGCCGGCTGGCCCATCGCCTTCATCACGTCGACAAACACGGGCACCGCGGTCGAGCCACCGGTCTCCTTGGAGCCCATCGAACGAGGATCGTCGTAGCCAATCCATACGCCGACCACGTAGTCGGGCGTGTAGCCGATGAACCAGGTGTCACGCGCTTCGTTCGACGTGCCGGTCTTGCCGGCGATCGGAATCTTCAGCGCCGCCGCCTTCGTGGCGGTGCCCTCGGTGACCACCGACTGCAGCATGCTCGTGACGACGTACGCGACCTCGGGTCGCAGCACCTGCGTGCCCTGCGTGGCCGGCGACGCCTTGCCATCGATCGCCTCGACGAAACGCGGCGCCATTGCGATGCCCCCGGCGGCGAGCGTGGCGAAGCCGTTGACCATCTCCATCGGCGTGACCTCGCCCGAGCCGAGCGAGAGCGAGAGCTCCTTGGGCAGCTCGCTGACGATGCCCATCTTGTTCGCGGTCGCCGCGACCGACGCGGGGGTGAGGTCGTTCGTGATGTGAATCGACACCGTGTTGATCGACTTCTTGAGCGCGTGGCGCATGAGGACCGGCCCCGCGAACTTGCCCGACTCGTAGTTCTTGGGCTTCCACAGGTCGAACACTTCCGGCGCGTCGTTGATCTTCGAGGCGGGCGTGTACTTGCCGCTGTCGATCGCGGTCGTGTAGACGAACGCCTTGAAGCTCGAGCCCGGCTGGCGTTTCGCCATGGTCGCGCGGTTGAAGCCGGCGACTTTCGACGAGTAGCCACCGACGAGCGCGCGGACCTTGCGGGTCTTGACGTCCATCACGATCACCGCGCCCTCGGGGCCCGCCGGAAATGCGACGCGATGCTTGCTGTGCTTCACCTTGCCCGGGGTCGGCGCGTCGTCATCGGGCTCTTCACCCGCGGCCGATTTCGGTCGCGCCGGCGCGAGCTGAACCTCGAGCACGTCGCCGACCTTGAAGCGCTCGCTCGGCGCCTTCACCTTGCCGTCGCCGGGCGGGTTGAAGCGCGCATCGTCGGGGGTACCAATAAGCAGCGATGCCTGCCAGTTGCCGTGATCGACGACGACCTCGTTGTCGGCATCGTGCACCGCGGTCACCACCGCATCGTAGAGTTCCTTGGCCTTCGGCCCGCCGGTCGGTAGCCGCTTCGCGAGCTTCGTGATCTCGGCCTCCACCTTGTCGACATGGCGCTGGGTGCGGCCGATCTTCTGACGCACGTCGACAGCGCGCAGGCCGACCTGCAGCGCCTTCTGCGCCGATACTTGAAGCCCGGGATCGAGCGTGGTCCGCACGACCGAGCCCGCCGTGTCGAGTGCCTTCTCGCTGCCCTTGAGCGCGACCAGCTCCTTCTTCACGAGGTCGACCCACTCGGGCGCAGTGCCGAGCTCGGGGAACGGCGACTTCACGATCTTGATCGGATCATTGATCCACTTCTGCGCGTCGGGCTGCGGCAGCTTCTTGATCTTCACCAGCTGGTTCAGCACGTAGATCTGGCGGTCCTTCACGCGCTGCGGATTCTTGAACAGCGCCTTGGACAGGGTCTCGGGCTCCTTCGGCAAGCTCGCGAGCACCGCGGCCTCGCCTGGGTTGAGCTGACCGACGTGCTTGCCGAAGTAGAACAGCGAGGCCTCCTCGACGCCGTAGCGGCCCGCGCCGAAATAGATCTCGTTGAGATACAGCGTCAGGATCTCCTGCTTCGTCAGCGACTTCTCGAGGCGACGCGCGAGGATGATCTCCTGGATCTTGCGGCGGAACGTGCGCTCGGGCGTGAGCAGCAAGTTCTTCACGACCTGCTGGGTGATCGTCGATGCGCCCTGCGTCTTCTTGCCGGCGCGCAGGTTCGCAAAGAACGCGCGAGCCATGCCGACGTAGTCGATACCGGCGTGCGTCCAGTAGTTGTTGTCCTCGGCCGCGACGAACGCATCGACGACGATCGGTGGGATCTTGTCGTAGGCCACGTAGCTGCGGCGCTGGGTATAGATCTCGCCAATGCGGCGATCGTTGGCGTCGAGGATCGTGGTGACCAGCGCAGGCTTGTAGTCCGCGAGCTTCGTGATGTTCGGCAGCTTCGGATCGCGGCCGTACATCCAGAACGTGAATGCGATGGTCGCGGCCATCAGCGCGGTGCCCACGAGACCCGCGATCACGGTCCACTTGAGGATCGTGACCCACAGCTTGCGGGGCGGCCGGCTCTTGCCCTTGCCGCGGCCGGCCTTGCCGGTGCCGGCCACGCGCTTGGGCTGCGGCTGCGGCGGCTGCCCGGCGGCAGGCTGCGACTTCGCTGCCCACATTCTTAGCGTTGCCCCCATGTACGGGATTTCGTGCAACTCGGGGGCCCGTCGCAAACGTGCATACCGCCTGATCATCCCAGCCTTGCGTCCCGTTTGCCACACGCGGTGTGTCAATGCATCCGCAGGGGTGATCGGGGTCGCTGCCTCGGGGACAGAGCACGGACAGACTGCGTGCTCCAGATCTAACGCCAAGACGCCAAGATCGAAGTGAGATCGCCAGAGAGTTTTTTTCTAAAAAAAATTCCTCTGATGGCGTTCTCTCTCGCTCTGACCTTGGCGGCTTGGCGTTAGAGCACGCACCGAACTGCGACTATCCCAGCGCGCGTTCGACGATCTGGACGGCAGCGCGGATCCGGATCGCGAACCAGCGCGCGCGTAGCCGAGCGTGGCGCTCGGGGGTGAGGTCGCCCGGCGTACCGAGGTGAGCGCGCCGCCGCGCCGCGAGCCGGCTCATCGCGAGGCCGACCGTGACCGACAGGTTGTAGCTCTCGGTGAAGCCGAACATTGGCACCGTGACCGCGCCATCGGCGGCCGCGATCGCAGTCGGCGACAGGCCGGCATGCTCGTTGCCGAACATGATCGCGATCGGCGTCGAGACATCGAGATCCTCGATACTGACCGCGTCGGGATCCGGCAGCGTCGCGTAGACGCGGAAGCCGCGGGCGTGGAGTGCATTCACCGCGACATCGGCGCTGGTCCAGCGGAACAGATCGATCCAGCGATGCGAGCCGCGGGTCACGCCCTGCGCCGTCGAGAACCGATCGCCCGGCTCGATGACGTGAAGCTCCTGCAGGCCGAGCGCCTCGCTCGTGCGCATCGTCGCGGCGGCATTGTGCGGGTCGTAGGTGTCCTCGACCGCCGTCACGACGGACGTCAGCCGATTCGCGAGGACCTCGTCGATCCGCGCGATCCGGTCGGCCGTCATGAGCGGCTCGAGCGCGCCGCACACGGCAGCCGGACCGTACCGGTCGATCATGCGTTCGATCGCGTCTGCCACGGCCGGCATGTTAGCGTCTGCGCGCTTGCTGGGGTCTGAGGGAGCCGGCCGATTCGTCAGTGATCGCTACCACATCGTGCGCGAGCTCGGTCGCGGCGGCATGGGCGTGGTGTATCTGGGGCGCGACCTGCGCCGCGACATGGACGTGGCGATCAAGTTCCGCGGCGTCACCCATCACGAGGCCCAGCTGTGGCTCAAGCGTGAGTTCCGTGCGGTCGCATCGCTGCGCCACCCGAACCTCGTCGAGCTCTACGAGCTGGTCGCCCACGAGCGGTCCTGCTACTTCACGATGGAGTACCTCGCCGGCGTCGACCCACGCCGTTGGGTCGCGCGGCAGAGCTACGCGATCGAGGTCACCGACCACACCACGCGCGGTGCGGCACCGCTGCAGGAAGCGAACACGCAGCTGTCCCTGTCGCCGGGCGAGCAGGTGATTCCGATCGAGACCAGCGTGCCCGACGTCGACTTCCACCGGCTGCGCACGATGCTCGCGCAGCTCGCCGAGGGCGTCGCGTTCCTTCACGCGCGTGGCGTGATCCATCGCGACATCAAACCGTCGAACATCCTGGTCGTCGACGGGACGTTGAAGCTGCTCGATTTCGGGCTCGCACTCGAGCATGTCCGCGTGCAGGACGAAGTGGCACGCGAGACCCGGCTCGTCGGCACTGTCGCCTACTTGTCGCCGGAGTACGTCGAACGGCTCGAGGTCTCGCCCGCGATGGATGTCTACGCGCTCGGCGTGCTTGCATTCGAGCTGGTGACCGGCGGAGCTCCATTTGGCGGCACGCTGCACATGCTGTCGCGCATGCACAAGAAGCTCACGCTGCCGCGGGCGAGCTCCATCAACCCTGCGGTGCCGCCGGACATCGACGACCTCATCGAGCGCATGCTCGCCACGGAGCCAACGCGTCGGCCCACCGCACTGCAGGTGGCGCTCAGCCTCACCGGGACGCTCAGCCAGCCCAGGCCGGTACGCCGCGACGGCCGCTTCGTGGGCCGCGCCGGCGAGCTCGCGCAGCTCGCGACCCAGCTCTCCGACCAAGCTCCACGCGGGCGCCTGATCGTGGTCACTGGCCCCTCGGGTGCGGGCAAGACCGCGCTCGTCGAGGTAGCGCTGGGCCGCGTGCGCACGAGCGAGGCTGCGCCGGCCTATGTCTGGCGCGGTCGCTGCCACGAGCGCGAGCGCGTGCCGTATCGCGCGTTCGACTTCGTGATCGACGACCTCGCCGCCGAGATCGCTGGAGACGAGCGGATCGCTGCGACCATCGAGCACGTCGGGTCGCTCGGCCGCGTGTTCCCGTCGCTCGGCTCCGTACTCGGTGCCGGACCCGCCGTCGACGATCTGCGTGTCGAGCGCGAGCGTGCGCTGCTCGCGATGAGCCAGCTGTTCGATCGCGTGCTCGCCACCCAGCGCGGGCTGATCGTGATCGACGACCTGCAGTGGGCCGACGAGGACAGCCTCGAGCTGCTCGCGCTCCTCATCGAGCGCGCGTCGCGCCCGCTCGCGATCGTGGCGACCTGGACGGCTGACGGCGCCCCCCCCGCGGCACTGACCGCATTGCGCGACCGCCTCGGCTCCGCCGTCGAGCACCTGACGATCGCACCGCTCGCCGCAGACGATGTCGTCGAGTTGCTCGCCGCGATCGCCCCGCTCGCCTCCACCGAGCAGCTGCACGCGGCCGCGCGCCAGACAGCAGGCTCGCCGTATCTCGCCGAGCTGATCGGCCGCGAGCTCGCCGACGAAGGCCGCGCGGATCCCGAACGCGCCGAGCTGCAGCGGCTCGCCCGCCTTGCGCCAGCCCAGCGCGAGGTCGCCGAGCTCACCGCGCTCGCATCTGGTGTCGCCACGTTCGAACAGCTGCGCGCACTTGCCGATCTGCCGTCGGTGCAACTGCAGTCAGTGCTGCGCGCACTCGAGGACGAACGCATCGTGCGCACCTCGCCGTCGGCGAGCGGTGACCCCGTCTACGCATTCTATCACCAGCGGCTGCGCGAGGCCGCGCATGCCGCGATGCCTGGCGAGGTTCGGCGCGCACGCCACGAGAAGTTCGCCGCGCTGCTCGAGCTGGATGGTTCGCCGCCCGATCAGCTCGCGTATCACCACGAGCACGCCGGCGATCGAGCGCGTGCCGCGCACTGGGCGATCGTGGCGGCCACGTCCGCACGTGAGCGTCTCGCATGGAGCATCGCCGTCGACTGGTACACGCGCGCGATGTCGCTTGGCATGCCGCACTGCCGCGCCGATCGTGCGGAGTGTCTGTTCCTCTCCGGCAAGCTCGACGCGGCCGCCGGGGAGTTTGCACAGCTCGCGGCTACCGGCGGCGACTTGTATCGCGTCCGCGCGGCCGAGGCGTACATCAAGCTCGGCGAGCTCGATCGCGGTCTCGCGCTCGTCGACGACGTGCTCGCGCGACACGGCGAGCCGCGCGCACGCAACCGCGGCGTGAGCACGCTGCGTACCGTCGCCGTCGCAGCGCGCTGGCTCAGCCCGCTCCCTGCACGCGCGCCGCGTGATCCCGTGGTGCTCTCGGCGTACCGCGTGATCGCCAGCTTCCTGTCGACACCGTATCCGCTCGCGGCATTCGAGTACGTGCTGCGCGGGCTCGCCGCTGCAGAGGACGCTGGCGATCGTGACGCACACAGCCTGGGCATGGCAATGCTCGCGGCCTATCTCGGCACGGGCTCGCTCGGCCGGTTCGGCGATCGGCCGCTCAGGATCGCGCACCAGCTCGCCGCGGCAAGTGTGACGCCCTACCCGCGCATGGTAGCGGCCGGCGCTGCCGGCATCCTCGCCACGCTGCGGGGCGAGTGGACCGCGATGCGCAAGGCTCACACGGAAGCCCAGCAGATCTGCGAGCGGCTCGGCCTCGAGCGCTCGTGGGAAGCATCGTTCTTGCGGACCTACCAGGCACTCGGCGAGTACTACGCGGGCGAGCCGACCCGCGCGCTCGCGATCCTCGGCGAGCTCGCCGATGCGAGCGAGGACCTGATCGCCCGCGCGATGCTCGGCAGCTATCGCGGCCGCGCGCTCGTTCTCGGCGGCAACCTTGCCGCTGCGCGCGTCCTCGACCGCGAGCTCGTCGCCCAGCCAAGCGCACGCCGCGGCCTTGCTGCGATCTATCGCCAGGTGTTCTCTGCCGAGCTCGCACTCGCCGAGGGTGATTACCGCCGAGCGGAAGCGATCGCGCTCGAGCTTGCACGCGAGGCACGAGCGCAGTGGCTCAGCGCCCTGCCCGCGGTGTCGGCGATGATCGACACGTTACTCGCGACCGCCGAGATCGGGCGTGGTGACCGGGCCGCTGCGCACCGCGCACGCAGACGCGCGAAGGCGCTGTTCCGCCGCGGCCGCTCGTCGTTCTATGCGGCGACCGCGCTGCGGCTCTGGGGCCAGGCCGAGACCGTGCTCGGCAACACGAGCGCCGCGAGTGAGATCCTCGCGCGTGCCGCTGTGGTGGCAAACGAGCGCGGCGGCAAGGTCGATCGCTTTGCGATCACCGCGCTGACCGGCGCCTGCACCGTCGACGAACAGTCCGAGCTCGCATTCGCCGTGCACTGGGCGACCGCGGGCGCCGTGGGGAGGAACAAACGATGACCAGCGTGATCGTGATCGGCGGTGGTGTCGCCGGATTGACTGCAGCGCACGAGCTCGTCGAGCGCGGCTTCACCGTCGATGTCTACGAGATGCGGCCCGACTGGGGCGGCAAGGCACGCTCGCAGCCGGTGCCGGGGAGCGCGACGGGTGGCCGCAAGGAGCTGCCCGGTGAGCATGGGTTCCGGTTCTATCCGCGCTTCTACAAGCACGTGATCGACACGATGGCGCGTATCCCGACCACCGGCGGCAAGCACGTGGTCGATGGGCTGCGCTCGACCACCGAGAGCGCGATCGCGCTCGTCGACAACGACACGTGGTTCCGGTTCCACCGCCGCGCCGTCACGCGCCCGTACGACGTGCTCGAGGCGCTCGAGCTGTTCTTTCAGGAGCTCGACTTCGACCAGGGCGACATCGGTCTGTTCGCCGCGAAGATCCTCCAGTTCCTCACGGCGAGCGATGCGCGCCGACTCGGCGAGTACGAGCACATCTCGTGGTGGACGTTTCTCGAGGGAGATCTGTACTCGCCTCGCTTCCAGCGCCAGCTGCGCGCGGTGCCGCGCACGATGGTCGCGATGGATCCGAAGCACGGGTCGGCGCGCAGCGTCGGTCAGGTGTCGATGCAGCTGATCCTCGACTACGCCGACAGCGGGGTGAACAACGACCGCACGATGGGCGGACCGACGAGCGAGATGTGGTTCGATCCGTGGATCGCGCATCTCACGACGCTCGGCGTGCAGCTCCACGCCGGTGCGAGCGTCAGCGCGATCCACATGGCGGGCAACGCGATCAGCGGCATCGAGCTCGCCGGTGGCGGTACAGTCACCGCCGACTACTACGTGCTCGCGGTCCCGCTCGACGGTGTGACCCACATGATCACGCCGCAGATGGGCGCAGCCGATCCGGCGCTCGAGCGGCTGCGAACCGCGAACGTCGACGACCTCGTGTCGTGGATGGTCGGCATCCAGTACTTCCTCTACGAGGACGTGCCGCTCGTGCGCGGCCACACCTTCTATCCAGACTCGCCGTGGGCGCTCACCACGATCTCACAGCCGCAGTTCTGGCGAGACCTCGGTCTGTTCCGCAAGGTCTACGGCAACGGCGAGGTCGGCGGCTTGATCTCCGTCGACATCAGCGACTGGGACACGCCAGGTACGTACATCCCGAAGACCGCAAAGCAGTGCACGCCCGCCGAGGTCGCGAAGGAAGTGTGGGGCCAGCTCAAGGCCGCGCTCAACGGCACGCGCGCCGGCGACGACGTGCTGCGCGACGACGTGCTCCACAGCTGGCAGCTCGATACCGACCTCGACTACTCGGCAGGCTCACCGCCGAAGAACACCTCGCGCCTGCTCGTGCATCCGCCGGGCAGCTGGGCGCTGCGGCCCGAGGCGGCGACCCAGATCGGCAACCTCGTGCTGGCATCGGACTACGTGCGCACGTACACCGATCTCGCGTCGATGGAAGGCGCGAACGAGGCCGCGCGCCGCGCGGTCAACGTGATCTTGCAGCGCTCGGCCTCTACGGCTCGCGTGTGCCAGACGTGGCCACTACAAGAATCGACGACCTTCGAGCCGTGGAAGCGGCTCGACGAGCGGCTGTACCAGCACGGCCAGCCGCACCTGTTCGAGCTGCTCGGCATTCGCCGCGCTGCGCAGGCGGCCGACCTGCTGCGCCGGTTCACCGCGTTCACCGGCATCGACAAGCTCGACGATCTGCTCGACGAGATCCGCGCGACGCGGCTGATCAAGAGCTTGCTCACGCGCCTCGGCTTCGGAGACTGAGGTCCTTCATGTGCACGTGCACGTGCACGTGCCACGTGCCACGTGCTCGTCCACGATCACGGCAGCGGTCGACGTGACGATGGCGCCCTGATCATCGAGCACGTGCACGTGGCACGTGACACGTGGACGTGCACGTGGACGACGGAGTTCAGTGCTCGACGGAGGCGACGACGGGCGCGATGCGCACGCCGGTCACGGCCCAC
>JBBQFU010000190.1:0-17524 GCA_038322185.1 Haliangiales bacterium
AAGACGGCGGACCGCTTCATGGCCGAGGTCAAGAAGCTCTCGGAGCGCGAGAAGGTGCTGCGCGCCGAGATCCTGGCCGGCACGATCACTGGCGACGCTCCACGCTGGCTCGATGACCGCAGCATCTCTCGGTTCTACGCGCGCGAAGGCCGACCCTAGAAGCCCGTGATCACGTACACGTGCACATACACGTGCACATACACGTGTCACGTGCACGTGCACGTGCACGTGCTCGTCGTCTTCGCCCGGTGGACGGGCCCGTAGCCCGTCAGCGCGCCATCTTGCTGAGCATGCCTACCACCCGGTGCACCAGCATCTTGCCCGCATCGAGCTCGGCGTCCGGGACTTCCCCTACCAGCCGCACGACATCGTTGATGGCGCCGCACTCCATCGCCTCGCCGCGAGCGATCGCGTACCGGTTCTGCCGGTCCGCCGGGCTCGTTTTCCCGGTGGCTTCCGCGATGTTCAGGGGGACCGACATCGCCGCCCTACGCCACTGATCGACGAGCACCGAATATCCGCGTGGGAGCCTCGGAGTCGCTCGGACCACGAAGGCGAGGTGTTCGATCGCGCATCGATAGACGTCGAGTTTTTCGTAGTCGAGCATGGCGGCGACTATCGGCCGGCAGTGAGGACGGTTGCCCCGACACCTGATTGGCTTGGACGAGCACGAGCACGTGCACGTGATACGGGGACGTGCACGGATCGGCCCCACCCGTTGCGGTCGAGATCCCTGGTATCATTGCGACATGGGAGTCGGCGGAGACGACGACACCGTCGCGGGCACACTGCCCTCATTTACCGGCACGGTCACCCCCGTCACGGAGGCCGAGCTGATCGCGGGCCGCTACCGGATCCTGCGCTGGCTCGGCGGCGGCGGCATGGGCCGCGTGTACGAAGCGCTCGATACAGAGCTCGGCGAGCGCATCGCGCTCAAGGTCTTGAAGGGTGGCCTGTCCGACGACGCACTCGAGCGGTTCCGACGCGAGGTCAAGCTGACCCGGCGCATCCAGCATCGCAACGTCGCCCGCATGTTCGACATCGGCGAGCACAACGGCGAACGGTTCCTGACGATGGAGCTGATCGACGGCGAGCCGCTCACGCGCAAGATGCGCAACGAGCCGATGCCGTGGCAGCAGCTCAAGGCGATCGCCGAGCAGATCTGCGCCGGGCTCGCGGCCGCGCACGCCGCAGGCGTGGTGCACCGCGATCTCAAACCCGACAACGTGCTGATGGAGACCGCCACGGATCGCGCGGTGCTCACGGACTTCGGCATCGCGCGCAGCGGTGACGATCCGTCGGTCACGCAGATCGGGGCCGTGGTGGGCACGCCGCGCTACATGGCGCCCGAGCAGCTGGCCGGGCAAGAGGTCGATGCGCGTGCGGATCTGTTCTCGCTCGGCGTGATGCTGTTCGAGCTCGCGACCGCGACGCGACCGTGGCCCGGCGACAACGCGATCTCGATCGCAGTCTCGCAGGTGACGGTGGCCCCGCGCACGATGGACACCACCGCGCAGGTGCCAGCGAGCTTCACGTCCACGGTCGCCGCGTGCTTGCAACTCGAGCCTGGCAACCGACCGTCGAGCGCCTCCGAGATCGGTGCTGCGATCGCGGAGGACCGCCCCGTGACGAGCGGCAACGATCATGTCACGCGCCTCGCGAAGTCCGGAGAAGCACCGCGCACACGGACACCGACCGCCGTACCGCGCACGCCTGCCACCGTGCCGGCGGCCGAGCCGACCTCCGTTGTCGTCATGCCAATCATGGCAGCGCCCGGCGACGAGTACCTCGCCGACGGCCTGCGCGAAGATCTCACCGATACGCTGTGCTCGACGGCAGGGATTCGCGTGCGCCCCGCGGGTGTCATGCACGCGGCCGACGCGGCCGATCCGCGCGCGTTCGGTCAGCGGCTCAATGTCGATCACGTCGTGGTCGCGTCGCTCCGGCGCACACCGAAGGGCCTGCGCGTGACGACGCGACTCATCGGCGTCGCCGACGGGTTTCAGATCTGGGCACACAAGACCGACTGCTCCGAGGCTGAAGTGCTCGAAGTGGCCGACGAGCTCGCGCGCGGCGTGGCAGAGGCGCTGTCGACACGCGCGACCTCGGAGACCAAGCCGACCGATCCGCGAGCCGTCGATCTGTACCTGCGTGCACGCGCCGAGCTGCGTCGCTTCTGGGGCACGCACGCGCAGACCGCCGCGTCACTGCTCGATCAAGCAGTCGAGTACGCACCGACCTCGGCGCCGATCCTCGCGGCCAACGCGTACGCCCACGTGCAGACGTGGGTGATGCGCGCTGAACCGGAGCTGCTGCCGAAGGCTGAAGCGGCGCTCGAGCGCGGGCTCGCGACCGGGCACGGCGAGGCCTTCCTCGCATCGGGGCAGTACCAGCTCAACCGCGGCAATCCCGTGCGCGGTGCACAGGATGCCGCGCGTGCGCTCGTACGCGCGCCGATGTCTGCGCAGGCGCACGAGCTCGCCGGCAAGATCCTCGTCGAGGTCGAGGGTACGGGCATCGCGCGGCAGCACTACGAGACCGCGCGCGGCCTCGACCCGGGTCGCAGCTCGATCATCGACAACGAGCTCACCCGGCTCGATGCGCTCGAGCATCGGTGGCCGGAGGCCGAGGCTCGCAACAACCGCCTGCTCACCGATCCGGACGCGTCGATCCAGCAGCTCGGTTTCATCTCGAAGGCGCGCCTCCAGACGTGGCAGGGCAACATCGAGTGGCTGCTGAAGAACAGCAAGGCGGTCACCGCACGGATCAGCGCGAACGCGGGCGCGATCTTCAAGATCATCGCGCTCGTCCAGGACTCAGGCAGCATCGACGACGCGACGTGGCACACCATCATCACGGCCCCGCCTGAGGTCGACCGACCGCAACGTCAGTACCTGGTGCGGCTCCAGATCTTCACCGAGATCACGCTCGCGCTCAACGAGAACGAGAAAGCGCTGCAAGGTCTCGAGCGGCTCGAGCAGCTCGGGTTCATGGACAAGACCTGGCTCGAGTGCTGTCCGCTGCTGTTCAGGGTCGCGGACAATCCGCGCTACATCGCCGTCCACCGGCTCGTCGCGGCGCGCGCGGCACAGGTGCTCGCGGCGTTCCGCGCCATCACGGCATAGTGCAAACCGCCCGCGGTTGTGGCACGGTGCTCGGGATGCGCCGCCCGTCCACCCTGCCCGCCTTGTGCGCGGTGCTGTTGGTTGTCGGGCAGCTGGTTGCCCTCGCCCACCAGGCCGAGACTCGCCACGTCACGTGCGCCGAGCACGGCGAGGAGCTCGAGGCCGCGACGCTCGTCGAGGCACTCCACGCGTGTGCCGACGATCACCTCGTCGGGGTCGACGGGAGCGGTGGCGAGCATCACGACGACTGCCTCGTCCTGCGCGCGATGCAGCAGAGCAGCGCGGCGCCCGGCATGTGGCTGCCGCTGCTGGTCGTTGCCGCCGAGCTCGTTCCCGATCCAGCGCCGCCCAGCGCGGCGGTCTCGTTCGCCCAGTCGCTCTATCGAATCGCGCCGAAGACGTCTCCGCCTCGCCTGACCTGAGTTTCGTACACCGGGTCTGTCAGCGTCTCTGTTTCGACGAGGACGTCATGAGGTTTGTAGTTGTTTGCGCTGTGCTGGCGTTTGCCCGCACGGCGAGCGCCGATCCAATTTGCACAGCAACGCTCGACGGCCACGTCGTCGATAGCGCCACGCACGCACCGATCCCGGGTGCGACCATCACGCTCGGCGACGAGCTGGTGGCCGCGACCGACGATCACGGGCGCTTCGCGCTCACCGCGCTGTGCCAGGGCGATCCGCTCGCCGTGATCATCGAGCGTGCTGACTACCAGCGCGTCGAGAAATCGATCGTTGTCGGGCAGACGATCGCACTCGAGATCGAGATGAAGCTCACGGGTGAGGTCATCGAGGTTCGCGCGCGCGCGCCTGATCCCACCGACATGCGGTCAACCGCCGAGCTCAAGGGTGCCGACCTCGAGCGCACGCGCGGTCGCGGGCTGGCCGCGGCGATGGTGAGTGTCCCGGGCGTGACCGAGCTGAAGTCGGCGACCGGGATGGCCAAGCCGATCATCCGCGGTCAGTTCGGCCGCCGCCTGCTGCTGCTCGTCGACGGCGTCCGCCATCGCGCGCAGGAGTGGGGGCTCGACCATGCGCCCGAGATCGATCCGTTCATCGCCGAGCGCATCCGCGTGGTGCGCGGGGCGGGCGGCGTGCGCTACGGGTCCGACGCGATCGGCGGCGTGATCCTCGTCGATCCGCCCGACCTGCGCCGCGAGGTCGGCTATGGCGGCGAGCTTCACCTCATCGGCTCGTCGAACGGACGCGGCGGCACGGTCGCGGGCCGGATCCAGAACGTGTTCGAGGCACTGCCCAAGCTCAGCATGCAGCTGGAGGGCAGCGCGAAGCGGCTCGGCGCGCAGAGCACGCCGGACTATGCGCTGCAGAACACCGGCCTGTTCGAGTGGAACGCCGGCGCGACCGTTGGCTACCGCAGGAAGTCGACCGAGCTCAAGGCAAGCTTTCGTCACTACCAGGCCAAGCTCGGCGTATGCGCGTGCCTGCGCATCGAGAGCGCCGACGACTTCTTCGCATCGATCGAGCGGGGCCAACCTCTCGGCGCCAGCGAGTACGAAGCAGGCTTCGAGATCGAGCGCGCGTATCAAACCGTGGTCCACGATCTCGCGCTCGCCCGCGCGCGCTGGGACCGCGACCACGTGGGCACGTTCACGGCGACGTATTCGTTCCAGCACGATCTGCGTCGCGAGTACGAGGTCACGCGCGAGTCGATCAGCGACGCGCAATTCAACTTCCGGCTCGTGACCCACGAGCTCGAGGCCGTGTTCAACCACAACCCGCTGCACCTCTCGGAGCACTGGCACGTACGTGGCACCGCCGGTGTCACGGGCATGGCGCAGCTCAACTACTACAGCGGCCTGCAGCTCGTGCCCGATCACCGATCGTTTGCGGGCGGCGTGTTCGCGAGCGAGCGTGTGGTCGGTCACGACACCGATCTCGAGGTCGGTGTTCGTTACGATCACGTGCGGCGCAGCGCGTCGCTCGAGCGCTTCGACTTCCTTCGCCTCGTGCGCAGCGACCAGCTCGCCAGCTCCGCGTGCGGCGGCGGCACCGGTGATCCGGTCGTGTGTGACTCGTCGTATCACTTGCTCAGCGCGACGGCCGGCGCGATGCATCGCTGGACCCAGGCGTGGTCGACCAAGCTCGAGCTGTCGACCTCGTCGCGCGCGCCGTACACCGACGAGCAGTATCTCAACGGCTCGTCACCGTCGTTCCCCGTGGTCGGGCTGGGCAAACCCGACCTGAAGCAAGAGACCACGTACAGCAGCTCGCTCACCGCGACGCGCGACGGCAAGCGGCTGCGCGGTGAAGCGTCGGTCTACGTCAATCGGATCCAGAACTACATCTACTTCGCACCGGCGATCGATGGGGATGGAAACCCGATCTTCGACGTGGTCACGCGAGGCACGTTCCCGCGCTTCACGACGACGCCGGTCGACGCCGTGTTCTATGGCGCCGACGCCGGTATCGAGGCGACGCCGATCAAGGCGATCGAGCTC
Source organism: Haliangiales bacterium (assembly GCA_038322185.1). Taxonomy (GTDB): domain Bacteria; phylum Myxococcota_A; class Polyangia; order Haliangiales; family Haliangiaceae; genus JABFXX01. The sequence continues at coordinate 5,581 of JBBQFU010000190.1, forward strand.
GCTGCCCAGGTCGCGCTCGTTCGCGCGCGCGACGTCGAGAACGATCGGTACCTCGTGTTCATCCCGAGTGATCGCTTCCGCGGATCGATCACCTTTCGTCCACCCGAGACGCGCTCGCTACGCAAGACCGCGGTGAGCCTGACCGGCACCTACGTCGCGAAGCAGCGCCGGTTCGATATCAACGCCGACTTCGCAGCACCTCCGCCCGGTTACTTCACGGTCGATGCAGAGATCTCGACGGAGACCTGCCTCGGCCACAACGATCTACGCCTCGCACTCACCGGTCAAAACCTGACCAACGCGCGCTATCGCGACTACACGAGCCTGCTCCGCTACTTCGCGGATGAACCGGGCTGGGCCGTGTGGCTTCGCGCGAGCGTGTTCTTCGATTCCAAGACCAACAAGGAGACCAAATGATGTCACAACGCTTTCTGCTCGCGACCACACTCCTCACCTCTGCCTGCGGCAATCCTGGCGGTGGTGAAGGTGAGAACGAGGTCATCTCGCGCGTCGAGCTGACGTTCGCTCCGTCGGCCGGCCCGGCGCTGACCTTCCAGTACGACGACCCCGATGGCGATGGTGGCGGCCCCGGGGAATCACAGCCAATCTCACTGACCGCGGGCACGACCTATCAGCTGACGGTGTCGTTTCTCAACGCGCTCGAGGCCACGCCCGAGGACATCACGCAGGAGGTGCGCGACGAGGCGGTCGAGCACCAGGTGTTCTTCACCGGTAGCGCGGTCGTCGGTCCTGCGACGACCAACACCACCGGGCCGCTGACCCACAGTTACGCCGACACCGACGAGAATGGGTTCCCCCTCGGCCTGACGAGCACGGTCGTGGCGGCCGCCGGCACCGGCGATCTGGTGGTCACGCTACGGCACATGCCGCCCGAGGAGCCGCCCCAGAAGTCGGCCGACAGCGCGGCGCAGGTGGCGGCCGGCGGCTTTGCCGCGATCGGCGGCAGCACGGATGCGCAGGTGACCTTCCCGGTCACGGTTCCGTGAGCGTTGCGTAATACTGGCGTATGCCATACGCTTATGCCATGGCCGTGGACCGACTCAGCGTGACGGTGCCGAGCGAGCTGGGCGAGGCATTGCGTGCCCTTGCGGCACGGCGGAATACGACGGTCTCCGACGTCGTCTCCGAGGCCATCGCGCACCAGATCCGGCTCGCGAACCTCGACCTCGCACTCGCCGAGGCAGATCGACGCTTCGGTCCCGTGTCACCTGCGCTCCTCGCCGAGGCGGAAGCCGAGCTGACCGGCACGCCTCGCCCGAAACAGCCGCGTCGCAAAAAGCGATGAGCAGGCTCGTGCTCGATGCGGGTGCCTTCGTCGCGTTCGACAAGGGCGACGCTCGGTTGCGCGCACGGATCGCGGTCGCGCGTAAGCTCGGGATCGAGCTCGTCACCACGTCGCCGGTCGTGACGCAGGTCTGGCGCGACGGACGCAAGCAAGCGTTGCTCGCACTCCTGGTCTCCGCCACACGTGTCGAGGCCCCCGATGAACCCGCTGCTCGCCGCGCCGGTGAGCTGCTCGCACGTGCGAAGCAAAAGGACGCCGTGGACGCGCTGCTTGTTGGGCTCGCCCGCCGTGGCGACACCATCCTCACGTCAGATCCTGAAGACATCGAGACGCTGGTCGACGCGACGCGCCTGCCGATCCATGTCTCCGTCGTGTGAAGACTGGGGCTCAGAGCAAGAACGACGCGGCGAGGCTCGCGAGGCCAACCACGGCGAAGATGCTGTCGACCGTCTCGCGCTTGCGAAACCGAGCTAGCTCACGTTGAACATCCGTATGCGGGGCGGCAGCGAACACGAGCAGCGATGCCTCGCCGCCCTTGCGCAGCATCCCATCGGTTGCGCGGCCCGCGACCATCGTCGCTGTGGTCGAATCGATGAACACGCCCCGTCGCTTCTGGTAGATGCCATTCAAGATGCCGTACTTGGCGAGCGTCAAGATCGCGGCGTCGCCGAGCTGGACATCGAGGCCCGACGACTTGCGCACGAGTGGTGCCTGCAGCTTGAGGGTCGTATACGGGCTGCTGCTCGTTGTCGCGTTCTTGCCGCTGCCCGTGGTCGTGTACTCGGCGCCGACGTCGAGCACCTGCTCGGAGAATGTTCCGACGCTCTTGCCCCAAACGCCGTCCTGGATCGGATCGGGATGGTCCGGCGCGTTCGCGAGGATCGCGCAGTACCGCCGGCGCTGCTGCCCTGCATACGTCAGCCAGAGCGCCGCGAGCGTCGCGTTGGCTGCAGCGATATAGGTCGCGATATCGCTCCCCAGACCTTGCTTGGCGTTCTTCCCGAACGTCGACATGAACGGGAACAACACCCCGATCCCGCCTGCGATGACGAACGCGATGAACGGCGCCTCCAACGATGCGGGCGCGAGCCTGTCGACGCGGAACCGCGGCAGCACGACAGCGTCGTACGCACGTGGGAACAACGCGCACAGGCCCGCGGCGAGCCAGAACATCTGGTACTCGGTCACCACGGCACACGCGACACAGATCGCGATCGCGAGCACCACGAGCCCATGCTCGTAGGACAGGACCGCCATCCCGGGGGCCTTCACCGTCGCAGCCGCCGGCGCCGCGGACTTCGGGGCGCGCTTTGCCTGCGTCTTCTTGGCGGCCTTCGCCGCTTTCGCGGCTTGTTCGCGCGTGCGCTCCGCGTGGCGTTCACGCCCGCGCTCGAGCAGCGACTCGCGATCATCGCCAACGGCAACCACGTGCGCCCGCAGCTTCGTGATGCCGCCCTCGACGGAGCCACGCTGTGAATCGCCACCGATATAGCCGCGGTCGAGGACGTCGCCCCATGCAACGATCACATCGCCACCGCGAAGCACGGCCGTCGTGAAGTCGACCTCGACCTCCGGCGCCGGGGCCTCGCGCACACACAGCTTCGCGAGCTCCTCGCCCTCGATCGCGCTCCACGCAGCCTCGCGCGTCGTGACCGGCGCGATCGTGTCGGCGCCGAGACCTTCGAGCGTCAGCTCGTGACCCTCGTCGCTGGTGATGCGAACCGTGTGCGACAGCCAGCGCTGCGGCAGCTTCTTGCCGAGCGAGACCCAGCCCGCGACGGCAACCCCCTCCTCGCCCACCACCGTGCCGCGAACGACAATCTGCTCTGCCACGCTAGCTCTCGTCGTCGGGCGCCTTGACCAGGCGCGGGCCCATCGGTCTTGGCATGGTCTCGTCGATCCGTTCGACGCTGTCGCGATCCTCGCGCTCCTCGGGAGGAAGCGTGAGCGGCGCCATCGTCTCGCGCGTGAACGACACGAACGCCATCGACGGCCGGCGCGAGGCCTCGGTCGTCACGAAGCGAATGCCCTCGAGTTGCCAGCCGCGTCCGACCCAGGCGTTCACCGCCTCCTCGATCGTCTCGTCGGTGACGATCGAGAGCTCGACGAACTTGTACTCGACGCCCATCGGTTCAGCGCTGCTTCGCCAGCAGCTTGCACGCGTAGGGCGCGTGATAGCTGATGATCATGTCGGCGCCCGCGCGGCGGATGCCGGTGAGGGTCTCGAGGATGATCCGATCGCGATCGATCCAGCCCTTCTCGGCGGCGGCCTCGATCATCGCGTACTCGCCGCTGACGTTGTACGCAGCGATCGGCATGTTGATCTCGTCGCTGACGGCGCGGATCACGTCGAGGTACGCGAGTGCGGGCTTGACCATGATGATGTCGGCGCCCTCGGCCACATCCATCGAGGCCTCGCGGATCGCCTCGGCAACGTTCGCGTAGTCCATCTGGTGACCCTTGCGATCACCCGACGACGGCGTCGAGTCCACGGCCTCGCGGAACGGACCGTAGTACGCCGATGCGTACTTCACCGAGTACGCCATGATCGAGACCTGGTCGAAGCGCTCCTCGTCGAGGCTCTCGCGACACGCGGTGACGAAGCCGTCGAGCATGCCGCTCGGCGCCACGACATCGACGCCCGCCTTCGCGTAGCTCACGACCGTGCGCGCGAGGTTCTCGAGCGAGGCGTCGTTGTCGAGCTCGCCGTCCTGCAGCACGCCGCAGTGGCCGTGGTCGGTGTACTCGCAGAAGCAGGCGTCGGCCATCACGACAAGATCGGGGCGTGCCTTCTTGATCGCGCGGATCGCCTTCTGGACCACGCCGGACTCTTTCCACGCCTCGGAGCCGACCGCGTCCTTGCGCTCGGGCACACCGAACAGGATCACGCCGGGGATGCCGAGGTCCGCGGCCTCCTTGGCCGCGTCGACGGCCTTGTCGACGGAGAAGTTGAACTGACCCGGCAGCGTGCCGATCGGCTTCGCGATGCCCTGTCCCGGCACGATGAACAACGGATAGATGAAGTCCTCGGGCGCGAGCCGCGTCTCGCGGATCATGCGCCGGAGGTTCTCGGTCCGGCGCATCCGGCGGGGCCGGTAGTCGGGATAGTTCATGTCTTCGGTGGATACACCGAGCCGACGGCGTGCGCCATGCCCTCGGGCGTCGGTGCCGGGGCAACCGCGACTTCGTCAATCCCCGCCGCGCGCAGTGATGCGGCGGTCGTATCGCCGATCGCGCAGAACCGGACCGCGAGGCTCGCGAGGCTGTGTCCACGCGCGGTCATGATCTGGGCGAGCGCCGTGACCTGCGACGGCGCGAACACGGCACACACGGCGGCGGTGCCAGCGACGAGCGCCTCGCATCCCTCGCGCAGCGCCTCGTCGTCGGGTGCTGCGGGCAGCGTTCGATACGCGACGATGTCGACAACGATCGCGCCCGCCGCGCGCAGCGTGTCGAGCCCTTCGGTCCGACCGTCCTCGGCGCGCGGAACCAGCACGCGCTCGCCGCGTAGATCACGCGAGGTGGCCAGCCGCACCGCGAGCTCGCCGCCATCGCGCACGTCATCGGGCAAGTGAGCCGCGAGCTGCGCGATCTCGAGCGCTCGCTTCGTGGCCGGCCCGACCGCCCAGATGACCGGGAGCGGCTCGATCGTATGTGCGACGCGCGCGTGAGCCCGCGCGAGCTCGTGCGCCGCCCGCGGGCTCGCGATCACGATCGCGCTGTACGTCCCATCCCCAAGCGCGCGCACGAGCGCATCGGGATCGCCGGCTGCGGCGGTGCGCGTCACTGGCATGGCCACGACTTCGAGACCGAGCGGTGCGAGCGCGCGGGCATATGCCTGCGCATCCACTGGATCGCGCGTGAGGACCGCCATTGCCATCGCGCGAAAATATCGCACGCTTGATGGCACGAGGTGTGCTGGCTGTTCCCCCATGGCTTCGATTCCGTCACCGCCCTTTGGAGTCGCGTCGCACACGCCGTATGTCCCGCCCCGCCGGCGGCCTGCGACGGGCACCATGCGTGACGCCGAGATCGATCGCGTGCGCTCGCTCGCGCGGGTGATGGACAAGTTCTATCTCGATCCGATCCTCGGTCTCATCATCCCGGGCGGCGGCGACATCCTGGGCTCGATGCTCGGCATCTACACGGTCGTGATCGCGGCGCGCCGCAAGGTCTCGCCGGTCATCATCGCGCGGATGCTGATGAACCTCGCGGGGGATGCCGTGCTCGGCTTCATCCCGTTCATCGGTGACCTGTTCGACTTCGCGTTCAAGGCGAACCAGCGCAACGTCGAGCTGCTGGCCGACCGTTCGCAACACGGCGGTAAAGCAACGCCACGCGATTGGCTGATCCTGGTGGGGGCCGCACTCGCCTTCATCACGGTGATCGCGCTCGTGATCTACGGAATCGTCGCGCTGGTGCGTGCGATCGCGTAGATTCCGCGGGTGCGCGCGCTGCTGATCACCACCCTGCTGCTGGGCTGCTCGACCGGCATTCCCGAGGACAAGGCCCCGATGCCGCAACCCACCCAGCCGGGCTCCGGCGCCACGGCCACGCCGGCCGTGACGCCCGTCGTCTACGTGTCGACGCCCAAGGGCGAGGTCCCCGTGAAGGTCGAGGTCGTCGCGACCGAGCCCAAGATCGAGAAGGGCCTCATGTACCGCCAGCACCTCCCCGTCGATAGCGGGATGCTGTTCGTGATGGGCCGCGAGAAGCAGTGGTCGTTCTGGATGCGCAACACGCTCATCTCGCTCGACATGATCTTCATCACCAAGGACATGAAGATCGCCGGCATCGTCGAGAACGCCGAGCCGCTCACCGAATCACTGCGCCAGGTCGACAGCCCGTCGAGCTACGTGCTGGAGGTCAACGGCGGCTTCACCAGGAGCGCCGGTATCGTCGCGGGCGCGCAGGTCCGCTTCGAGAACGTCCCGCAGTAGGTCAGCCGTCGGACGTGCCGAGGTCAACGGTCACGAGCACCACGACCTGTTTTCCGCCGTAGCTCCTGACACCCATCGAGTAGTGCACCGAACGCGGTCCGATCGGCGTCGCGATCGTGATCACGTTGCGATAGTCCGTCGAGCTCGCCTGCGTCACGATGTCGTGCCAGATGTGCTCGACCCCGGGCGCAAACTCCCATGCCTTCCTGCCGACCATCTCGGCGACAGGTCGCGCAAACAGCTCACCCGTCGCGCGATTGACCGCGATGATCGTCCCGTCGAGCTCGCCGACTCCGACCGAGACCGGCAACGCATCGAACTCGCACACCGCAGCCACCAAAGGATCTCGACTCACGTCTCTCCCATCCACCAGGACCATACCCCTATTGGGCGGCCGAACCCGAACCCGTTTCGTCTGCGACAAACGCGGGCAGCTCGACGGTGACAGTCATCGACTGCGCGTCGGGCGCGGGAGCGATCTTCACCTGCTGGCAGAACGCAGGCAGCGAATCACTGTGGCGCTCGCCGTAGCCCATCGCCGCCATGCCTTGGACTTCCGCCGGGAACGGCATCACGCACGCGGAGTAGCTGCCCGGGACGACCTCATTGAACTTCGCGGGCTCGCCGTTGCGAATGATCACCCACTGCGACGAGCTCGGTCCAGACGCGGCCATCTTGAGACCGAGGTCGGTCGCCGTACGTGCGACGACGACGCCACTCGAGAGGAACACGGACGCGACACCGATCTTGCCCGTCTTCGTGACCGCCTTGACCTCGAGCGTGATCGCGCCCGGATCGGCGGAGAGGTCGATCGAGACCTCCTTGCCCGACGGGACCGCGACCTCCTTGGAGTAGAACTTCATGCCCATCATCGGCATGCCGACGGTCGCGGAGACCTTGTAGGTATCGGGCGCGAGGCGATCGTAGCGATAGCTGCCGTCGGGACCGGACGCGACCGCGTAGATCGCACCTGGCGTGGTGGTGGACTGACAGCTGACAAAGATGCCTTCCGTCGGCTTGCCGTTGACGCGCAGCGTGCCCTTGAGCGAGCCGAACTTCTGCAGCTCGAGCACGAGCTCGCTCTGGCCGGGCAGGTCGGTCGGGATGCGCATCGCCTTGCTGCGGCCGATGTCGGGGTGCTCGGCGACGAGCGCGAGGTCACCGGCGTTGAAGCCCGACAGCGAGAAGCGGCCGGACTCGTCGGCAGTGGCCTGCTTGGTGCCCTGCCCCATCGGGCCGAAGTTCGCCGTGTTGCTGGTGCCGTTGCCGAACAGCTGGCGACCTGCGAACACCGTCGCGTTCGGCACCGGCTGACCATCGGCGACGACGATGCCGGAGAGCATGCGCCCCTTGACCACCGTGATCGTACCGACGTCGGCGATCTTGCCGGCCTCGATCAACAGCTCTTGCGCGCGCGCCTGGAACGTCGGGCCGCGCACCGCGAGGTCGTATTTTTGCGGCGGCAGGTTGTCGAGCGTGAACTCGCCGTCCTTGGCGCTGAACGCTTGCTGCGCGAACCCGATCTGCACCGTGAACAGCGGCGGGGTGCTGCCGTCCGCGAACGCGATCTTGCCCTTCACGCCGCCCTCGGCCTGGAGCACGAGCCTGAGATTCTTGGTGCCGGTCTGCGCGACGGTGCCATCTCCGACGGGCCCACCGCGCCCACCACCCGCACCGCGGGTCTGCGAGCGCGCGGCGTAGAGGAGGTAGCTGCTGTTCGGTGCGAGGCCAGTCAGCGTGAACTTGCCGGCGCTGTCGGACAGCTCCTGCGGGAAGCCGCGCAGACGGAACTGCGTGAAGTCGCCGACGGCCTTCTGGTCGCGGAAGTTCGGGCCGGCCGAGACCTGGATTCCCTCGAGTGGATTGCCCGCCGCATCGACGACGATGCCCGCGATCGTGCCGGTGACATCGATGACGAGCGTGACGTCCTCGGCGTTGCCAGCGGTCGTGTCGACATCGACCTGCTGCGACGAGCCGGTCTCGTGGATCGCCACGGCCGAGAGCTCGGTGCGCGGCAACCCTTTGATCTCGAACGTGCCTTTTGCGTCGGTGTAGGCCTGACGCGGCGGCTCGAAGATCATGCCGCGACGTGACGTGATTCCGATGCGGACGCGCGCCGAGGCAACCGGCTGCTTCGCGCCATCGACCACGGTGCCACGCACGGTGGCACCCACCGCGAGCTTGATGATCACGTCGCGACGCTCGGTCTTGCCGTCGAGCGTGGTGATCGTGGAGCTGCCGCGTGCGCGCTCTGGATGCGCCGCCGCGAACCGGAACGAGCCGGCCGGCAGCGCTGCGAACGCGAACGTGCCGTCCTTGTCGGTGTCGACACCGTCGTGGCGCGCGTCGGCTTGCTGCGACCAGTCGGATGCACCGTGATAGGTCACGCGCGCGCCGACGATCGCGGCACCGCTCTCGTCGACGACCTTGCCGGTCACGCGCGCACCGGCGACCAGGCGCAGCGTCTCCTGCGAATCGCCGGCGCCGACCTGGATCCATTGATGCGTGTGCGCGCGGCCGTCGGCCCACGCGGCGAGCTGGTAGCCACCTGGCGGCACCGGGCCAAATATGGCGGTCCCGCCTTTCGTCACCTGGCGGATCACGTCCTGGCCGCGCAGCTCGACGGTCGCGCCGTCGACCGGCTTGCCGTCGGCCTCGACCGTGACCGTGACCTTGGTACCGGCCCGGAGCTGGAGCACGACGGGCTCACTTGTCTCCGTGAGCCTCGCGGTGAGGGGACCCGCCACACCTTGCGGCGCGCGGGCGATCAGCGTGTAGGGCCGGCCGACGAGCGCATCGAACGCGAACGCGCCGTCGTCGCCCGAGGTCGCGGTGCGCGGCGGATTGGAGGACAGCACCACCGTCGCGCCGGCCACCGGCTTGTCGTCGGCATCGATCACCTGGCCCTCGAGGCGGAGCGTGCCGCGCGGGTCATCGTCGACGAGAACCGTGAGGTCACCGCCGCGTTCACCGTCACCCGGACCGCCGGGCTTGCGTCCCGCGGGCTCGGCGCCGACAGGCCTGGCGACCCCGGCAGGCTTCGCAGCCGGGGCTGCAGAACGTGACGAATCCCGCAGACCGAACCACCAGATTGCCGCTCCCAGGGCGGCCAGGGCGATCACCGCCAGCACCGGCTTACGCATTGCGGCGGAGTATGGCCGAGATCACGGCTCTCTCGGGGCGTTTCCGCTTATTGTGCAGCGTCGGCGTTCTGGGATATGAACGCGGCTACCACTTACCGAGGGGAACGTACCAATGGCCTTCCGTCCATACTTGCTCGCTGTCTCTTTGCTGATGCCGTCTATTCTTGCGTGTGGCGGCGACGATTCGGAAGGGAACGTCGTTCCCGAGGGTGAGCACTACCTTTACGTCGCGAACAAGGTGCTCGTGCCCACGACGAACACCCAGGCCCGTGAATACGGCCTCGACCTCAACAACGACAAGACCGTCGACAACCAGCTCGGCATGGTGCTCAGCACCCTCGGCAGCATGGGCTTCGACATCCAGGCCACGATCGACCAGTCGGTCGCCATCGGCGGCATCGTCCTGCTCGCGGACTTCCAGACCAAGGACTTCACCAACACGACCGCCGCTGGCGTGCGCGTGTTCATCGGTGACAGCGACATGGTCACCCCCGCCCCGTGCAACCAGGGCGAGACGTACAACGAGACCACGAAGACCGGCTGCGGTCGTCACCTCACCGGTGGCGCCACGCCCGGCTCGTTCGTCGTGAAGTCGGACCCGGAAGCGGCGCTCGGCGGCAAGATCGTCAACGGCACGTTCACCGGCGGCCCGGGTAACCTGTCGCTGCAGATCGCGCTCGGTGGCACCGCTGCCATCACGCTCGACCTGATCGGCGCGCGCGCGAAGGGCTCGTCGCTCAGCGCCGAGACGCTCGGCACGGCCACCTCGGGCGGCTTGATCTTCGGTGGCGCGATCACCAAGACCGACATCGACACCAAGGTCATCCCGGCAATCCAGGCGCAGATCGCTCCGATCATCGCCGAAGACTGCACGATGCCGAACAACCCGCCCACCTGCGGTTGTGTGGCGGACTCGACGGGCAAGACGATTCTCGGCCTGTTCGACACCAAGCTCGCCGACGGCGTCACCGAGGGTAAGGACTGCGCGGTCTCGGTCGAGGAGATCAAGACCAACAGCCTCATCGTCTCGCTGCTCGCGCCGGACGTGAAGATCGACGGCAAGGATGCGCTGTCGCTCGGCATCAAGGCGACCGCCGTCAAGGGCACGTTCACCGCTCCGTAAGCACCGAGCTTCGATTGCGGCACGGGCGCTTCGGCGCCCGTTGTTCGTTTTGGGACGAGTTACGGCGCGATGATCGAGACGCCGCTCGCCGCGAGGTACGCGGCGCCAACGATGCCGGCGTCGTCACCGAGCTCGGCCTGCACGATGCGTAGCGACTCGAGCGACGGGCCATTGCCCGCGATCATGAGCGTGGCCGTGACCAGCTCGTAGAGGGTCGGGGTCCTGCTGAGCACGCCACCGCCGAGGAGCAGCGTGTCCGGGTTGAGCACGGCGATCGCATTGCCGAGCGCGACGGCGAGCAGCGGCGCGATCTCGGTCCACAGCCCGAGCGCCCAGTCGTCGCCTTCGGCCGCCGCCTGATCGACATGGCCGGCGTTGATCTTCTCGATGCCACCGGCAATCGCGATCGCCGAGCTCTTCGCACCCGCGGTGAGCTCCTTGACGATGCGCTTCTGGATGTAGCTACCGCCGCAGTACGCCTCGACGCAGCCACGGCTGCCGCACGCGCACGGCTCGGCGGTGTCGTCCCAGCGGACCTTCGTGTGGCCCAGCTCGCCGGCGCAGTTCGTGGCGCCTTCGACCAGCTTGCCGTCGACGATGAGGCCCGCGCCGATACCGGTCCCGACGTAGACGCCGAGCACGTCGCGACACCCGCGTGCCGCACCGGCGACGCCCTCGCCATAGACGATCGCGTTGACGTCGTTGTAGAGGCCGAGCGTGAATCGCGTGCCGAGCCGGCGCGCGAGCAGCTTGCCGAACGGAACGTTGCGCCAGCGCAGATGCGGCGAGTTTGCGACCGTGCCCTCGCGGTCACGCAGCATGGCTGCGAGGCCGATACCGACACTGATGCCGCGCTCGTTACCTGCTAGCTCTTCACACAGCTTCGCGCAGCGCTCGACGATCGTCTCGGGATCGCGGGGCTCGCCCACCTTTTGCTTCTGCGTCTGGGTGAGCGAGGCGCCCTCGCCGACCACGGCGATGCGCAGGTTGGAACCACCGAGGTCGATGCCGATCTTCATACCAATGCCTTTGCTGCCTCGAGGTGGCCGTCGACGATGGCGCGGATCTCCGCGAGTCGCTCCTTGGTCGCGCCCTCGCAGCGCATGACGAGCGCGGGCTGTGTATTCGACGCGCGCACGAGTCCCCAGCCACCCTCGAACTTCGCGCGAACGCCATCGATATCGACGACGCTCACAACCTGCGGATCCTTCCGTAGTCGCTCGGTGACCGATGCGACGACCGCGCTCTTCTTGTCGTCGGGGCAGTCGATCCGCAGCTCGGGCGTGTTGATCATCTGCGGCAGCTCGGCCGCGCGGTCCGCAAGCGAGCGCTCGCCGCGCGACAGCAGCTCGAGCAGGCGTGCGCCGGCATAGATCGCATCGTCGAAGCCGAGCCAGCGGTGCGCGAAGAACATGTGGCCCGACATCTCGCC
>JBBQFU010000191.1:0-17509 GCA_038322185.1 Haliangiales bacterium
GACCAGCGGCCGGCGAGCTTCAGCGAGCGCTGTCGAGATGGGCGCGCAATGAATCGGAGGCACGGCAGGTCGCGGCCATTGTGCGCAGGCTGACGGGCGATGGCACACCCGCGGCGATCAAGCTGGTCGCGGTGTACGAGCCTGAATGGCTGCTGGCGCTCGCGGACCGAGGGATTGGCCGGGATGCACGCGAACAGTGGGATTGGGCGTATGCGGCGGAGCTGATCGCGTTCTTTCACCCCGCGCTACTGCTCTCGCTCCTGCGTGCTCTGCGCTCGGTCGCGGTCAACGTCAAACACAAAGCGCTCGACGGCGTCGGTGCGTGTCTCGCAATCAGCGGCGCCCAGCGACCAACGCTCGCAGAATGCCGAGCCGCGATCGATGCACCAGACGAGGCGCGTCGTCGGAACCTCAGCATCAGAAGCTCTGAATCTCGAGACATCGAGGTGCCGCTGACCGCGTTCGTGATCGCTGCGCTTGGATGCAAGGAGACCCCAGCCATGTCCGCCGGGCGGGGGACCATGCGCACCTGGCGAATGGAATCGGAGGGCTGCACCGTGCGGTTCGAGCGGGTTCGTCGGTACATCTCTCCTGGCGACGTGAATGAGCCCCCGCATGAGTCCGAAGAGATCCGGGTCGATGCAGAAGGCGGCGAGGTATCATTCACGATCCACGTCCGCGTTGGGGAGCGAGACGTGTCGATCGATGTCGAAGCGGCTGCCGACGAGCGCGACCGCATCCTCGAGGAGTTCTGGCGAGCGTTCGGAGCATCACGGACCCCATGGGACGGTTAGGCTCGCCTTGTCACGGCCTCCCACACGGCGGGCGTCACTCGGGGACGAAGCGTGCGGCGACGGCGTCCCAGCGGAGCACGGAGCCTTCCGCAGCGACGGTGAGGTTCGCGCAGTCCGCGCCGTAGCGCTGGAACGTCTCCTCGATCGCCGCGTCGGTGCGCATCGGGCCATGGTGCCCGGCGAGGACCAGCGTCGACGGATGCCGGCGTGCGAGCACCGCGGCGTGCTCGAGCGAACCGTGCCCGAATGCATGCTCGGCGACCGCGCCGTAGTTCGCATCGATGACGACAAGCTGCGACGCGGCGAGTAACTCGCTCTCGATGGTAGCGGTCTCGGCCGTCGGCTCGTGATCGCTGAGGTACGCGACCGCGGGCCCGCCATCGACGACGAGGTGATAGCCGAGCGTGTCGAGGTGGCGCCGATGCGGTGCGACGCCGCTGTAGTGATGCAGCGCGACGGCTCGCAGCGCGGCTCCCGGCAATGCAAGCTGTGCATTTGCAGCGATCTCGACGAACGTCAGCCGCGCGAGCGTGCGCTCGCCGAGCACCTCGAGCGGCACGAACGATGGCGGCTCGTGGGCGCGTCGGATCACGTCGAGCGCCTCGGCCGGTCCGATCAATGTCAGCTCGAGGCCGTTATTTTGCCGCCATAGCCACGTGGCATCCTTGAGGCCCTCCCAGTGATCCATGTGGGCGTGCGTGACGAGCACGTGGATGCGCGAGACGCCGCGCATGCTCGCATCGTCAAAGACCGCGTCGGCCAGGGCGCTGAGGCCGCGGCCGGCGTCGAACACGAACAGTTCGGCGCCGACGCGTAGGGAGTAGCACGACGTCAGGTTACCGATGCGCGAGCCATGCGTGTTGCGGCCGCCGCGGCAGCCCCAGATCTGAAAGCGGATCTCCGTCACGCGGACGTTACGCAGTCCAGCCGAGGCGGTTGCGGCCGGCGCGCTTCGCTTCGTACAGCGCCTCGTCGGCGCGGTGCACGAGGTCCTCGGCCTTCTCGCCCGGGCGATAGAGCGTGCCGCCAATCGTCGAGGTGATCTGGATGCCCCGCTCGTTGCCCGGATGCTCCATCTTGCCGATCGCCACGCGAAGCGTCTCTGCGCGATTGCGCGCGTCGTCCTCGGAAACATCAGCGAGCAGCAGCATGAACTCGTCGCCACCGACGCGGCATGGCAGATCCGACTTGCGCACACCCTCGAGCAAGATCTTGCCGACTCCGCGCAACACGAAGTCTCCTGCCGGATGGCCCATCGTGTCGTTGACCGGCTTGAACTTGTCGAGGTCCATCGCGAACAGCGCGAGGTTACCGCCGATCGCACGCGCGCGTTCGATGAAGTTCGGCAGCTCTGCATCGAAGCAGCGGCGGTTGTAGAGACCCGTGAGGGCGTCGGTGCGCGCGGTCAGCTCTTCCTGGCTCAGGCGAGCGCGCGTGAACTCGAGCTTCGTGACCGTCTCCTGGAGCTCGGTATTTTGGCGCCGAAGATCCGTGATCAGGTTGCGCTCCGCGTCGACGAGGAATGCACATGCCCGCCGGAGCAGCGTGAAGATAGCCTTGGGATGGCTCGCGATCAGCGTCGCGACGCTCGACTGATCGAGCACGTGCAGCTTGGCGTCGGCTGTCGCAACGACCGTCGTGCTTCGCCGGTGGCCCGGGTTGATGAACGAGAGCTCGCCGAAGTAGCTCCCAGGCCCGTAGCTGCGCACCGTCTTGCCGCTGTGGAGCTTGGCTTCGGCGTTCCCCTCCACGAGAAAAAACATCGAGTCTCCGGGCTCACCCTCGACGAGAATCGCTTCTCCCGTCGGGACGCTGCGAAGCGCCCCCGCGGCAAAGATCGCCGAAACCTCGTCGTCGGCAAATGCATGAAGCGGTGAATCAGGAGGGAAGCTGAAACGCACGCTTCCCAGCCTACCACCGAACCCCGCGTATCCTTCGCAAGCAGGCCTGCCTTGGAGCCTCGTTCTGCGAGATTCGTGGATACCACCGTCGGCGAGTGGGCTGCCGCACACGCACGATCCGCTATGCTGACGCAGTGACCAGTGAGCTTGAAACGCGCGTTCGCGACCTGGAGCAGGCGCTGCGGGAGCTGCGCGAGCATCACCGGTTCCTGGCGACTCTCGACACGGCGACACAGTCGCTCGTTGCGCCGAACGACATCATGCAGACCACTGCGCGGCTGCTCGCGGAATATCTCGATGTCGACCGCTGTGCATACGCGAACGTCGAGAACGAGAGCGTGTTCGTTATCACCGGAGACTAGACGCGCGGCGTCCCCAGTATCGTCGGACGCTGGGACGTGGCTGCGTTCGGGCCGGCGTGTGTCGAGCACATGCTTGCAAACACACCGTACATCGTCGAGGACACGGATACCGACGCTCGGATCACAGGTGCCCTGCTCGACGCATACCGCGCAGTCATCTGCGTGCCGCTGCACAAGGAAGGTGTCTTTACGGCGGCGATGGCAGTGCATGCGAAGGTGCCGCGCACCTGGACAGCGTTCGATGTCGAGCTCGTGACCACGATCGTCGCCCGCTGCTGGGAGGCACTGGAACGAGCGGAGGTGACGCGGACGCGCGCTGCGGCGGAGAGCGCCTTGGCTGCGAACCGCGCTCGGCTTGACTACGCGGTGCAGCTCTCGGGCGTGGGGTTCTGGTACTGCGACCTGCCGTTCGACGAGCTGCTGTGGGACGACCGCGTGAAGGCGCACTTCTGGTTGCCTCTGGATGCACGCGTCACGCTTGACCTGTTTTACGAGCGCATCCACTCCGAGGACCGCGAGCGCACCCGCGCAGCGGTCGATGCTTCGATTGCAAACCACTCCACGTACGACGTCGTGTACCGCACGGTTCATCCGAGTACCGGCAACGTCAAACACGTCCGCGCGCTCGGCGGTGCGGCGTACGCACCGGATGGAACCCCCATGCGGTTCGACGGCGTGACGCTCGACGTGAGCGCACTGCGCGAGCACGATCAACGCAAGGACGAGTTCCTCGCGACACTTGCGCATGAGCTGCGCAACCCACTCGCGCCGATCCGTACCGGCCTCGACTTGATTGCGATGTCCGACGACCGGGCGGTAGCGGCGCGCGCTGTTCCGATGATGAAGCGCCAGGTCGAGCATCTGGTACGCATGGTCGACGACCTGCTCGACGTCTCGCGGATCTCGCTCGGCAAGGTCGCGCTCGTCGTAAATCGCACCGAGCTACACACGATCATCGACGGCGCGATCGAGACGGTCCGTGGGCAGATCGACGCTGCAGGCCACGAGCTCACGGTCGAGTTGGCTGGTGGCAGCTTGCCACTCGATGTCGATCCGACCCGTATCGCGCAGGTATTCGCAAATCTGCTGTCCAACGCCGCAAAATACACGCCGCGCGGTGGCCGCATTCGCATCGTCGCCGAGCGCGAGCCGAATTCCTGGTTGTGCGTTCGCGTGTCCGATACTGGCGTTGGGATGCCCGTCGACCAGTTGTCGCTGGTGTTCGAGATGTTCGCGCAGCTGGGACAATCGATTGACCGCGCGAACCCGGGTCTGGGCATCGGGCTCACGCTCGCCCGCCGCCTCGTCGAGATGCATGGCGGCACGATCAGTGCGGCCAGCCCCGGGCCAGGTCAAGGTTCGACATTCACCGTACGCTTGCGACTCGCGAACGTCACAGCAGCAGCCGAGGTCCAGCCGTCGGCCCCCGGCATCACGCGACGACTCAAGATCCTCGTCGTGGACGACAACATCGACGCGGCCGAAACGCTCTCGATGTTGCTCGAGCACGGCGGCAACGAGACCCGTGTGGCGCACAGCGGCCCCGAAGCTCTGACGGTCGCCGCCGACATGCGCCCGCAGATCGTGTTGCTCGATCTGGGACTCCCCGGGTTCGATGGCTACGAGGTGGCGCGTCGCCTTCGCGCCGATGCATCGCTCGTTCAGCCGCTGATCGTCGCGATCACTGGCTGGGGTGCCGACGATGATCGACGCAAGGCGCGGGAAGCCGGCTTCGATCAGCACCTCACCAAGCCCGTTGACCATGCGCGTCTGACGGAATTGCTCGCGAGTGCCCCCGCCTAGCGACGGGCGCTACGTCCCGAGCTGCGGAAAACACAGTCGGAACGCGGAGCCGCGGCCAATCGCACTCTCCAGCTCGATCGAGCCGCCCCACTGCGCCACAGCCCCCAGCTTACAGCTGTTCGCGACGCGCAAACCAGGCGGCTCGCGAGCATCCAGAAGAAGCAATGACCGACCGGGTGGTCACCCACCATCACTAAATCGGGTTCGGTGTCAGAGGTTGCCCAGGTTGCGCGCGTGTCGCCGCGGTGTTGCGCGTGGCGGGGCGTTTGCACCCTGCACGCCCGATGAAACGGATCGCGCTCCTGGTGCTCGCCGCTGGCTGCATGACCACCCGGACGGTTCCGAGGTCACAGCTGGCTTCCCTCGAGAACCGGCGCGTCGGCGATGGCGCCGTATTGAAGACGACCGAGGTGTGGAAGACGCGACTCGATCCGACGAGCAAGATCCGCTTTCGCAACGCTGCCGGCAGCTGGTCCGACTGGCTCGAGGGGAACAAGATCTATGTCGCCCCCGAAGGCGTGTACACGCCCGCGACGGTCGATCTGTTCGATTATGCGGTCACGATCGAGATCCGCGACATGGGCGCGGTCGAGCGCCATGCACTCGCGACGTCACGCCCCGACACGGACGCCGAGCTGCGCATCGAGCCCGACGGCACCGCGATCGTCATCGCGCGTGGCCAGCAGCTTCATCGCTGGGTGAACAGCTTCCTCGAGGTCATCAACTCGCTGCACGACTACAACGAGCTGCGGTACACGATGAACGGCAAGCCGCTCGGCGAATGGACGTTCGTGCTGCCGTATCGCGAGCCCGTGGTCGCCGCGGGCGAAGCGCTGTACGAACAGCTCGACGCTGGACTCGCGACTCGCAAGGGCTGGCGCTGGAAGGACATCGACGGCGCCGAGGTGAAGAGCCTGTCGGGAGGCCTGACGCTCGGTGCGATCGTCGGTGTGTCCGCGCTGGCGGTCGTCGTGGTTCCCTTTGCGATGCTCGCTGGTGGCGGCGGCGGTCGCCTGTTCCCTGGCGACGGCCCGCGCACGGGCGGCTCGTTCAGTAGCCGAAGCCTCGGCAATAGCGACCTGTGGAAGATCGGATCCGGCGGGGGCGCAGCGTCGATCGGCAACTGGCAGCCAGTGCTCGCCGACGAGCAGGCGCTCTCGGCGCCCAATCTATTTTCAGGCAGCGCGCGTCGCAAGGCGATGTTTCGAATGGTCGCGAGCGCAGAGGCCAGCCTCGGCAGTGTCGGCGGCCATGCGCTACTCGACGGTGGCGCGGCGGTCATGCGGATCGGCGGCGTCTTCGAGCTCGGCGCCGGTGGATTGCACGTCGCGAGATTTGACGGCGACCGGCTGTGGCATGGCGGGATCGCGTTCGCTCGGATCGGCGCGAACCTGCCGCTCGATGCGGCGCATCGCGTCTCGCTTCCACTGTCGCTCGATCTCGGTGGCGGCGGTGGCGAAGCACTCGGTGTGTTCACGCGGCTGAACTGGGGTGTGCGCGTCGCGCTGCCACACGAGATGTTCCTCGGCGTCATGCCGGCGTCGCCGACACTGCTCAACTGGAAACACGATCCGGGTCGTCGCCGCGGCAGCCTGATGAGTGGCATCGAGCTCGGCGTCGTATGGTGAGGCTGAGCTAGAAGGTGTGAGGTCCGCTCGAGCTCGGGAACGCACATCGCCGCTCGGGTTGCGCCTTGCTCACGACGGTTCCAAGATGCTCCACCGTGGACGTGCTCTGCCGAAAGTGCTCCGGCGTCGCCGAGGCGATTGAAACGGCGACCGCGCATCTCGACGAAAGCCCTCGCGCAGACCTGACACTGCGTTGCGGATGCGGCGTGACCTGGATGCTGCGCGGCGTGTCGATGGCGGACGCGATCGAGCTTGCTCGCAGCACGATCACCGCGCACCGCTGGAGCGGCGCGACACGTGCCGCGCTCGGCATGTTGCTCGAGGTCACCGGCCAGGTCGACGACGCCTATCGCGAATACGCGAACGCGCTGGTCTGCAACGGTGCGTTCGACCGCGCATTCTGCCTCGAGCGGCGCGGCGTGTACGAGGCCGCGCATGGCTGGCTCCGCAACGCTCTCCACTCGCTGCGGCGGGCGCTCACCGAGGACCGCGCCGCGAGTGGGGCGCGCGTGGCCGCGTTTCAGGCTGGCATCGAACAGCTCGAGGGCGCGCTGACCGCAAGCGGCATCAAGTTTCCTGCGCCGGACCGCGACGCGACCGACAAGCAATGGCAGCGGCACCTCGAGCTCGAGCTCCCACCGGGATTGGGAGCACGCAACGAGCTCGGCGAGCTACTCACCGAGGACGTGATCGAGGTCGAGCGTCTGGTGCGCGCGGAGCGCTACGACGACGCGGTCACTGCGCTCAAAGCGCTCGAGCCGAACAGGCTCGTCGATGCCATTGGCTACGCGTCGCGGGGCGCCGAGCTTGCGCGCAGCACACAGCATCACGCCGCCGCGATTGCACTGCAGGAGCTCGTGGTTCACGCCTATGTGATGTGGGCATCGTGGTCGACGTCGGGCGGCGAGGGCATCTCACGCACCGCAGACGTCGAGCGCGAGCGCAAACGCCTGCGTGAGTGGCAGCTCGAGGTGTGAGATCACGGTTGAACGCCCATCTCGGTGTTGAGGTGCCGTCGGCGCTGAACGTGTAGCCGTCAAGACCAGTTAGCGGGAGTTGGCGATCGCGCGAATGCTCGCGTTGTCACCGCACTTCGCGAGGAAGTCCTTCGCGAGCTTGCGCCCCGTGCGCCCGTTCTGATTCCTGACGAACAAGCTGGCTCGGCGCTCGGCGGCCGCGGCATTGCACGGGTTCTGCTTGATCTCGGCGTTGAGCTCGCTGATCTCGTCCTGGTCCGCGCGATACGCCTTGTCCTTCGCTTCCTTCTCGCGTGCCGCGACAGCGTCGGGGCTGGAGTGCTGGAGGACCTTGACGAGCCCGACACCGAGGCTGATCGCGACAGCGAGGCCCACGACGCCGATCAGGGTCTTCTTGGTGCGGCCAGCCGACAGTCCACGGAGCGCGACCTGCGCCTCGTACGCCTCGCGACCGCGAACCGCCTTCCAGTCCACATCCGGCATCGCGTTGCGCAACACATCGAGCGCCGCGCGTGAGTCACGAAGCCCACTGTTGTTCGCCTCGCCCCTCTTGGCGCCGATCGATCCGACGACGTCAACGGCAGCGCTCGCAACCACGCCCCCGAGGAGAAACGCTCCCATCGCCGCGGCATCGTTGGCGTGGCTGCGCTCGCGCGTGTGGACCTTGACCCCGAGCATCGTTGCCGGCTGTCGCGCACGTAGCTCGTCGTAGGTGGGAACGTCGATCCCGCGCTCGCCCAGCAGAAGGTGAGCGCGATCGAGGTTCGACCACAGCTCCGGGTACAAGCTCTGCGCCTCGCCGAGCGCTATCGAGACATCTGCCGGCAGTGCCGAGCTGAGTCGCGGAACCAGCGAGACGAACTGAACGAGTAGCGTCTCGGCCGTAAGAATCGCGTCGACCGCGGAGTCGCGAGGAGCCTGCGTGGACATCACGTGGTGCTAGAGCAACTGACGTCGAGATTCAAGCGGAGAAGCCAGACGCGCGCGATCACGTTGGTAGCTGCGCGATGAGCCCGGCGAGCACCTCGCGAGCCTCGCCAGCGTCGTTTGAGTCGTCATCGGGAACCTCTACATGCATGCGCGGGACGCTGACACTCGCGATGCTCGCCGCCACATCGGGTAAGACTCCGACCGCGACCCACGCCGCCCCGAGCTCGTCGCGCGCCAGCGCAGGATCGTCCGATTCTTCCAGCACGATCACGCCTCGTAGCAGCAGCAACAATGCGTCGACGCTCGGTGCATTTCGGGCGTCTGCGCGTGCCGCCGCGATCAGCTTTCGCGCGTCCGTCCACAGAAGTTGCTCACCAGCGGAGTGAGCGTCGACCCGCGCAATCGTGACGGGCTCTCCACCTGGCGAGCACAGCAGGTGCCTCACACCGGCGTCCTCCTCGTTGTCGTAGTACTCGACGTCCCACCGATAGCCGGCGGGCAAGAAGATCGGCACCGCGATGAACCGGGTCCCGAGGTCCGAGTCTTCGTCCACCTCGGTGCGCCCGTGCGCTTCGGACAGCTCGTCGAGCTCCTGAAACTGCGCGTCGGTCACTCCGAGCAACGCCTCGACGTCCGCGCCGCGGACCGGCCCGTAGACCCGCGCCAGGAAGAACCGATTGCGAGTCAGAGAGTGAAGTGCGTCCGGCGTCACGCAGCGATTGTAAGCTCGAGCTTGCTGCGTAGGGTTGTTTCTTACTTTGAGCCCCAAGTACCTTCGTGATGTGAGCTTGTCTGATCACGTACCTGCTTGGATGCTGACGCTCGGCCCCGGCGACCTCGCCATCTGGCAGTGGCTCGCCCTGCTAGCGTCGCTCGTCGTTGGCTATCTCCTGGGCCGTATGGTCGCGGCTGTGATCGCCCGCGTCGCGACCGCGATGACGAGCCATACCACGACGCAGCTCGATGACGAGCTGCGCAAGCGGCTGCTCGGCCCCCTCCGCGGGATGCTGACGATCGCGGCGATGCGCTTGCTCGTGCCGCTCGTCGAGCTCCATGCCAAAGCAGCCGCGATCGCGACCGGATGCTTCCTTGCCGCGTTCGCCGTCATGCTCGTGTGGGGCGTTCTGCGCACGATCGATGTCGTCACATCGCGCCTCACCGGGGCGGCATGGGCGCTCGCGCGCCCCGCATCACGAGCCCTGCTGTCCCTGATGAGCCGGATCGCGAAGGTGATCGTCATCATCATCGCCGGGATCGGCTTCCTGAGCGCGCTGAGCTTTCCGGTCGCCAGCTTGATTGCGGGCCTCGGGATCGGTGGCATCGCGCTCGCGTTCGGTGCGCAGAAGACCGTCGAGAACCTCTTCGGTGCCGTCGCGATCGGCATCGACCAGCCGCTCCGCGAGGGTGACTTCGTTCTGGTCGATGGCAACGTGATGGGCACAGTCGAGGCCGTCGGATTGCGCTCGACGCGCATCCGCACACTCGATCGCACGGTGATCTCGCTACCGAACGGAAAGCTCGCAGACATGAAGATCGAGACGTTCGCCGAGCGGGATCGCTGCAGGCTCTCGACAACGATCAACCTCGTCTACGAGACCACGGCCAGCCAGCTGCGCGACGTGCTGAGCGGCTTCGAGCGCGTTCTGCGCGAGCACCCGAACATCTGGCCTGACGACGTCATCGTGCGCTTCGTGAGCTTGGGTACGTCGTCGCTCGATGTCGAGATCATGGCGTGGTTCAAGACCACCAACTGGAGCGAGTTCCGGACCTGGCGCCAGGAGGTGCTGTTCAAGTTCATGGAGGTGGTCGAACAGAGCGGGAGCGCGTTTGCCTTCCCGACGCGCACCGTTCACGTCGTCGGCAAGGCTGCATGAGGCACGGCAACGAGGACTGAGTCTCGCGAGCGCGCCGTCCCGAGCTGGGTCAGGAAGCCGGCCGCCCAGCTGGCGGGCGTGGTCGCGCATACGACTGCCGACAGGCGCGAGTGCCGCCGAAGTCGTTCCTCGGCGGGCATCCGCAGCGCGAAGTCGATGTCCGCAGCCACGCCGCTGGGATGATACGGATTGGTGATCACCGCGTCCGTGAGCTCACCCGCGGCGCCCGCAAATTGCGACAGCACGAGCACGCCCGGACGGGTTGAATCCTGCGCGGCCACGAACTCCTTGGCGACGAGATTCAGCCCATCACGCAGTGGAGTCACCAGGCCAACGTCGGCTGCGCGATAGAGCTGGGACAGCACTCGATGATCGTAGGACCGATACAGGTAGCGCACGGGAACCCAGTCCGCCTCACCGAACCGACCGTTGATGCGGCCGACCTGGAGCTCGACACGCTGGCGTAGCTCCTTGTACTCGGGGATGTCCTCGCGAGAGGGCACCGAGATCTGGACAAAGCTCACGCGACCACGCCACTCGGGATAGTTGTCGAGCAGATGCTCGAATGCGATCAGGCGTTCCGGGATCCCCTTCGAGTAGTCGAGTCGATCGACTCCCAGGATGATGCGCCGCTCACCAAGGGTCTTGATCAGTCCCGCGACGTCCGGATCGGCTTCGAGATGCGGCCCGTTGAAGCTCGCCGCGTCGATGCCGATCGGAAGCACGGCGATGTGAGGGAGTCGCGGCGCGTGCCCCAGTCGTCGCGCGTGCGAGGCCGCACAGGATCGAAAGTTGTCTGCCCACTGCGACGTGTGAAAGCCGAGCAAGTCGAAGTGGTACAGCGCAGACAGCACGTCGTCGCTCCACGGCATGGTCTCGAACACATCCGCCTGCGGAAACGGGACGTGCATGAACAGACCGGTTGCTCCGCGGTAGCCGCGCTCACGCAGCTCACGCGCGACAAGCATCAAGTGATAGTCGTGCACCCAGATCGTGCCGCCATCGGCGACCAGCTCCGCTGCGTATCCTGCGAACGTCTTGTTGACGTCCTGATAGATGCGCCAGTCGTTGTCGACGTAGCGCACGCGCCCGGGAAACCCGTGTAGCAAGGGCCACAGCGCGCGGTTGCAAAAGCCACCGTAGAACGCCTCGCGCCACTCATGCGAAAAGTCGAACGAGGCGCGACGAGGCAATTCCTCCTCGACGGCGAGCACCGGGGCTCCCTCGCGCGTCTGGCCGCTCCATCCAAGCCAGATACCCTCGTAGGTGCGCAGTGCGGGCTCGAGTGCCGAGACCAGGCCACCGACCTGCTGCTGCCGATCACCTGTGGGCGCCGGCGGCAACCGATTCGACACGACGACGAGCTGAGACCGAGTGGGCGGTTGTACCGCGGGCATATCGAACCGAGGTAACGGCAGCAAGCCCGGCCGCGTCCTTGCGTCGACGAGCCACCACAGCAGCTCGCGCACGGCGCCGGGATGCGAGAGCGAATAGCGCGCACGCGTCGGACGTCGCCGACCATTCTGCACGCGGATCGCCACGTCGTCGGACGACAGAGCGACGAACATGTCCTCATCGGTGTCGTCGTCGCCAATGGCGATGAACAGCGCGCCCGGGTTGCGATCACGGATGCGCTTCACGGCGCTGCCCTTGTGCGCCTTACGGTCGCGAACCTCGAACATCTCGACACCATCGAGTCGTTCGTATTGCGGGTGCGTCTCCAACCACTCCTCACACACGAGCTCGAGTGCCGTGATCGCCGACGCGCGAAACGCCGTCGCGACCTGACGCCAGTGCACGCAGATCGACTGCGACTTCTCCTCCAGCCGGATACCGGGAACCACTTCCATGGCCCGCAGCGCTCCGAGAAGCGCGTGCAGATCGGTGGAGCACGAGTCGGTGGGAGAGTCCCAGCGCGAGCCGAAGTGACTCCACGTGCCATGTTCCGCGATCCACCAGGCTTCGGGGACGCGCAGGCGCTCGCGCTCGAGCGCCGCTTGCGGGCGACCCGACACGATCGCGACCGAGACGCCGCTGGCCACCAGTGCGCGGAGCAGCGTCGTGCCGCTGTCGTCGAGGACAGCCTCCTCGAGCGTTGCCGCAAACGGAATCAGGGTGCCGTCGAGGTCGAGCAGGAGCGAGAGCTCGGGACGTCGTGCTCGATCGAGCCAAAGAAGATCATCTTGGGGAGCAGTCATGGACCACCTGAGTGGAGCAGCGGCCCGACTGCTCCTGGTTCCTGCAGCTCACGCCGCACCCATCTGAATCGTTTGACCTCAAAGTATGTAACGGACCCATCCGGCTCGCGCAACCCGAGAAGCCAGGCGATTGGCGAGGGCCGCGCAAGTCGCTGTTCTCCCGCGGAAACCCCGAATTACTGAGGGATTTTGCGCAACTGCTGAACAAGCACGTATCGGTCGCGTCTTCTGGGCTGACGCCCAACCCACGACCCACAACCCACAACCCACAACGGAGTGACAGATGGAAATCGAGATGAAGGAAGCGACTGCATGCCTGCGAGCGCTGGTCGCAGTCGCAAAGGCCGACGGCAAGATCACAGCGGAGGAGCGCATGACCCTTGCGTCGGCCCTCGAAGCGTTGCCGGCGTCGGGGGACCTTCAGCCGTTCCTCGATGAAACCATCGATCTGACGCGCGTGCTCGACGAGATCAAGACGCCTCATGCGCGCGAGCAGGTCTGGCAGTCCGCGTTCACGATGATTCACGCGGACGGCACCGCGAGTCCAGCCGAAGAGAAGGTCGTCGAGCAGATGCGCACGGCGTTCAAGATCGAAGACGCAAAGGTCTCGACCACCAAACGATTCCTCGACGAAGCCAAGGATACGCTGCTGCCCAGCAACATCGAGTCGATCGCCGATCCGGCGCGCCGTCAGAAGGAGATCGATCAAGATGTTCTCAAGTACTCGGTGATGAGCGCGGTGCTCGGCGCGTTCCCGGTTCCGGGGATCGCGATCGCAACCGATCTAGCGATCGTCGCGATGCAGCTCAAGCTCACGCGTGACATCGGGCAGTACTGGGGACACACCGTCGACAAGGCCGCCGCCAAGACACTCCTCGCGGGTCTCGGGCTCGGCACCGGTGCGCGCATCGCGGTATCAAACCTCGCCAAGCTCGTCCCGGTGTGGGGCAGCGCGTTCGGCGCGACGACCGCGTTCGCGAGCACGTGGGCTCTGGGCAAGATCGCCAACCGCTACTTCGAGTCCGGGGCGAAAGCCGATGTGGCGACGCTTCGCAAGGACATGAAGGCGATGGAGAAGGAAGGAAAGGACGCCTACGGTCAGCAGAAGTCCGCGATCGAGGCCAAACGAAGCGAGGCGAGTGCCAAGCTCACCGAGCTCAACGCGCAGCGGAAGGCGGGCACGATCAGCCAGGGCGACTACGAGAAGCAGGTCGCCGCACTCGCGAGCTGACCGTGTCCGCGCGTCGTTGCAGTCGCTCACTCGCTCGCGCGAAGGAGCGGCTCGACGACGTGACGACCATCGGCACCGAGTGGAATCTCGTCCACGCGCGTGGCCGCAGTCACGGGCAACGATGCGTACAGGTGTGGGAACAGCTGACCGCCGCGTGACGGCTCCCACCGCAGATCGGCACCGAGCGTCTCGGCCCGCACCGCAACGAGGAGCAGGTCTCGCTGGCCGGCGAAGTGCCGCGCGAGGGTCTCGGCGACTTGCTCCGCGGTCGAGAAGTGGATGTAGCCATCGGCGAGGTCGACGGGCGCGCCAATGAACGTGCCGATCGCCTCGGCGGCTCGCCACTGCGCGACGGTTGCGATCTTGTAGACGGTCACTCGGCGCGGAGTTCTATCACTTGCCGGAGATCGCCGACTCCTACATGCGAACGATGCGGCGGCGCGCCGCTACCGTCATGGGATGAGACTGGCGCTCGCCCTGCTCCTCGCCGCCTGTGGCACCACCGAGACGCCGGTCCGCGAAGGCCACGTGCAGCTCGCACTCAGCGGCTCCGAGGATCACGGCACCGCGATCTATCGCGTGCGTGCAGGTACCGCCGAGGAGCGCGGCTTCTGCGGGCACGTCACCCACAACTACGTCCCACTCCGCGATGCGCAGGTTCTCTTGGGCCCCGCCGCTGGCGAGCAGACGGAGCTGCTCGAGACGAGCACCGCGGGACTGTATGAAGTCACGCTCGCTGCTGCGTACGCGGAGCAGTATCGCTTCACCGTCGACGGCGAGACGTTCGAGATCGCAGCACCGCCGAGGTTCAACGCGAGCGTTCGCCGAGTCGCGCCGAGATCGAGATGACCGCGGCCTCGGGGCGAACCACCGATGTGATCCTCACGAGCCCGGACGGTCGCAGCACGAGCCGCACGCTGATCGGATCGCCGGCACTGCTCGACGCCGATTTCAGCAAGCCGGGCGGATATCGCCTGGAGCTGGTCCGGACCACCGCGGCGTATGACCCGATCGCGAACGCGACAACCCGTGTCGAGCTCACGCGTGTCGTGATGCTCTCGGTGCCGTAGAACGTGACGATTGCTGCGGTTTGAGTCGAGTTCAACGCACGATGCGTGAGGACCCGATTTGGACTCCACGCCGAGGGCCGCCCCGTGATACGTCGCGCCCCTGATGACTCGTTCGTTAACGCTCCTCGGTACCTCTCTCCTGGTCGTGCTTGCAACCGCATGCGGCGACGACGGCGCCAATAACAAGGGCAACTGCGGCGACGGTCACGTGACCGGATCCGAGGGCTGCGATGACGGCAACCAGCTCAACGGCGACGGTTGCTCGGCGACCTGCCAGGACGAAGGGCTGTGCGGCAACGGCACGTTCGACGTCAGCTCCGAGGAGTGCGACGACGGCAACACGATGGACGGCGATGGCTGCTCGTCCATGTGCGACCGCGAAGGCACGTGCGGAAACGGCGCGGTCGAGGCCGGCGAGACGTGCGACGACGCCAACACGATGTCGATGGACGGGTGCAATGGCGCCTGCGCGGTCGAGGTCGGCTTCATGTGCGAGGGAATGCCGTCGGTGTGCTCGCCGACGACCGGCGGCGGCACGTGCACGGGGCCCGGCATCATCGCGCTGACCGCGATGGGCACGGACCTCACCGGCACGGGCGATGGCGACACCACGAATGCGACGAACGGTTTGCCCGAAGCGCTGTGCGACGGCAGCCTGGCCGGCGCCGGCAAGGATCAGATCTGGAAGTTCACGACCACGGACACGCGCGACGTGATCATCCTGCTCGCCGGCGACTTCGACGGTGGCATCCGCATGATGACGGCGCCGTGCGATGTGGCGACGCAAGTGATCGACCAGGTCGGCGACGACGGCTGTTCTGACTACTACAGCGACGGCGATCCCCAGGAGATCCTCGGCTACGTGAACCTGCCCGCAGGCACGTACTACATCGCGGTCGACGGCTACGAGGCCCAGGACGCCGGTATGTACACGGTGTCGGTGCTCGCGACGTTGCCTGGGTGCGGCGACGGCCTGGTCGGCGACATCGAGTTCTGCGACGACGGCAACGCGATCGACAGCGACGGTTGCACGCACTGCACGATCGACGACGGCTTCAACTGCGATCAGAGCGAGCCCTCCGTGTGCCAGGCCGAAGGCTGCGGCGACGGCATCATCCAGGACCTCGACGGCGAAGAGTGCGACGACGACAACACGGATCCGCTCGACGGCTGTGACGCGGACTGTCTGATCGAAGATGGCTTCACCTGCATGAACGAGCCGTCGGTGTGCGTCGAGGCTGGCTGCAACAACGGCATCGTCGAGTCGGGCGAGGAGTGCGATGACGGCAACCTGATCGATGGAGATCGCTGCTCGACTGTGTGCGTCCTCGAGTTCGACGCGACGGAGGGAACGGAGCCGACAAACGATACGACTCCGGTGGCGCTCACCCCGGGAAGTCATATCGTCCGTGCCACCATCGAGGATGGCGACGTCGACCTCTACACGTTCACGTTGACCGCGACCTCGAGGGTCGACATCGAGACCTACGCGACGATCAATGGCGAGCTCGCCGACTACGACGACGGCTATGGTGACAACCCGTTGTTCGATTGCTTGCTCGAGGAGGACGACACGCTGGTCGACTTGTTCACCGGTACCGGTACGGGCGGGACGCTGCTCGCGAGCGACGACGACGACGGCGACTTCTTCTGCTCGTACCTCGGGGTCAACGCGAGTAACAACCTGGGCGCGCTGCCGGCCGGTACCTACACGATCCGTGTGCAGCCATCGACTCTCGCGATCTCGATCCCGGCTGGTTGGGTCTACATGCTCGACCTCAAGATCACACCGATGGGTACGGCCCCGGTGGCGCCGGCGGCGGGCGATCTCAAGATCAACGAGTTCCTCGCGAGAGACGGTGGCACCACCAACGGTGGCGTCGACTCGAACTGCGATGGCTCGCTGACCGACAGCAACGACGAGTTCATCGAGCTCGTGAATGTCTCGAACAAGACGCTCGACCTGACGGACGTGACGTACTCAGACGCGCTCGGTGTGAAGTTCACGTTTTCAGCGCAGACGACCGGCAGCCTGACACTCGCGCCGAACAAGGCGGTGGTGATCTGGGGCGGCGGGACTCCGCAGTGCCCAGGCGTCACGAACTTCTTCACGAATGGCACCCGGCACACGCTGAGCCTCAACGACGGCGGCGACTCGATCACGATCAAGACCGGTGGCGCGAACCCGGTGACGATCGCGACCACGACGTACGCGATTGGCACCCTCGGTAAGTCGCTCAACGCGTCGCCCGACATCACGGGCACCGCGTACGCGCTGCACGACCTGGTGACCGGCGCGGTCGGCAACTTCTCGCCTGGCAAGAAGGTCGACGGCGCCGCGTTCTGATGGTTCGATTCGCGCTACTCGCGGCCGTGCTGGGCGCATGCGGCGAAGACACGACAACCACACCTGACGTGGTGGTCGCCGACGCGAGCCTGGGTGGCTCCATGCCGAAGGTCATCGGCGCGAACGCGACGACCGTATTCTGGTCGGCGTCGTCGGGAAGCGACACGCTGATCGGTGCCGCGTCGCTCGCGTCACTGCCCGCTCAGGCCAGCCAGCTTGCGATAGCGTCGGGCCCGGTCGCTCATGCGGGCAACTACGTGGTGTTCGCGGATGCGCGGTCGCTGTCGCAGGTCGATGGCGTGGGCACCGTTCGACGGCTGCGGGACGTCAATCCCGATTCGCTGTCGGCGAGCTCATCCGACCCGCCCGTCGTGGCATGGACGGTGGGACCTAC
>JBBQFU010000192.1:0-17380 GCA_038322185.1 Haliangiales bacterium
GGGCGCCTCCGGCACGGCGGGCGCTGACGGGATCCAGCTGTTGCCCAACGGCGGTGTTCCAAAGCTGAGCCTCACCCGCGTCAAGGTCGCCAACAACCAGGGCGTCGGCATCTCGTCCTCTGGTGGAACGCTGACGGTGACACAGTCGACCGTGTCGACGAACACGGGCGGCGGCATCTCGTCCTCTGGTGGAACGCTGACGGTGACGCAGTCGACCGTGTCGACGAACACGGGCGGCGGCATCTCCGTCACGTCTGCGCAGTTCGATCTGACGAACAACATCATCGTGAAGAACGGTGGTCCGGCGTCGAGCTTCGGTGGGGTGCTGCTTTCCCAAGCCAGCACGGGAACGCGTAAGCTCGAGTTCAACACCATCACGCAGAACACCGCGACGTCGAGCTTCATCTCCGGTGTTGGGTGCAACCTGTTGTCGCAGGCGTTAACGCTATCGAACAATATCGTGTACGCGAACCAAGTCAGCAGCGGCGGGACGCAGGTCGGCGGTAACAACTGCTCGTGGACGTACTCGAACATCGGCCCCGACGCCGTCGTCGGGACCGGGAACATCAACGCCGACCCGCTGTTCTTGAACACGGTGCAGGACAACTTCCACATCACGCCCGGCTCGCCGTGCAAGGACGTGGCGGATCCGGCGGCGACGTTGGCGCTTGACGTCGACGGCGATGTGCGCCCGCAGGGAGCGGGACGCGACATCGGCGCCGACGAGCTCGCGCCGTGACGTGGCCGTCGTCGTCGCCGGTGGTTGCGTGCTCGCACACCGGCATAGGAGTCCTCGTCGTCGTTTTTGTCGCGGGGCTTTCGTGGGTTGGATGCACTCGAACCAACCCTCACCACTGCGGCGACAGCGCGTGTTGGGATGCGCGGGGGACTGATACGCCGGCCGGCTGCACGGCAGACCCGGAGTGTGCGATCCCGACCGCGGTGTGCGACGGCGAACGGGAAGGACTTCAAGGACGTCCCCGGCTTGAAGCTTGTCGTGGTGAAGCCGTGATTGCAGGCTCGAACACGCGATGTGCGCCCGCAGGGATCGGGACGCGACATCGGCGCCGATGAGCACGCGCCCTGACTCTGCGTCCGTGCCAGGTGGGTCTTTTGTGACGGCCCGGTGGCTTCGCAGTTTTTTAGCAACCGCGCACGTGGTTCGCCGATAGGCACGGCATGGCAGGCCAAACCCAGAGTGCGAAATCGACCAAGACCGACCCCAAAGAGGCAGAGAAGCGAGCGCTCCGTGTGGCGCCTCGCCTACGCGAGCACCTCGGCAAGGTAGAGACCGTTCTGCGTGGGCTGCAAGACGCGCGTGAATCGTTGCAGCCAGGTTGGATGCGCACAGCTGCGTCCCAAGCCGACTGGCTTCGACAGGAGATCGAGGCGGAACGCTTCGTGATCGCGAGAGGCCTGTCCTCGGCGGGCACGCACAAGGCCGAGTATGCGCGGTTGATCTCGGACGCCGAGATCGCTGATGTGCGCTTGCGGCCGCTGATCGATGCCAGTCGCACCCAGGCCGATGATCTGGAGCGTGCGATGGGAGGCCCGCTCTCCAAATGGATCGGGGAGACCGAAAAGAACCTCGCGGCGCTCTTCGACGCGGCGGAGGCAGGGCACGCGATCCTGCTGTTTGACGAGGCCGACTCGCTGTTCGGAAAGCGCACGGAGGTCAAATCCGGCAACGACCGCAACGCCAACCTCGAGGTCAACTACCTGCTACAGCGGATCGAGCGATTCTCCGGGATCTGCTTCCTCACCACGAACCACGAGTCCGCGATCGACGAGGCATTCCGGCGGCGGCTCGCCTTCCACGTTCGGCTGTCCGTCCCCGACGCCCAGGAGCGCGCACAGCTCTGGCAGACACTGCTCCCGTCACGAGCGCCGGTCGCGGAAAGCATCGACTTTGCAACACTCGGAGAGCGGCTCGTGATGTCCGGTGGCTATATCCGCAACGCCGTGCTTCGTGCAGCGTTCGAGGCGTCGGACGAAGGAACAGCGATCTCGATGGACCACCTCTGGCGCGCCGGCACGACGGAATACGAGACCATGGGTAAGTTCATGCCCTCATCACGATGAGCCTCGGACCTAGAAGCCGCCGCTCCAGCCAATCACGCCGCCTTGCTCGACGAGCGTGACAGCGGGCCCCGATGACCGGGGCTCCCTCGAGGCCCGGCGCCAGAGCAGCACGCCGATGCCGATCGCGACGGCGCCACCGATCGCCAGGCCCAGGCCCGGCGCGCTGTAGAGCCGGCTCGGTTGGTCTTCACCCTCGGCCGGTCCGCTTGCCGTGGCCTGGAGCACGACGCCACCGACGAGCGCCGTCACGCCCAGCCCGATCACGAGGGCCGGAACGAGCCGCGATGGGCGATGCGGAGCTGGCTTCGTGGGGGCCGTCGCTGCAGATGGCTGCAAGGTCACGGCGACATCTGCGGTCTTGCCCTCCTCGACCGTGAGCTCGCGGGTCTCGCGTTGAAAGCCCGGCTTCTCGATGATCACGACGTGGTTGCCGGGGAAGGTGTTGAACGACGCGTCGGTGACGCCGATGCGCGCGCCATCGAGGAGAATCTCCGCGCCGGGCGGCGTCGATTTCACCTGCAGCACGGTCCGGCCATCGCGCAGCGCGAGCTCCTTGAGGAGCTGGTTCGCCAGATCGCCGGAGGCTTCGGCGAGCCGGTCGTCGGCGCATCGTTCGCAGAATCGCTGGCGACCGATCGCGGTCTTGGCGCTGCTGACGATCACCCTGCCGGTGATCACGACCATGGGGACGCCGTTGTCGGCCTGACCGGGTTCGACACCGACGACCAAGATGTGGGTCCCACCCAGCGAAGGGGGCACGCAGGTCCATGGGGATTCCAGGTCCTTGCATCCGAGCAGCGCGTCGGAGTCCTTCTTCGCGGGCGGCTTGGCAGGCAACGTCCATCCGGCGTTGCGGATCACCGTGTCGAACGACGCTGCGACGACGGCACGTTCTCGCTCGGTCGCGCGGCCTCCTACGACGAGCACGCCGGTATCAGCGCGTGCAGTCGGCATCCACAGCACGACCACGAGAGCCGCAAGGATCATCACTCGATTCGCCGTGCGCATCACCACTTCCTCTCGATCGTCGTCGTCTGATCGGGCTTTACCGTGATCATCAGCGCCTCGTTCTTGTCGTCGTTCGCGATCCGGAGCCGATATCGACCGGCCGCGATCGTCGCCCGATACGGAGTTTGCCCCACCGACTTGCCGTTGAGCCAGATCTCGGCCCAAGGCTTGACGATGATCGCGAGCTCGCCCTTGCCGGCCGGCACGGGTGGCCGATGGGGCGCGGGAGGCTTACCGGATCCGGTACCGGCATCGGGTGTCGGAGCGGCGAGCGCCGGGAGGCCGGCATCGATGGCCTGCGCTGCATCGGTCGGAACGTCGGGAATCGAGGCATCGAGCCCGACCGCGGATGCCACGGGTGCCGCGGATGGATCGCGGTTCGGCATCGCGATTGTTGCGTCGGGCGTGCTGGTCGCCGCGCGAACGAGCGCAAACGCGACGACGCCGGCGACGAGCACGATCGCGGCGAGACCGGCGAGCCGACCGGTGCGCCGTCGGGGCGCCGCCGATTGCGAGGGCGCGGGCACTGTCATCTGCGCCGCCAGCAGGCCACGCGGTGCAGGCTGGCTGCCCGAGCCTCCGCGTCGAGACCGGACGGTAGCATCGGGGAAGCGGGCTGCGAGCGTCGCCGCGAGCTCGCTGCGGCCGTCGATCGGCGCGTCGGCGCAGCGAACCAGATCTGCGATCGCTGCCTCGGCGGTCGGATAGCGAACGGCGAGCTCGCGCGCGAGCAGGCGCATCGCGACCGCGTCGAGATCCGCCGGCACCCGGCTGCGCAGCGAGCTCGCCGGCACGATCCGTTTGAACAACACCTGCGCGATGGTCTCGTTCGGCGTGCCGGTGAACATCGACTGGTTGGCGAGCATCTCCCACAACATCACGCCGACCGCGAACAGATCGGAGCGTCCGTCGAGCACCTCGCCATTGCACTGCTCGGGTGACATGTAGCTCGGCTTGCCGCGCACGGTGTCCGTACGCACGTTGCCGCTCGCGCTGCGCGCCTTGGCGAGTCCGAAATCGGAGACCTTGACCGCGCCCTCGTAGCTGAGCAGCACGTTGTGCGGCGACACGTCGCGGTGGACAAGGCCACGGCTTTGCGTGCTGGGGTCGACCACGTCGTGCGCGTAGCCGAGGCCGCGCAGCAACTCGACGACAATGTAGATCGTGAGCGACGGCGGGAGCGGACCGGTATCGAGAAGCGCCGCGAGATCGCGACCGTGGACGTACTCCATCACGAGGAACAGCCGACCATCGTCGTCGCGACTGAAGTCGAGCACGGTGACGATGTTCGGGTGTGCGAGCTGCGACGTCAGCTTTGCTTCGGAGACAAACATCGTCGCGAACGCGGGGACCTCGGAGAGGCCGGCGAGGACCCGCTTGATCGCGACCCGCTTCGCGAAGCCCTCGACGCCCGCCTGGGTGGCGAGGAAGACCTCGGCCATCCCGCCGGCGCCGAGCTTGTCGAGCATCTTGTACCGCGACTCCGATTTCGGCGGGCTCGTGCCGTCGGGCGAAGGACGCGGTGTGCGGATCGTCTCGAGCATGTTGTCGCCCTGCGTGAGCTCGCGCGCGACGTCGCGCACGATCGCGAGCCCGTCAGCGTGCAGACCATCGGTCGGCGTGGCACGCGCGAACAGCAGCGCGAGCTCGCGCGCCGACCCCGGACGCTTCGCTGGATCGGCATCGAGCGCCGCGAGCAACGCGTCTCGCCACGCTGGCGTGATGCCGGCAAACCGGACCTGCGGATCGACGGGAGGTGCCGAGCGCTGGCGGTAATAGATCTCGGTCGCCGCGAGCTCGAAGAACGCCTGTCGGGTCTCGTGGTGCTGGTAGGGGAACCAACCGCCGGTGGCCATCTCGTACGCGATCACGCCCAGCGCGAAGATGTCCGCGGCCGGGGTGACCCGCTCGCCGCGCAGCTGTTCGGGGGCCATGTAGATCGGCGTGCCGATCACGGTGCCGGTCCTGGTCGCCGGTCCGGTCGCGAGATCCTCGCCGAGCTGCGCGACCCCGAGGTCGAGCACGATCGGGAAGTGCGGATCCTCCTCGCGTTGAACGAGGAAGATGTTCTCGGGCTTGAGATCTCGATGCACGACCTGCCGGTCATGCACGTGCTGGATGCAGCCTGCGACCTGCGCCAGGATGTGGACGATCGTGTGCGTCGCGATCGGCCCGCCGTGCGAGGCCATGAATCGCGCGAGCGTGCCGCCCTCGAGGTAGTCGAGAACCATGTACCAAGGACCGTCGTTCGGCAGCCGGTCGATGTGGTGGACGCGGATGAGGTTGCGGTGGCGGAGCTTCGCGGCCGCACGCGCTTCGTTGACGAACCGGGTGACGATCTGCGGCTTCTGCGTCAGCTCCGGGTCCAGGATCTTGATCGCATGCAGATCCTTGAGGGTCGTGTGCTCGGCCAGGTAGACCTGCCCCATGCCGCCTGCGCCCAGAAGCTTCACCAGCCGGTAGGGACCCACCTGGGTACCGATCATGTGCGGTGCCCCCGCTCCATCCTGAGCTGATCATGTCCGGCCCGCGCTGCAATTGGAAGGCGGCGAGAGAGCCTTGATCAGCGCGGGTTGCGCCAGACGAGATCGATCGCGAGCCGGCCGTTGGTGCGTACGGTGCCGCGCTGGAAGCCGTAGTTCGTGACGTACTCGAGCAGCGCCTCGGCCTCGACGGAGAAGCCGCTGCGCAGCGGTAGGCGCGCGCGGCTGCCGGCGCGGGTCCGAAACTCTCGACGGCCGAGGGTCGCGAGCGAGATGGGCCCGTACTCGACGAATGCGTACGTGTCGCTCGTCAGGCTCGCGCGCTCGAGCCACGGATACAGCGTGACACCGTGGGGCAGCGCGACGCGGCCGCCGACATAGAGCGACTTGGCGTCGGGACCGAGCGGGCTGCCGCCGACACGGCCGGCGTTGGTGAGCCCGGTGACGCGCAGCCCATGCTCCTGTGCGCGCACACCGGTCTGGTGATACTCGACGGTCAGGGCGTGGTTGCCGAGCGAGGCGAGCTCGAGGCCGAACAGGTGGTCGGCGTCGTAGCGCACCGCATCCATCCAGCGAGCGCGTCGAATGTCCTCGAACATGAGCTGGTAGTAGAGGCGCGCGCCGCGCAGCTCGGGGACGAGCCAGGACACGTCGCCACCGAAGCGGCGGTTCGAGCTGTCGGTGGCGCCGCCCGAGAATTCGCGGCGGCGCAGATGCTCGAGCACGAAGTCGATCGGCCCGCCGATCGGTGCCGCGCCATCGCCGCCGAGCATGACCAGCTGCTGCGCGCCGAGCTCGACGCGATCGGCGATGTCGAGCTGCACGCGCGACGCGGTGAGGAGGGTGCCCGTGAACCTCTGCGGATCGCGCAGGCGCGCGACCGCGTAAAGCACGTTTCCGCGCAGACCCTCCACGAGCGGAACCGGCTCGACGGTCGACAGCCGGACCTGATCGAGTGCCGGTGCGTGATCGCCCCAGCCGAGCTGCGTGCGGCTACGTGGTCCAAGGACGAGCACGTCGCGGCCGAGCTCGAGGGCCACCGGACCGAGCTGGCTGTTGACGTAGAGGCGATCGATCGCGAGGGCCGCGTCATAGCCCTGGGTGCCCGCGTTGGCGCGCACACGCAGGGTGCCGGAGATGTAGTCGCCGATGCCCGCGCTGCCATCGATCTCGCCGAGCGTACCGAGCCCGTCGCAGGGGCGACCTTCGTCGTGCTCGCACGTGATGGCGATCGAGCCCGCGATCTGGCGGGGACGCTCGAACGTGGAGTAGGAGCGGGGCCGGTCGTCGTCGTAGGCGCCGCGAACGAGCGCGCGATCGAGACGGAGCCAGCCGCCGCGCGGCAGTGGCGGCTTGACCAGGAGCTTGCGGACGCGTGCCTCGGTGAGCGGCGCGGTGCCACCACGATAGAGCGGCAGCAGCCCGCGTGCGAAGTAGGTCGCGAGCTCCTCGTAGCGCGGGTCGTCGAGCGCGACGTTGGGCGAGGCGTGTGCCGCCATGGGCACGAGCACGCCGAACAGTACTGCTAGCCGTCGCACGACCGCACGGTAGAGGATCTGGCCGCTGGCTTCGAGCGACGGCGGCGGGATGCGACGGATGTATTCGGTCGAGCTGCAGGCCCACAAAGCCCATTGTTAACGCCTCATACATGCTACCTTATGAGCCCGTCGGACTCATGCATGAGACCTTAACGTGCGCTCAACCGTCACCGACCTACTGCCTTCAAAGGTTCGCCGCTCGCTCAAGAAGCTCGGTGGCGACATTCGAACCGCGCGCCGCAAACGTCATCTGACCGTTGCGATGATGGCGGAGCGGATCGGTGTCGCCAAGAGCACCTATCTTCGTGCAGAGAGCGGAGATCCGAAGGTGGCGCTCGGCGTGTACGCGATGGCGTTGTTCGTTCTCGGCCACAGCGAGGCCTTCGGCGACCTGATCGATCCCGGGAACGACGAACAAGGGCTGCTCCTGGACATCGAGCGTCTGCCAAAGCGCATCCGTGCGAGGAAGGTGCCGGTCACGCCATGAGGCGCACGATCGAGGTCCACATCGGGGAACGAGCCTCGCCATCGTCGCGGCAGTGAATGCGGCTGTCGATCAGTGGCAGCAGCAGGCCGCGCGCTCGGTATGACGAGCAAAGAGCTCGAAGCGTTCGAGGACGCGTTCGAGCACCGCGAACGAGAGGTCGCGAAACGACTCGGCTGACCTCAGAAAATGGCATACCGGCGCCGCACCGCGCGTTTACCCATCGTGCTATCTGCGGAGTGACCGGACAAAATCGTCGTCGAAGGCGGCGCGCGCCTCTCT
Organism: Haliangiales bacterium; assembly: GCA_038322185.1. Lineage (GTDB taxonomy): Bacteria > Myxococcota_A > Polyangia > Haliangiales > Haliangiaceae > JABFXX01. The sequence continues at coordinate 7,878 of JBBQFU010000192.1, forward strand.
GGAACTATCCCGATCAGCGGCGCCAAGAACGCCGCCCTACCGCTGCTCGCCGCATCGCTGCTGCCCGTCGGCACCTCGACCTGGAAGAACGTCCCGCAGCTCGCGGACGTTCGCACCATGGCCAAGCTGCTGCGCATGCTCGGCTGGGCGGTCGAGGAGGGCGACAACAAGCACTCGCTGACCATCGAGTCACCCAGCGGCAAGCGCAAGCCCAAGCTCGAGGCACCGTACGAGCTCGTCAAGACGATGCGGGCCTCGGTGCTCGTCCTTGGCCCGCTGGTCGCGCGCTATGGCCGCGCACGCGTATCGATGCCCGGCGGCTGCGCGATCGGCGCGCGTCCGATCGACCAGCACCTCAAGGGGCTCGAGGCGATGGGGGCGAAGGTCACGCTGACGCACGGCTACGTCGACGTCGAGTGCAAGCGGCTCAAGGGCGCGACCATTCTGCTCGACATGCCGACGGTGACCGGCTGCGAGAACATCATGATGGCCGCGGCGCTGGCCAAGGGCCGCACGGTGATCGAGAACGCCGCGCGCGAGCCCGAGGTCGAGGAGCTCGGCCCCGTGCTCAACAAGATGGGCGCCAAGGTTCAGGGGGCAGGGACGCCGATCATCACGATCGAGGGCGTCGACGAGCTGCAGCCGATCGAGCACGCGATCATTCCCGACCGCATCGAGGCAGGCACGTTCGCCGTGGCCGCCGCGATGACCAGGGGCGACGTGTTCCTCGCAGGCGCACGGCCCGAGCACATGGAGGCGATGATCGCCAAGCTGCGCGCGATGGGCGCGACCGTTTCGGCGGAAGCCGGTGGACTACGCGTGAAGGGTGGCGACATCAAGCCGGCCGACATCACGACGCAGCAGCACCCCGGCTTCCCGACGGACATGCAGGCGCAGTTCATGGTGCTGTCGCTGCTGGCGCAGGGCCAGAGCATCATCAAGGAGATGATCTTCGAGAACCGCTACATGCACGTGCCCGAGCTGAACCGCATGGGCGCGGACATCACGATCGACGGACGCACCGCGATCATCCGCGGCGGCCGGCCGCTCAGCGGCGCGAACGTGATGGCCACCGACCTGCGCGCATCGGCATCGCTGATCCTCGCGGGCCTCGTCGCCAGCGGCAAGACGCAGGTGCTCCGCGTCTATCACCTCGACCGCGGGTACGAGCAGATCGAGAAGAAGCTCAAAGGCGTCGGCGCCAAGATCAAACGCGCCCGCGACAAATGATGCGGCGAGCCAAGAGTAACGAGCTACTGTAGCTCGGCGATGCGTCCCATCATCCTCGCGCTGCCCAAAGGCCGCATCCTCGATGAGGCGGCCAACGTGTTCGCGACCGCGGGCTACGATCTGTCGCCCGTGTTCGCCGACAACCGCAAGCTCGTGCACGAGTGCGGCGTGTTCCGCGTGCTGGTGCTGCGCAACAGCGACATCGCGACGTACGTGCATCATGGCGCGGCCGATATCGGCATCGCGGGCAGCGACGTGCTCGATGAAGAGGGACGCGAGCTGTACGAGCCGCTCGACCTCGGCATCGGCCGCTGCCGGATGATCGTCGCGGAGCGGGCCGACCAGCGCGTCGACGAACGGGCGCAGGCCCACATCCGGATCGCCACGAAGTATCCCCGCACGACCCGCGCGTATTTGTGCGCGCTGGGCGCCAATTCCCGTGCTCGCGACATCGTGGACTTACCGCACGACGTGTCCGGCTACCGGACATGGTGGCCGCATGCCGGACGCCATGGCCACACGATCTGCCAGCAGGCGATCACGGCGACAGCGTGCAGCCATGATCGCACTCCAGTGTCCGGGATTCGATCCCCCACGTCTCCGCCAGGTAAACGTCCACAGCAATGCGGACCGTTTCTATTTCGGTATCGATCGTTTCGCGCACATGTGTCCGTACGCTGGAGGACAGGTGTAGATCTTGGTTTTTTCGGCAGCTTGGGCCCGCCTCTCCGACGACGCTCGCCGGATGCCCAAATCTCTCCCTGATCCTGATGCGACCTGGGCCGAACGACGACGCGGCCACGGTCGCAACCGTTCGCTAAAAGAGTGCGGCCCAATCAAGCCGCGCCAGGTTGAGTGTGGTGGGTGCGGTGGTGCTCGGCTGTTGTACCGCGGGTGTGTCGATGTGCAGAAGCGAAGATCTTAGGTCCCGGGATGGTCAGTGGCCGAAGACACCGTCAGTCGCGGCGCGGTGTTCGGCGAGAGCTCGTCCTCACCGACACGCGAACAGCTCCGTGATCTCGGCGAGCGCGAGTGCGCGGTCGTAGAGCCGAACATCGTCGACGATCCCGGACAACGGGAACGTTCCGTTGGGGCGCTGACCGAGGTTGACGTTCACCGGCGGATCGCAGTGAGTGGCCGGGACGCCGGAGGTCTCCGCGGCATCGAGCACACCATCGACGTAGAGCTCGACCGCCGCGCTCGGACGAAACACGCCGGCGAGGTGGTGCCATTCCCCGTTGGCGAGGTCCGTGGTGCCGTTGGCGTCGACTTGCCCCGCGAGCGTGCAATCCGAGTAGACCGCGAAGTGACCGAACGAACTCGCTGCTCCGAACGCGAACCTTAACATGTAGCCGCGGTCCGTGCCGCCCGCCTCCTTGCTGAGGATCGCGCCGTCGTGGTTCGCCGCCGGCTGGACCCACGCGCTGATCGTCATCGCGCCCGTCAGCCGGAAAGCGGTCGGGTTCGACATGTCGACGTGAGCGTTCGTAGCGTCGAGCGCTAGCGCACCCGCGATGATGCCACCGCGGGTAGCCACGACGCGGCCGATGGGTTCTGGAGGATGCCATCATGCCCCCCGACGCTGTCCGCGACCGGGGTGCCGGCAAACTCGTCGAGGCGCCAGTGCGCGACCAGCCCGGAGCCGACACAGCTAGCGGAGCTACCAGCGTCGACGGCGGCGTCGGCCATGGCGCCATCATCGAATCCGATGCGTCCACAGCCGAGCATGCAGACGACCAAGCTCACGCGTGCAAGCACGGCCACGGAACGAGTGTACATCAGCTCTCGATCGCGGCGATCAGCTCCGCCGGCTCGACGGGCTTTACGAAATGGCGCTCGAATCCGGCGGCCTCGCTGCGCGCTCGATCGTGGTCCTGACCGTACCCGGTGACCGCAAGCATCCGGACAGTCGCCATTCGCTCGCGGATCCGCACGGAGAGCTCGTAGCCATCGACCACCGGCAGGCCAATATCGAGGACCGCGATCTCGGGCGCGAACTGCGCGAGCCGGTCGAGCGCGCTTGCCGCATCGTGTGCGACCTCGACCTCGTGGCCGCGCATCTTCAAGAAGTCGGCCATCAGCATTGCCGCGTCTTCATTGTCATCGACGAGCAGAATGCGACGCACCAATACCTGCGGGTGAAGGCCCGACGGCTCGCGCGCGCGCGCGCCGCCACGATAGCTCGCGGGCAACGCGGGCAAGCGCACGACGAACTGGCTGCCACGATCGGGCCCCTCGCTGTGCACCGCGACGGTGCCGCCGTGCGCCGTGACGAGGTTGCGGACCAGCGCCAGCCCGATGCCCAACCCACCCTGGGATCGATCGGACTCCTGGGGCCCCTGCACGAACAGATCGAAGACCCTCGGCAGGAGGTCGTGCGAGATCCCTCTGCCGTTGTCTCGCACCTCGATGATCGCCGCCTCGCTATCGCGCCGGGCACCGATCTCGATCACACCTCCCGGGTTCGTGTACTTGGCCGCGTTCGTCAGGAGGTTCGCGACGACCTGCGCCACCCGGACCTCGTCGGCTTCGAGCCAGAGGTCGTCGTCGACCAGCGCGACCGTGACGCGATGGCGGCGCTGTTCGAACAGTGGGCTCGCGATCTCGACTGCTTTCGCGACGATCTGAGCGAGCCGCACTGGATGCTTGTCGAGGTGGACCTTCCCTCGCGTGATCTTCGAGATGTCGAGCAGGTCATCGACGAGCCGGGTGAGGTGCGTGACCTGCCGCTCGATGACCTCGTGCTCCTTGGTCCGCTGCCCGTTGCCGCGCAGCTTCATCAACTCCAGTGCCGTCACGATCGGTGCGAGCGGGTTGCGGAGCTCGTGACCGAGCATCGCGAGGAACTCATCCTTCGCACGGCTCGCAGCTTCGGCGTCGGCGCGAGCCACGCGCGCGACCTCGTACAGGCGCGCGTTCTCGATCGCGGTGCCCGCCTGCGCCGCGACTGCCACGAGGAGTTGTTCGTCGCGTGCGGTGAACACGGCGACCTTGGAATGGCCGAAGAACAACCCACCGACGACCTCGCCAGCGCGCGTCTTCACCGGGATCGCGAGGTAGCTCGCGACTGGCAGGTGCCCCTTCGGCATGCCGTGGTGGGGTGCGCTCTTACCGAACCGCGAATCTTTCGTGACGTCGTCGAGGCGGACCACACCCTCGCCGCTAAACGTCGGCGCGAACACCGCCGTGTTGCGCGGCATCGGAAACTTCGAGAACGCTTCGCGGGGCACGCCGGAGAGTGTGTACAGCATGTAGCTCTCGCCGCCCTCGGCGATGACGTTGTAGAAGAATGCGCCGAACTCGGCGCGGCACAGCGTGGTCGCTTCGTCGGTGATCCGCTGGATCAGCTTGTCGAGCTCGAGACCCTCGCTGAGGACGGCGCCGATCCGGTTGAGCGTCTCGGTGACTGCGAGTGCGTCCGCGAGCGTCTGCTCGGCACGCATCTGCGAATCGATGTCGGTGTTGGTGCCAAACCAGCGCGTGATCTGCCCGCTGGCATCGCGCACCGGCACGACGCGCGTGAGGTGCCACCGGAACACCCCGTCGGCGCCGCGCAGCGGAAACGCCATCTCGAACGGTTCCCCCGTCGCGAGCGAGGCCCGCCAGCGTTCGAGCACCCTCGGCAGCTCGGCCGGATCATGCACCGACTGCCAACCCCAGCCTTCCATCTGCGCGGGCGTCGTGCCGGTGTACTCGTACCAGCGACGGTTGTAGAAGTCGATCCAGCCATCGGCGCGTGCGGTCCACGCGAGGTTGGGGACGGAGTCGATCAGGAGCCGCAGCGGCTCGCGATCATCGAGCTCGGACACCTCATCAGCCACAGGTAACGAATGCTACCGCGATCGATGTCGGGGCCATAGCTCAGCTGGCCGCGCTCTGAGGCACAACGAGCACGAGCGCTCGCTGCGCCTGGGCGCGCAGGTGGTGTCGCTTCGGAGTGCGCGCCGTGGTCCGCCCATCGCCCTGCGATCAATTTCTCCGGTCAGCGGCGGAGACCGGTCACGTTGATCGCGGCCTGGTTGCGGTACCCCGGCCGCGCCACCGGCCCCCCCTCGGCGTGTTCATCGACGAGGTCTGGATGAGAACGCCTCGGCCACCGGGGTGCGTCAGGTTGATCGTCACCGACGGGCTCCGGCGCGAGAGCGGCTCGCGAACGTCCACCGTCTCGCGATGACGGTCCATGAACACGATCGTGACGCCGTCGATGAACGTGTTCGCGTCGTCAAGTCTCGGGGGCCGACCGACGAAATCCGCATTGGCTCGCCTTGTATCTTGAGGAGTGTCGGGACGCCGGCGTGGCAGACCGTTTTCGCCTCGGTGGCAAACACCGCAGGATAGCTCGGTCGCCACGTCGTCGTCTTCGGCCTAAGCCGGCCGCGGCGGACAATGTCCGTCAGCTCGTGCGGCGGGTTCGCCGGCTGCTCGAACGGGCCGGCATCGGCGACCTCATCGAGTCCCGCCCCGGCCGCGGGTATCGTCTCATCGTCATCCCACAGCCGCCTTCGTCCCGGCGTGACTGATCTACTCAGGGGCAGGTCAAGCCGGAGATCGCCACCGGCGTGAGCCGCTGGGTCGTGGTGTTGTCGCCGAGCTGGCCAAACCCGTTACGAGCACGAGTGTGTGCCACCCGAAACCGTCGTGCCGCACACGTTCATCTCCGAACGCTTCCTGCGTCAGGTGTACTCCGTCGAGCACTCGCGCTGGCGCACCTCCCGTCCGAGGTGTACGGTGACAGCTTGAGGCCGGTGATGATCGGCGCCGTGATCGTGCTGGCCGGTGGCTGCGGTCGCCTCGCGTTCGATCCGGTCGGCATTCCCGACGACGTCACCAGTGACGGTCGGTTCGAGGCGCCAGACTCGCAAGCGTTCGCGCAGCGTGCCTTTATCAAGGCGTCCAACACGGGAGCCGGAGACGGTTTCGGTCGCGTCGCGCTGTCCGCCGACGGCTCGACGCTCGCCGTGGGTGCGGGGGGCGAGAGAAGTGCATCGACTGGAGTCGACGGCGATCAAGCCGACAACACCGCACAAGGGGCAGGCGCGGTCTACGTGTTCGTCCGGTCCGGTACCACGTGGGCACAGCAGGCCTACCTCAAGGCGTCCAATACCGAAGCGACCGATTTTTTTGGATCGGAGCTCGCGCTGACCGCCGATGGCTCGACACTTGCCGTCGGTGCGCCCGGAGAAGACAGTGGCGCCGTGGGAGTCGACGGGAATCAAGCTGACAACGACGCGCTCAGCTCCGGTGCGGTCTACGTGTTTACTCGCGCGGGCACCACCTGGAGCCAGCAAAGCTATCTCAAGCCCTCCAACAGTCGGATCGGGCAGTTCTTTGGCGGCGAGGGAGGTCTGGCGTTCTCGACCGATGGATCGACGCTCGCGATCGGTGCGTACGGGGAGGACAGCGCGGCGACGGGCGTCGGCGGTAATCAGAACAGCACCGCTGCTCCGAATGCGGGCGCGGTCTATGTCTTCATCCGAGCCGGCACCACGTGGATCCAGCAGGTGTACCTCAAGGCGTCCAACACCGACGCCGACGATGGGTTCGGAAGCTGCATCGCGCTCTCAGGAGACGGTGCGATGCTCGCGATCGGCGCATCCGGGGAATCCAGCGGGGACGCTGCAGCCCCGGCGGATAACTCGGTCTCGCGGGCGGGCGCCGTATATGTCTTCACTCGCGTCAATACGATCTGGACCCAGCAGGCCTATCTCAAAGCCTTCAATCCCGGCGTCAACGCTCGGCTTGGGACTCGTCTCGCACTCGCAACCGATGGTGCGACGCTCGTCGTCGGTGCCCCTGGTGAAGCAAGTCGTGCAAGCGGCATCGACGGTGACCAGGCGGATACGTCGGCGCCAAGCGCGGGCGCGGCCTACGTGTTCACGCGTGGCGGAACTGCCTGGACGCAACAGGCCTATCTCAAGGCGTCCAACACCGATCCTGGGGACGCGTTCGGTCGCGTGGTCGCGCTGTCCGATGACGGATCGATCGTCGCGGTCGGAGCATGGAATGAGTCCAGTGCCGCCAGCGGCATCGACGGCGACCAGGCCGATAACATGCTCGCGAGCGCTGGTGCCGTGTACATGTTCGGTCGTGTGGGCACCGGATGGTCCCAGCGCGCTTACATCAAGGCGTCGAACCCGGGGGGCTCCGATCAGTTCGGGCGGGTGGCGCTCGGCGCCACGGGCTCGACGCTCGCGATCGGTGCCGACTTCGAGGACAGCGCAGCGACGGGGATCGACGGCGCTCCGTCCGAATCCGCGGGCAACTCCGGGGCCGTCTACGTGTTCGAATAGGAGTCGCGCCCCGACGGTGGGTCGGCGACGATTGGTTTGCCGGCGCGACGCGACTCACAGACGGTCTCCGACCGGCCATTCGTTTGATTCGCGGCGCCGACGAACGTGTAGTACGGCGCTGGGCGTCGAGATACACGTGAACCGGCACGCGATCGGTTCATTCCCATCAACCCCGGTCCGGGCCCCACCGGGTACCGCGAAGTATCCGCTCCTCGTCGAGGGTCGAGGACTGACGATCAGGGACAGACGTTGAAGCGGTCGAGCGTTGCCTTGCCGACGTTGGTCGTCGTGTCGTTGCGGCCGGCGCCGAGCGCCACGAACAGATAGCTCGCCGTCTCGGGCTCGGGCAGATCGCGGCGGCCGAGCTCGAGCCAGTTGACGAAATCGCCGGACACCTCGCCCACGATCGTGTGGCCGTCATTGTCGGGACGCATGCGCCACCAGCGCGTCTCGTCCGGAAACCACGGCACGCCGACTCCGATCTGCGTGTTCGAAGGATGGTCGGACATGCCGACGCCCGCGAGGCTACCGGCAATCTTGGTCGTCGCATTCGTCGATCCTCCAAGCGTGCTTCGCGTCTCGATGCTGAGCACGACGAAGCCCTGCGAGGCGGGCAGCCCCAACGCCTCGAACCATACCCCGTCACGTCCGAACGACATGATCAACTTCGTCGCGCAGCTCGCGGAGGCAGCGACGCCCACGACGGGCTCGATGACGAGGGTCCCATTCATGCGGGCGGGCCATGTGGTCGCCGTTGACGACGATGTGTTGAGGCGCCCCCACTCGCCACACACCGGGGCGGACGAGTCGTCGAACGTGTCGAAGTAGTCCGGCATCGTGCACGCGGGCGCTGCATCGGGCGCCGCGTCGACCTCGAGGGTGACGGTGCCGAACTCAGATGCTGAGGGCTCGACGTGCCTCGCGAACTGCACGATTCGCGGCTGCGGCGATCAACTCACCGCGAGCGCGCTCGTAGCCATTGCCCGCGCTGCGATCGTTGGTGCGATCGGCGAGGGTGAACCGGTCGTTCAAGATACCGGACGATTTTCGCGCCTTCATGCGCGAGGTCGCGGGCAAGGTCGACTGGGGCGACCGCGGAGACCTCGTCGGTCCGGAGGCGCTACAGCACGACTGCGGGCGCGGCGGCCTGGTGCCGGGCGGCGACACGTTTCGCTTCATGTATCTCGAGAAAGGGCACGCGGGGCGCTGGGAGATCGAGCTGCGCGAGCAGCAGATCCGTGACATCGCGGGTGGCCTGCTCGACGAGGTCGACGCGATTCCGATGGCGGAGGGCACGCGCGTCAACCGCGGCGACGCGCTCCTGGTGTGGGGCGAGTATGACGAGGATGCGCTGCGGGTCCGCACCCGCTCCGACCTGGGCGTGGCGCTCGACGCGATGTTTTCGCACAGTGTCGGCGAGCCGTGCCTGGTCCGGCTATGGTCGACCAGCGACGAGCAGGCGGTCGCGGCCGCATGAAAATCGTCAGCGCGCCCGATAAGCGCCGACGATGGTTCGCGAAGCATCGATCATTTCTTCGCGCGCGCTACCTGCCAGCGCTTGTCGAGCGCGGTCCAATTGAGGTTCGCGAAGAACGCGTCGATGTACTTCGCGTGCGCGCTGCCGTAGTCGATCGCGTACGCATGCTCGAACATGTCGAGCACGAAGATCGGCGTGCCCGCTGCCAGCGCTTGCGAGTGACCGCCGGTGCCGACGATTCGCAGATCGTTCGTGCGCGCTGAGAGTGCAATCACGACCCAGCCCGAGCCACCGCCGAGCGACATCGCCGTGGCACGCACGAGCTCCTCCCAGCGTGCCGCGGATCCGAACTGCTTGTCGAGCGCCTTCCAAGGATAGGCGAGTTCATGCGGCTTTTGGCGCGCGGCCCCGCGAGACTCCAGGACCCAAACAGGGCTCGAAACAGGTCGGGTGGGGCAACGAAGGGTGGGCGAGCAGACGTTTGGGCGAGGGTCTCCCACGCCGCG
>JBBQFU010000193.1:0-17376 GCA_038322185.1 Haliangiales bacterium
CGTCTTCATCAGGGTCTGGCCGGTCTTGAAGTCCTTGCCGGTGACCGGCATGCCCTGCTTGCGCGCGAGCTCGAGCAGCGCGGGCGTATCGACCGACAGGTTCGGCGCGCCGTTGGCGTACGGGACGCCCATCTTGAGGCACGCGTACGCGTAGATCTGCGACGGCGCGATGTCATCGGCCGAGGCCGCGAGGCCGGCTTCGAACTTCGCGAGTGACGAGTGAACGTCGCCGGGCATGCGGTAGACCTCGGTCGAGCCGCACCACACCGCGACGAGCCGATCGCACTTGTTCGACTCCTTGAAGTTCTTGATGTCGGCCATCACCTGGTTGGCGAGGTCGAGCTTGCTGGTGCCCTTTTTGACGTTGGGTCCGTTGAGCTTCTTGACGTAGGCCTGCTCGAACACCGCGGGCATCGGCTTGATGGCCTCGAGCTCGGGCTTGAGCTGGTCGAGGAGCTTGGAGTCGAGCACGCCGGCGCGAACCGCGGCCTCGTAGGCGTTGTCGTGGAAGATGTCCCAGCCGCCGAACACGATGTCATCGAGCTTGGCGAGCGAGACGTACTCCTGAATCGTCGGCGAGTTGTTGTCGGTGCGCTTGCCGAGACGGATGCGACCCATCTGCGTGAGCGAGCCGATCGGCTTGCCGATGCCGCGGCGGATCGCCTGGACACCCGCGATGAAGGTCGTCGCGACCGCGCCCATACCGGGGAGAAGAATGCCGAGCTTGCCTTCGGCTGGTTTGACGGCGACCGCTTTCTTGAGAGCCATGGGCGGGAACGTGCCTTACCGACGACAACCTTTCAATAGGTACGGATCGGCGGTTAACGGCATTCATTGGCTCGGTTACCATGCGCGTGATGGATGCCCGGCTCGAAGCGGTAAAGCAGCGAATACTTCTGCTGTCGGTGATCGATACAGATCACCACGTCTTCGGTGCAGGCACGCACGAGTACGAGCTTGCAGCGCCGATGTCGGGCGACGACCTCGGCATGCTCGAGCTGACGCTTCACGTGGCGTTACCCGATCAGGTCCGTATGTTCCTGCGCAAGGTTGGCGCGTCGGGCGCGGGGCCGTATTACGGCCTGCTGGCAATAGGTGGCACGGGCGGCGCAGGCGAGACCGACGACGGCGCACAGCGCTCGGTGGAACGGATTGTTCTCGCCGACCAGGGCTGCGGCATGACGTCGGTGCTCGTGCTCGGCGGCAAGCATCGCGGCGAGATCTGGACCGACACCGGTGACGGCGAGCTCGCACCGGAGGCGACCGACTTTCTCGCCTGGTATGAGCTGTGGCTCGATCGCGCGTTGATCGAATGGGTCGAGCGCGCCGCGCCGCGCCTGGCGATCGACGGCCCCGATGTGCCCGAGGAGCTCGAAGCCGCGGCCCTCGCGATCGATCTGCTGTCCGCGATCAAGAAGCCGACGGTCACGCAGGCGTGCGCACTCGGCTATCTGCATCTGCGCGAGCGCCGCTACGAGGATGCCGACGCCGCGTTCGTGAAAGCGTCGCGCGCGCCGGATCCGCACTCGGACATCCTGCGCAGCGAGCGCACCGCGCGGCTGCATCGCGATCGCGCGAACATCGCGTACGTGCGCGACGAATTCGATGCGGCCATTCGCGAGGCCAATGATGGGCTCGCGATCGACAGCATCTGGGCATCGACCGCCGACGAGCTGCGCGAGATCCTGGAGCGCGCACTGCACGCTGCCGGCCGCGCCGACGAGGCGCTCGCGGTGCTCGAGCTTCGTGCGACCGAGGCCTACTTCGACTTCGGCGTTCATCACCGCCTCGCGACCGAGCACCTCGCGCGCGGCAATACCAAGGAAGCGATCGCGGTGCTCGAGCGTGCGGCGAACATGCCGAACATCGGCGGGCACGACTCGACGCACGAGTCGCGCGTCGCGGGGAGCTTTCACCCGATCATCGCAGCTCTACGCGCCGGTGGTCGCGCAGCCGATGCCGACGCACTCGAAGCGCGCGCCGACGTGCTGCTTCACGCCAACTGATCGTCGACGTCGACGTCTCAGTTGAAGACGGGGCGCAGCGCGGCTGGATCGTTCGTCATGATGCCGTCGGCGCCGAGCTCGAGCAGGCGCGCGGCCTCGTTCGGATCGTCGATCACCCAGTAGTCCACGCGCAGCCCCAGGCTGTGGCACTTCGCGATGAACGTGCTGCGATCGAAACGCACCGGACCCTGATGCGTCGGCACTTGCGCCGCCGTTCCGGTGAACGGCAGCTGGCGCCAGATCAGCGCGGGCATCGCGACCAGCGTCGCGACCTCGCCTTGCGACAGCGCGGTCTCGCCGCCGAAGCCGAGGCGACGCACGGCGACCGCGGTCAGCGTCTGGAAGCTCGCGATCGTGATTCGCTCCTCGGCGCCGAGCCTGCGCACCAGCTCGAGCATGCGAGACACCGCGCCCTCGTGCTTGATGTCGACGTTGAGGTGCACGCCGGGGAACGCGTTGACCACGTCCTCGAACGTCGGGATCGTGATGCCGGTGCCCGCGTAAGGCCGCATGCCGTTCGCGTCGACGAAGCCCCAGCCCGCGTCGAGGCGCTGCGCATCGGCGAGGTCGATGTCGTTCCACACCACGCGCGTGCCGGTCATGCGTGCGCCGGTCTCGTCGTGCGACACGATGAAGTGACCGTCGCGCGTGAGATGCACGTCCATCTCGAGCGCATCGACACCGCACTCGACGGCACGCTCGAATGCGGGCAACGTGTTCTCCGGACGCTCGGCGGAAGCGCCGCGATGCGCATAGAGGCGCCGCGGATGCATGCGATCAGGTCTCTTCGGCGTCGGGCTCGAGCGCGAGGGCCTTCGCAGGCATCGGGGGCGGGCGCGGGTCCGTGACGTTGACCACTTCGACCTTGTAGTCGAGGTCCTTCTCCGCGAGCGGGTGCACGAGGCGGACGTCGACGTCATCGCCGGAGACCTTCTCGATCTGCAGGATGATGTTCATGTGCGCCTTGTCATCGCTGGCGGCGACCATCTTCTCGCCGATGGTGAGCTTGGCGTCCTTGGGGAACTCGCTCCGCTTCATCTTCTTGAGCGGGTGCAGGGCGGGGTTACCGAAGGCGTCCTTCGCCTTGAGGGTTCCGTCACGCTTGGCGCCCTTCTCGAGACCCTCGATCACGGCCTCGAGGGCCGGGAGCAACTTGCCGCTGCCTTGGATGAACTCGACCGTGCTCTTTTCGAGCTGCTGGCCGCCGGCAACCGACAGATCGACCTTGAGCGTGACTCGACGACCGTTCTCGATCTTCACAGTCGAGGACGTTAACGGATCGTGTAGCCGACCGCGACAGCGCCGCCGCATTCTGTGAACGCGCGGAGGCGATCGCGTCCACCCCACCGTGTCTGCTCGCGCACTTGCGATTAGTTGGACCCCTGGCACGAAAGCAGCACAATTGTTTTCCGCTGATGCGTAGCCTGCTTGCCCTGTCGGTTCTCTGTGCGGTCGCCGCCGGTTGTCATGCCGGTAAGACCCCGCAGCTTCGCGTGCTCGGGGTGCAAGAGGCGTCCTCCCACGTGTTCGTGCAGGTTCGTAACCCTGCGAGCCGGCCGATGCGGCTGACCCGCCTGGAGTACACGTTCGCGTCCGCGAAGGGCACCACGGTCTCCGAGGGCGACATGGTGCTGACGCGCGAGATTCCCGCGGGCTCGACGGTTGTGGTCGAGGTCCCGTTCGATTCCGAGTCCCGCGAGCCCCTCACGCTCGAAGGCCGCGTCACGGCTGAGGTCGATGATCAGTACGTGCGGACGTTCACGGTAGAAGCCCAGATCCACCCACACTGAGCCTTGACCAGCCAGCGGGAGGGCGCGACCGTGGTTGAGCCGTCAGGAGGCAAACCATGAAACTCCGCTGGATAATCACGCTCATGGCACTCGCGGTCGCTGCTCCGGCAGCGGCCAAGAAGTACGGAAAACAGGTTCGCTACGCCGGGATTCATCCGGTGGCGAAGGGCGACGGCGGAGGCATCTGCCATATCGAGGCGCCGCACGTGCACATCTACCAGCCGAACAAGCTGGAGTACCGCGTCCAGGCCGAGAACAACGTCTTCGTCGGCGACCCGGTCGCGTACGGCTGGGATGGAGAGAAGCACGCGTACAAGGGCCATCACCCGGTGCAGATCAACGTGGTCGCCGGCGTCGGCGAGCCGAACACGCACTACTGCTATCTCAACGGTCCGCACTACCACAGCTGGGAGCCGCCCTCGGGACCCGACTTCACGGTGGTCGGCGACGCGTATTTTTACGTCGGCACGCCAGCGCCGCTCTATCTCGAGGCGCGGCCGCAATACATCGCGGTCAACGCCACGTACCAACCGATCGTCTACACGCGTCCGGTCGTCGAGGTCGAGCCGCCGAGCGGCTGGATCTTGATCCGTCCCGGCTTCGTGGTCGAGGCACCCGCCGCGGTCATCATCGATGGCCATCCGGGCCGCGGTCGAGGCCACGCGCATGGCGCGGTGGGCGTCGGTGTCGGCGTCCACGTGCAGGTGCCGAGCGTGAGCATCGGCGTGAACCTCGGTGGTCCTGGCGTGATCGTCGCGCCGGGCGGTCGCCATCGCGGTCACGGCAAGTTCAAGCACAAGAAGCACAAGCGGAGGCGCTGATGCGCGGCGCAGTCATCATCACGATCGCGCTGGCAGCGTGCAGCAAGGATGCTTCGGGCCCGACCTCGCGCGACGGTGTGGTCGCCGCGTGGAAGAAGGGCGGCCTCGAGCCGTCGGAGCTGAAGACCGCGAAGACCGACGTCGGTAAGGATTGCGCGGCGGGCACCGTCAGCAAGCTCGACGTCCTCGTGTGCACGTTCACGAGTGAGGCCGACGCGAAGGCTGCCGAGGACAACGGGCTCGCGTGGGTCGGCGACACGACCGGCGCGTCGAAGGCGCTCGGCGAGATGCTCATCGTCGTCGCGGATCGCAAGAAGAGCGATCCGAACGGCAAGCTGATCAATCAGCTCATCACGCTGCCTGCGAAGTAGCACGCGCCCTGTGCTAGCGTGCGCGGCCATGAACTGGTCCACGCTCGCCGAACGCAGTCTCGCCGGCGACCTCCCGACGCGGGATGAAGCGCGTGCCGTGCTCCACGCACCGGCGGATGAGCTGCTCTCGCTGCTCGACGCGGCGTTCCGCGTGCGCCGCGCCCACTGGGGCCGTCGCGTGTCGCTGCATGTACTCGACAACGCGAAGCTCGGTGCGTGCCCCGAGGATTGCGGCTTCTGCTCGCAGTCGAGCAAGCACGCGAGCCCCTCGGGCGAAGCGCCGATGAAGTCCGTCGACGATCTGGTCGCCGGTGCGCGCCAGGCACATGCCGCGCGCGCGAAGCGCTACTGCATGGTGACCGCGACGCGCGGCCCGTCGCAGCGTGACCTCGATACGATCTGCTCGGCTGCGGAGCGCATCAAGTCGGAGATGGACATCGAGCTGTGCGCGTCGCTCGGCATCCTGACCGAAGCAAAGGCGAAGCGGCTCGTCGACTCGGGCGTCGATCGGTTCAATCACAACCTCGAGACCAGCGAGCGGCACTACGCGAAGATCGTCTCGACGCACACGTGGCGCGATCGCGTCGAGACCGTGAAGATCGCCAAGGCCGCGGGCATGGATACCTGCGTCGGTGGCATCGTCGGGCTCGGCGAGTCCGAGGAGGACCTCCTCGATCTGGCGTTCTCGCTGCGCGACCTCGATGTCGACTCGGTGCCGGTGAACTTCCTCGACGCGCGGCCGGGCACGCCACTCGAGGGCTACCCGCTCGTCGAGCCGGGCTACGCGCTGCGCGCGCTGTGCATGTTCCGCTTCATCCACCCGCGCACCGATCTGCGCGTCGCCGGTGGCCGCGAGATCACGCTGCGCGCGCTGCAGGCGATGGCGCTGTTCCCGGCGAACTCGATCTTCACGCAGGGATACCTCACCACCGGTGGCGCGACGCCGCTCTCGGATCACCAGATGATCCTCGATGCGGGCTTCGAGCTCGAGCTCGCATCGGGCGAGGCCGTGCCGGCCGATCCGGCGGCGATGGCAAATCTTGCGGCTCGGCCCGCGACGATCGTGCCCCTTCGACTCATCCCACGAGGGTGAGTGATGGCGTTCCCGACCGGGCGTGATACGTCACGGGGATGCGGATCGATCGCGTCTACACCAAGGGCGGAGACAAGGGCGAGACCTCGCTCATCGGCGGCGACCGTGTCTCCAAGGCGGACCCTCGGCTCGAGTGCTACGGCACGATCGACGAGCTCAATGCCGTGATCGGTCTCGCGATCGAAGCGCTCGCGGCGTCGCCGGTCGCAGGTCCGCACCTCACACCGATCCTGCGTCGCGTGCAGAACGAGCTGTTCAACCTCGGCTGCGAGCTCGCCACGCCGAATGCCGAGCAGCGCGCGAAGCTGCCGCGCATCGAGCTGCGCCACGTCGAGGGGCTCGAGCGCGACATCGACGCGGTCAACGACGAGCTGCCGGTGCTCAAGTCGTTCGTGCTGCCGGGCGGCGGCTTCCCGTCGGCGTACTGCCATCTCGCGCGCACGGTGTGCCGCCGTGCCGAGCGCCTCGTCGTCGGGATGGGCGAGGCGGAAGACATCGGCGGCGAGCTGCCGGTGCAGTATCTCAATCGGTTGTCCGACGCGCTGTTCGTGTGGGGCCGCTGGGCGTCGCTCAAGGACGGCAAGGACGAAGCGCTGTGGGACTCGCGCAACACGTGATCTGAATGATCCATCGCGAGGGCGTGATCGCATTGTCCTAACGATCGACGCCGATTGTCGCTCGTGCCGTAGATCAGCGAGCGAGTAGCGCGTCGATGCGCGGGACATCCCAGGCGTCGATCGCATCGGCGAGGGCGCGTGTGTCGGTGCCGGCGACGTGCGAGTCGATCAGTGCGGCGTGTGCGGGACGACCGAGCCGATGGATCGCGGCGGGCTTGCCGAGCGGGATGCGGCGAAGCTCGTCGCGGCCGATCCAGTAGGCGATCGCGAGTGCCGGGAGCGTGAGCAAGTCGGTGCGGTCGAGGTAGACCGAGGCGGGACGCACGATTGACAGCACGCGAACCAGGGCGTCAGCGGCAGCGGGCGACAGCTTGATCGCGGCGAATCCAGCACCGGTCGCGGCGATGCACAGCAGCAGGCGGCGCCGGGTGAGTGACGGGTCGACGCGCGCGCCAAGCCGGGCCGCGAGTGCGAGCACGAGGCCGATGGCCGCGGTCAGGACGACGGGGGCAAATGCCAGGCCGGCGAGGTCGGACAGCTTGCCGACCAAGTCGCCGTGCCAGTGCCGCTTGAGGATCCAGTCGTTGACGAGGAGGAGAATCACGCACACGAGCGTGACCGGGTGCATCGCCTCGCCGACGGGCAGGGCAGGCCGCTCGGCTCGATCGACCCCGCGCAGCGCTCGCCGCAGCCCGTCCATTCAGATACTCTGCCGCTCGTGTCTGAGACCGGCAAGCAGTCAGAGAGCGCCAAGCAACTCGCCGACGCTGAGAAGCAGGCCAAAGAGCGGTTCGAGAAAGCGATGACCGAGCTGCGCGAGGGGGCCTATCGGTTCTCGTCTCGCGCGCGTGGTCAGTCCGAGCTGATCATCGAAGAGCTCATCGACCCCGAGGGCGACACGGTTAGCTCGCTCGCCGAGGTCGAAGGCGAGGCGGGCGCACTCGCGCTCGCACAGTCGCTCGAGCTGATCACGTTCGACACGTGGCTGTTCGGTCAGATCGGTGACAAGGACGAGCTCGACCTCAAGTCCGAGGAGCACTGGGAAATCTGGTTCTCCTTCGGCGCGTGGATCGGCGAGACAATGCGCCGGCGTCACGGCGGCCACTGGCTGCTGATGGGCGATGACCCGCACACCTGGCGCATCGGGTTCTCGAAGATCTTTCTCGAGATCGCGCCGTTCGTGTTCGCCGAGCAGCTGCTGCGCATGGGCTCGGGCGCAACCAAGAAGATGGTCACCGAGATCGAGCGCATTCGTAATCTCCACGAGCCCGACCCCGAGATCCAGGCGCAGGTGCCGTTTGCGGTGGGGAAGGCGGAGCTGGTCCCGCAGGTCGCGCCGCTCCTCGACGAGCTCGCGCGCTTCCTGGTCGAGGGCGACCACATCAAGCACATCGAGCTACTCGGCTACTGCGATCCGAGCGACGCCGAGAACGCGGACCAGCTGCAGCAGCTGTCGCTCAAGCGTGCCGAGGCCGTGCGCGACGCGCTCGTCGAGCGCCGCATCGATACCAAGCGGCTGAGCTGTAAGGGCGAGTCCACGAGCAAGCTGCGCGCCGAGGGCGAGCAGGTTGACGCCAACCGCCGCGTCGAGTTCGACGTCACCAAGGTCGAGGCACGCCAGCTACTCGATCGGTTCCTCGCTCAGCACTACATCCGGCTGCACACGGTGCCGCTCGGCCAGTGGATGTCCATGGACTTCGCGAACCTCGCGAAGCTGTGGAACGAAGCGCCGGTCGAGAAGCTGATCGCCGAGCTGCGCGAGCGCGGCCCGCGCCTGGGACCGCAGAACGCGCAGATCGTCGAGCAGGTCGTCGCGGCGCTCAAGGGTGCCAAGCAGGACCAGCCGATCGCGAAGCAGACCGGCGACCGCGGCCTGTTCGAGGCGATCGCGCAGATCATCGCGCTCCGCCGTGCGACGGCGCCGATCGCGATCGATATCCTCGAGCGCGTGGTGATGCCGGCGATGCACGTCGGAATGCCCGAGACGTTCCCGCCGCTCGACGAGGATGACCTCGGTAACCTGCGCAAGGGTATCGAGATGTTCGCGTTCTTCGTCGAGGTCATCCCGCACAAGTTCCAGGCGGACGACGAAGGGTTCCTCGGCACGATCCCGCACGAGCAGCTCACCACGCCGTACGCCGACCGCAGCACGCTCGAGATCGGCAAGGGCGATTGGGTCGTCGTGAACCCGGCGCACTTCGTTCCGATGCTCAACGAGTTCGAGCCGCAGAAGATGCTCGAGAAGTTCGACGACTTCGTGAAGTACGTGCGCTCGCTGCCCGACGCGCCGAACCGGCGTGACGATGGCCGCATGCTCGCCGAGACCGCGATCCGCGCGCTCGCCGATCTGAAGATGTGCGTCGCGACGGCCGCGCAGAACCAGGACGCACTCCTGTTCCGCCTGCTGCCGCCTCCGGGCTAAGCGCCGTGCACGGTGACACGTGCACGATTCGCTTGCTAGGTCATCGACGCTTCGGCGCCGCGCAGCGGTAGCGACACGATGAAGCGGGCGCCGCCCGTGGGCGCCTTGGCCGTGGCCAGGGTCAGCTCGCCGCCGTGCTCGATCGCGATCTTGCGCGCGATCGCCAGGCCGAGGCCGGTGCCGGTGGCTTTGGATGTCACGTAGGGCTCGAAGATCTTGTCGCGCGACTCGTCGGGCACGCCGTTGCCGTGATCGTCGACGGTGATCGAGACGGTGTCCCGCTCCGCACGCCAGCCGACGATGACCTTGGCGTCACCGGGGGTATCGGCACCGGCGTGGATGCCGTTCTCGACGAGGTTCGCGAGCACGCGCTTGAGCAGGAGCTTGTCGGCGCGCACGGTGACCGGCTCGGCGGGTGGCCGCAGCTCGAGCTTGGCGGCAAACGTCGGATCGAGCTTGAGCTCCTCGATCAGCTCGCCGAGCTTGATCGGTGCCTTCTCGACCTTCGGTAGCTGGCCCAGCGTCCGGAACGTGTCGACGAGCCGGCGCAGACCTTCGATCTCTTCCTCGACGATCTCGCGGGTGTCGGTCAGCAGCTTCTTGAACCGTGCGTCGTCGCCCTTGTACGACGACACGGTCTGCTGCACGGCGAGCTGGATCGGCGTGAGCGGATTCTTGATCTCGTGTGCGAGCCGGCGCGCGACATCTTGCCAGGCACCAATGCGCTGCAGGTACTCGACCTGGTCACGCGCCTTGTCGACGTCGTCGAGCATCGCGTTGAACGCGCTGCCGAGCTCGGCGATCTCGTCCTTGCCGGGAAGATCGGCGCGCGCGTCGCGCTGGCCCTGCGAGACCCTGCGCGCGGTCGCGACGAGGATGTCGATGCGGCGGGCCAGGTTGCGGCCCGCGAACGCGGCAACGATGCCGACGACGACAAGCACGAGCAGCATGGTGCCGAGGAAGCGCTGGCGCAGCTCGCTCGGCACGCCGGTGCGCTGGGCCGCGAACTGCTTCGCGACGTCGAGGCTCTGCTTGAGTGCCTGCAGCTCCTGCTCGGTATCGACCACGCGGAACGTGAGTCGCAGCCCGCCGCCTGCCGGGAACTGATGGTTGACGATCGTATCGCGCAGCAGCGTGGAGGGCGGACCATCGGCGCGCGCGGCCTCGGCGATCACCGAACCGTCGGGGCGAAGGACCGCGATCGCGCGCAGGTTCGCCTCCGACTCGAGGATCTTCTCGAGCGTGACACCGGGCACCGGGGTCATCAGATCGGTGCGCGTCGCGATGCGCTGCGCGACCTCGCCGTGCAACGCCTTGGTCGTGATCACGAGGTCGCGGTACACGCGAATGACCTGCTCGATCGTCTCGGCGCGGGCTTTGGCCTCGGTCGAGCCGAACTTCGCCGCGGCGGTGCTGATCTGACCGATCAGAAACCACGACATCAGGAGTGGCAGCAGCACGAGCACGAACACGCCCAGCACGACCTTGAGCTGGAGGCCCATTCCGCGTTTCTCGGTCATGGGTTGGGCCTGTAGAACGGTTGCGAGCGGATACGCAGGACGCGATCGGCGTCTGCGATCTTCGGGTTGACGAACACCGACACGAAGCTGCCGAAGAACACGCCGCCGCGATCGAGGCCACCACCGGTGCCTTGCGACAGCCAGCGCCGGACTTCGGTCAGCGTCTCCGCCGAGACCGGATTCAGATCGATGCGGAGCGCGAGGTAGTAGATGTCCTCGTACGGAATGTCGCCGAGCTGCGCGACCGGAATGTCGACGAGCTCGGTGAGCAGCTTGAACGCCTCGGACTGGTACTTCACTTTGGTCGGCTTGCACTTCTCGCACAGCCGGACCGTGTAGACCTCGTCCCACAGATCATAGACCACGGTGCGACGATCACGCGTCCATGCGATCGGCTCGGTAGAGCTCTTCGGATAGACCCAGGTCTGGACGACGACCGTCGAGACAAATCCCGACTTGAGCGCGTTGTACGCGGCGGTGTCGAACAGCTTGTTGATCTTGGTGGTGACGGTGAGGCTCGTGCTGCGCTCGATGAAGCGCATGCGCTCGAAGGCCGGCGGATCGTCGGCGCGTGCGGTGACCGCGACGAGCAGGAGCGCGAGGGCAGGGAGGAGCCGCGTCATCGCAGCCTCCCGAGCGCGTTCGCGACGGTCAGCTCGAAGATGCCGAGGTCGGTGTCGATGCGCACGCCCGCGTCGATGTACAGGTCGAGCGGCAGATCGCCCCACACGCTCGTGTCGGCGCGCGGGATCCCGTCGGTCTGCGCGAGCGCCCACAAGCCGGCGCCGAAGAAGAAGTCGCCACCGTAGACGCGCTTGCGTCCGGTGCCGCGAAACAGCTGCGCGGCGTACTCGATCGATGCGATGCCGCCGACCTCGCCGATGGTCGGCTTGTCGTTGCGCGTGTTCAAGATCTCGAGCGGTGCCGCATTCGACAGCACGAGGCCGAGCGCGCGCGGGGTGAGCATGCGGTTGACGTCGGCGATGTGGATGCGGTCGAAGCGCGGCGCGTCGCCGAGCACGATGCCGCCGGCGAGGCGAAAGCCGATCGTATGACGCTGGTCGCGGAGGGGCCACCAATGCTCGTAGCGCGCGAAGCCGGTCGCAAAGTCGTAGTCGCTGGCGATCGCGGAGCTACCGATCTCGACCGAGGCGGTGAGGCGACCGCCGGTGTGCGGCAGGATCGGATCGCTGCGCGTGTCGCGGTCGAAGCCGACGCCGACGGTGATCACGCGGCTGTCGCCGGGATCGAGATGCAGATCGACGCGGACCTCGCGCCCGTCGGGGAGCGTGCGCGACGGGCCGTTCGGCAGCAGCGTGTTGACCGCCTCGACGCGAGCTTGCGCCGACAGCCGCGACAGCCTGGTGATGTCGTAGGTCGCGCCCCAGCGGCCGCCGAACCGCCGGTACGCGAAGCCGCGAAAGTGATCGACGTAGGTCGCGTTGGGCTCGCCGCTGATCCGGTAGAAGTCGCTGCCGTGAACCAGCGTGAGCGAGCCGGTCGCGCCCCAGCGCGTGCCCCGTAGCGAGCCGTCGGCGATGCGGAGCTCGGTGGCCCACTGCTCGCGGGCACCTTCGAGGGCACTCGGGGCCGCGTAGATCACCGCGATGCCGGCAGAGATGCCGAGGCCGAGCAAGTTGCGATCGCCGACGTCGACGCCGAGCCAGTACGGCGCGACAGAGGTGCGGCCGAACCACAGCTTGTCGAGGACGAACGTGCCGCGCTCGACCACGACGATGTCGACGATCACCTGGCCGCGCGCGGTGCCCTTGCGCATCCCGACCGTGACGTCGCGGAAGTATCCCAGGCCGAGCAGCTTGAAGCGGGCGTCGCGCAGGCGGCTGTCGCTCTGCTTGAGGACGTCGCCGGGCACGATCGGGAGGGCGAGCCGGATGATCTCTTCGAGCGTGGCCGTGTTGCCGCGGATCGTGATCGCCTCGATCGTGACAACGGGACCTAGCTCGGTGTCCTCACTGATCGGCTCGTCTTCGACCGGGTCATCCGGTGTGGCTGGCTCGCTTGGCTGCGCGTGTGCCGGCGCTGCGAACAGCGCGAGCACGAGCACGAGGCAGCGCCGCATTCCCGTGAACAGTAGCGCACCGATCGAGGCCTCTGCTACCCGCGTGGTCTAGCGCACGTGGAGGCCCGATGCGCTATCCTTCCGGGCGGACCGTGACCTGCCCGCACTGCCACGCGCCGCTCGTCTCCGATGCCAGGTTCTGCCCGGCCTGCGGGAAGGCGAATGCCCCGACCGAGTCAGGCACGGGGTGGCCCCCGGCTGCCGGGGCGCCAGACCTGGCGGGGCGCGAGATTGCCGGCCGTTACCGGCTCAACAAGAAGCTCGGCGAGGGCGGCATGGGCGCCGTGTATCGCGGCGAGCAGATGTCGCTGAAGCGGTCGGTCGCGGTGAAGCTGCTCAAGCCCGAGCTCAGCTCGAACCAGATGATCCTCGCGCGCTTCAATTCCGAGGCGCAGCTGGTCGCGAAGCTCTCGCACCCGAACACCGTCAACATCTACGACTACGGTCAAGACTCCGACGGCACGCTGTTCATCGCGATGGAGTACATCGAGGGCAAGTCCCTTCGCGAGGCGATCCAGACCGAGGGGCCGTTCTCGCTGCAACGCGCCCTCGCGATCGCGCTCCAGGTTGCGGCCTCGCTATCGGACGCGCACTCGAACTCGATCGTGCACCGCGATCTAAAGCCCGACAACGTGATGCTCGCCACGCGCGGCAGGCACAAGGACATCGTGCGCGTCCTCGACTTCGGGATCGCGAAGCTGCGCGACGAGGGCCGCAACACGCACGCGGCGATGACCCAGGCGGGCGACATGCTCGGCACGCCGCAGTACATGGCGCCCGAACAGATCAAGGGCGAGGCCATCGACGGGCGCTGTGATGTCTACGCGCTCGGCTGCATGATCTACGAGATGATCACCGCGCGGCTGCCGTTCGAGGCGCCGAGCATCATGGCGATGCTATCGAAGCATCTCGTCGAGGATGTGATCCCGCCGTCGCAGCGCCGGCCCGAGCTCAACCTTCCGCCGTCGATCGATCAGCTCGTCTGCGGTGCGATGCAGAAGGAGCCCAAGGATCGCGCGGAGAACATGGATGCGTTCGCCGATCTGATCACGGGGTTGGTCGCGCAGCTGCCGGCCGATCCCAACGCGGCGAATCGCAGCGCAGGCCTGTCGATCCAGCAGGGCGCGGTGGGCGCGCTGCCCACGGGGGCGGGGCAGACTCCGTTTTACGCACCGACCACGCCGCCGCCGGGAGGCCCGGCGACCGGTGCACACGCATTCGCGCCCCCGATGGGGCCGCCGCCCATGGGGCCACCGCCGGGCGTGCCCTATGTGCCACCGGCGCACCCGCAGATCGCACCGACGCACTTCGCGCTGCCGGCGTCGTCACCCGCGAAGAGTCGCGCGCCGCTGTACGCGGTCCTCGGCGTGCTCGCAGTTGCTGGTGCGGGCATCGGTATCTACTTCGCGAAGAAGGATGGTAGCGACAAGACGGTCGCAGCCAATTCGGGCTCGGCCGTCGACAAGCCGGACAGTCATGAACCGATCGAGGTCACGCCGCCAGATCCGCCGCGCGGCAGTGCTGCGAAGGTCGATCCGTGGGCCGATAACGGCACCACCGCGAACACCCCGGACCTGCCCAAGCGGGTCGATCCTGATGATGTCGACGATCCACCGGATCTCCCGGATCCTGACGACACGCAGCCGAAGTTCCCGACCGTCGGTACCGCGCTGATGCCAATCCCGGCGGGCGCCTCGCTGAGCGTGCCGGCAGGCTTCGCGAAGATGTCCGAGACGAACCAGATGATCATGTATCGCCAAAACGCGGCGAACGAGACGATCATCATGGCGCCTCTGATCGCGGGCACCAACGATCCCAAACAGCTCGCCGCCAGGTACACAGCGGATACCGGGGCGACGTTCGTAGAGCAGGACTCGGTCGTGAGCGCCGGTGCGCAGCGCACTGCGATGTTCTTCACCTCCGAGAACGATGCAGGCCCGCTGCTCCACTTCGTGGTGCTCTATATCGCGCCGGCCTACCGCGTCGGCGTGCTCTACATCGCCCCCGCGGCGATCGCGGCTGACACTGACTTCCAGGCCAGGCTCGACAAGTTCTTCCGCGACGGTGTGCGCCTGCCGTAGCTGCTACGCTGCGGGCATGACCCCCGAAGCCAAAGCAGCCATTCGCCTCACGCAATACGCGCGCGGCGGTGGTTGAGCCGCCAAACTCCGGCTCGGCGAGCTGGCACATGTCCTGGAGAACCTCGAGAAACGGGGATCGGGAGAGGTGCGTCCGGATGTCGTCGTCGATCACGCGTACTCCGATGACGCTGCGATCGTGAAGGTCGCCGGCGGTCGCGACCTCGTGCTGACTGCCGACATCATCGCGCCGCTCGTCGACGATGCGGAGACCTTCGGTGCGATCGCGGCGGCGAACTCGCTCTCCGATGTGTGGGCGATGGGCGGCGAGCCGCGGTTCGCGCTCAATCTCGTGTTCTTCCCCGACGACGTGCTGCCGCTCGAAGTTCTCGATCAGATCCTTTCCGGGGGGGCGCGTATCTGCCGCGAGGCGGGGGTCGCGATCGTCGGCGGTCACACCGTGCGGGATCCCGAGCCCAAGTTCGGGCTGTCGGTCACAGGCGATGTCGGGCCGGGAGAGCTGTGGACCAATCGGACCGCCGAGCCGGGCCAGGCGCTGATCCTGACGAAGGCGCTCGGCACCGGTGTCCTCGGCCAGGCGATCAAGAAGGGGCAGGCGTCGCCCGAGGCGATGGCTGCGGCGATCCAATCGATGACCACGCTCAACGCGAGTGCCGCGCGCATCGGGCACAAGCACGGCGTGACGGCGGCGACCGACGTCACCGGCTTTGGCTTGCTCGGTCACCTGCGCAACATCGTGCGTGGCTCGAACGTCAGCGCGCGGATCGAGCTCGCGGCTCT
The DNA here is from genome assembly GCA_038322185.1 of Haliangiales bacterium. Lineage (GTDB taxonomy): Bacteria > Myxococcota_A > Polyangia > Haliangiales > Haliangiaceae > JABFXX01. Next base: position 15,600 of record JBBQFU010000193.1, read on the forward strand.
CCCGCTGTTGCCCGATGCCAAGCTGCACCTCGCGGCGAAGCTGTGTCCCGCGGGCAGCAAGGCCAACCGTGCGCATGTCGCGCCCGACACGCGGTGGGCTGATGACAGCGTGTTCACGCCGGAGCCCGTCGACGATAGCGACCAGGAGCTGACCGCATCGCTCGCGTGCGACGCGCAGACCAGCGGCGGCCTGCTGCTGTGCTTGCCTGAGGCACGGGCGGCAGCATGTGTCGAGGAGCTGCGCGCGGCTGGATTACCAGCGGAACGGATCGGCTCGCTCGCGGCGCGTACGGACGCACCGGCGATCACGCTCGCCTAACCCGGGGTTAAGGCGACCAGGGATCGATAACGTCGATCCCGCAATCGACAAAGTCGGTGACGTTCCGGGTCGCAAGCCGAGCTCCGAACACCGCCACGATGGCCGCGATCTGAGCGTCGAATGCCGAGATCGGGCGCCCGGCCGCATGTCGCGCCGACGCTATCTGTGCATATCCGTTGGCCGCCGCCGAGTCGAATGCGAGCACGCGGTCCGCAAGGTCGATGTCGAAGATCCCACGTGCGGCCGCAGTCACGGCGGTTCGCCGTTTTCCTTTCGGCAACAGCATGACGCCGTGCATGATTTCGGCCTCGGTGATGCTCGTCGTGTAGAGCGTCGCTGCGGGGTGGGTGTTGATCCAGCGCAGGACACCTTCATCCGGTTCGGTGCGCATGAGCTCCGAAAGCACGTTCGTGTCGAGAACGATCATCGGACTTTCGGTGGCTCACGGCTCGGCAACCGCGGAGCGAGCTCGAGATCGACGCCGATTCCATCGAACCGACGGTGGATGGCGTCGCCCAGTCTCCGCGCCGGTGCGATCGCGGCTGTGACCACCGAACGCAAGATCACGCGTGCTTCGTCCTCCATCGAGCGGCCGTTGCGAGCCGCCCGAACGCGTAAACGTTCTTTGAGCTCAGGCTCGAGGTCGCGAATGGTGATGCTGGCCACGCCTCAATGATAGCAACGCAATCATTGATTGCAACGTCCAGTTAGCCGAGGAACGCTTCGTGGCAGACAGCCTCGATATTGTTGCCATCGAGGTCCTTCACGAACGCGCCGTAGTAGTGCTCGTGATAGTGCGGGCGCGGACCGGGCGCGCCGTTATCGGTGCCGCCCGCGGCGATCGCGGCCTCGTAGAACGCGCGGACCTCGGCGCGGCCACCGGCGCGGAACGCGACGTGCGCGGGCTTCGCCGAGCCCTCCTGGGCGATCCAGAAGTCCGCCTTGGGCACGACGCCGAAGCCGGCGGCCTGGCCGTCGAACTTCATGATCATCGTGTAGCCGAGCGGCGCGAGCGCCTTGGTGTAGAACGCGACGCTCTTCTCGAGATCGGTGACTGCGATGCCGATGTGATCGATCATGGCCGCACCATACCAACGCGATGGAGTAAGGTCGCGGCGTGCGTGGTGGACTTGTTCTGTTCGTCGCGGCCTCCACGGTCGCCGCTCCCGGGGTGGCGCACGCGGGCCGCTCGTTCTTCGGCTGGCTTCAAGGTGCCGAGGTCATGCCCGAGCGCAGCGTCGAGCTGCAGAACTGGGTCGACGAGACCAACAAGGTCGAGGAGCAAGGCGACCGGTCCGAGTCGCGCTGGGGAGTAGGGCCGATGATCGGGATCACCGATCAGCTCGAGCTGTTCCTGCCGCTCAACATCGTGTGGGGACGCACGCCGATGATGGCGGGCTCCACCTCGCTGTACGACTACGGCGTCGAGGCGCGCTATCGCCTCGTGACCCAGGATCC
>JBBQFU010000194.1:0-17314 GCA_038322185.1 Haliangiales bacterium
TCATCGTGCCCAAGTACTGGGTCAACGAGGACGGCAGCATGGGCGAGCGCAACGGCGCGGTCGTCACCAACCTCGAGCACAAGATGGGCATCCGCGGGTCGGCGACCTGCGAGCTCACGTTTGGCGCCGACCAGCCCGCGCGCGGTCTGCTTCTCGGCGAGGTCCACGAGGGCATCGCGCAGATGTTCCACGTCATCGAGTACGCGCGCATGGGCGTCGGCACCAAGTCGATGGCGACGATGTCGACGGCGTATCTCAACGCGCTCGACTACACGCGCGAGCGCAAGCAGGGTGCGGATCTCACGAAGGCCGCGGACAAGACCGCACCGCGCGTCGAGATCATCAAGCACCCCGACGTCCGCCGCATGCTGATGACGCAGAAGGCGTTCTCCGAGGGTCTGCGCGCGATCGTGATGTGGACCGCGAATATCCAGGATCAGGTCGCGCAGCGCGGCGGTCACGGCAGCGCCGAGTCCAAGCCGCTCGACTCGCTCAACGACTTCATGCTGCCGCTCATCAAGGGCTACGCATCGGAGAAGGTCTACGAGCTGCTGTCGATGTCGCTGCAGTGCTTCGGCGGCTCGGGCTACTGCCAGGATTATCCGATCGAGCAGTACATCCGCGATCAGAAGATCGACTCGCTGTACGAGGGCACCACGCACATCCAGGCGCTCGACCTGTTCTTCCGCAAGATTGGTCGCGATCGCGGCGCGACCCTCCAATCGCTCGTCGGTCAGATCACCGCGACGATCGAGGGCCTGCCGGCCGAGCTCGCCGTCGAGAAGGCTGCGCTGCAGACCGCCGTCGGCGACGTGCAGGGCATCATGATGACGATGATGGGCAAGCTCGGCCAGAGCGTCTATCACGTGGGGTTCCAGGGAAACCGGATCCTCGCCGCGCTCGCCGAGCTCGTGATCGGCTGGCGCCTCGCCGTCAACGCGAAGGTCGCGCTCGCGAAGGCCGGCACCGCCAAGGGCGACGACGCTGCCTTCTATACCGGCAAGCTCGCTGCCTCGCGCTTCTACGCGAAGAACGTGCTGCCGGGCCTCTCGCACACGCGCAAGATGATCGAGGCCGGCGACCTGGAGCTCATGGAGCTCTCGGACGACATCTGGTAGCGCGCTACCGCCGCGACATCATCGCCATCATCATCATCGGCATCATCTGATTGTTCGGTGGTGGCGTTCGCGCGACGTCCTTGATGTCGCTCGCGAGCTTCGTGAGCGCGAGCTCCATCTGCGAGCTCGAGCTGTTGGCGCTGGCGCGGGCGAACCCGCCGGTGATCGTGGTGAGTAGGTCGTTGTCGATGGTCTGCATCCTGGCCATCTACAGCATGCGATGTGCCACTCGCTCGCCGGCGCATCTGCGCTGATTCCCAGGCGGCTCGCGCAGTTGCCGCTGTCTATGCCGGTCGGCGGGTTGCCTACTCGAGACGGCGGTCGCCGCTACTTGAAGCGCGCGCGAAGCGCGATGACCCGGGCGCGCAGCGCGTCGCCCTTGGTCTTGTCGACCATCGCGACGTAGCTCGCGTAGCCGAGCGCGACGGCGAGCAGGTTCGCGCCCGTGCCGTCGGCCCTTGCGGCGCCCCACTTCTTGCCGGCGGGGCCGTCCTTCTCGATCTGGAACAACAGCGCGCGGAAGCGACGGAGCTCGTCACGCGGTACGCCTGGCTTGTGATTGACGACGACGCCGGTCACTTCCTGGCGGCGACCGAAGCGCACGACGCGGATCTTGTCGGGATGGACCGCGAAACCCTCGGCGTGCACGAGCCGGCGAATGAAGGCGAGCATGCGGCCGACGGGCGCGGCCTTGTCCTTCGAGGAGACGGTGAGGTCATCGGCGTAGCGCGTGTACGTGAAGCCGTGCTTCTTGGCCCAGCCGGTGAGGCGGCGATCGAGGCGGCGACACAGGACGTTCGTGATCGCGGGCGAGGTCGGCGCGCCCTGCGGCAGCCGGCGCGGACCGCGCGCGACGAAGTAGGTGGTCCCATCGAGCGCGGCCTCGGTGATGTCGGGCTCGCTGCACACGAGCCCCAGGACCGTGGCGACTTCCTCGCTGAAGCCGAGCTTCTTGTACATGCCCTTCACGCGGCGATAGGTCACCGTCGGGAAGAAGTCCTTGAGGTCGACATTGACGACGACCGCGGCGCCGAGATGGGGCAGGGCGTTGGTCACGGTCGAGCGGCCGGCGACAAAGCCGTGCGCCTGCTCGGCGAGCGCGAGGGGCTCGAGCACGTTGTGCAGGATCCAGTGCTGCGCCGCCTTGAGGCGCTTGTGCGGCGCGCTGATCACGCGCTCACCACCGGTCTTCTTGGGAATCGTGAAGCGGTGATAATGCGAGGTGGTCGACACCTCGCGCGAGAAGGCGAGGTAGCGCAGCGCGCCGAGCGTCATCTTCATCGCGGCCGCGAGCTCGGGCGCGGTGCTCACGATCGGTAGCTTCTGCGCGGTGAGCTTCGCGACATCGGAGATGCGGCGATCGGGCGTGGGGCCGAGACCGGCGGAGACCTGCGTGCCGAGGTAGGTCAGCTCGCGCGTCTTCTTGACCTGCGTCTCGGCGCGCGAGGCGGCGCGCAGGGCGAGCTTCTTCTGCTTGTTCTCCTCGCGCTTGCGCTTGGAGTCGGCGAGCCGCTGCTTCTTGAGATCCTTCTCGAGCTGCGCGACGTTCTTGAGCGTCGCGGCCTGCGTGCGCAGCGTGGTGAGCCGCACCCGCAGCTGCTGCATGCGGTGCATCTCGTCCGGCGGATCTGTCGGCGGCGGTGCGGGCGGCCAGAAGCCGAGCCGGACCATCTCGTCGAAGATGACGTCGTCCTGGCCACCCTGCGCGATGCGAGCGTAGAGCTCCTGACGATTGCGCGGTGGGTTGTTGGAAGAGGCCATCGGTAAAAAAATGCGTGGCGAGAAGTTACCTTCGTCTACGCCTCGGACTGGATCGCTCGGCTCGAGTGGCCGCGGGTACTACCGGGCGCATTCGCTTTCGCGAAAACCCCCTCGGAATCTCCTGGTAGTACCTGCGGACACACAGTATTGAGTGAGCCAGTGATGTATGCGCGGGTTGATCGCATGGACGGCGATCCGCCGCCCAGGTTGCAAGGTCTAGGACTACCCGCCACGCGTCGCGGACTATCCGTCAGCTGAGTGCGCGCCGCAATAGCGCAAGCAGGTCCTGATCGCTGGGCAGTCCGGTAACGAAGGGACTGTCCTTGAGCGTGGCCGCGAGTGCGAACACGCGAGCCTCGTCGCGGTCGGCACCGGCGTGCGCGACACGCAGCAGCTGCAGCACGGCCTCGCGGTCACGGACCTGCGCGACCTTCGCGAGCTCGATCAGGATCTTGTCGAGCCGCGAATCGATCGTCGGCGGCGGCGTGGTTGCCGGTCGGCCGGTGACCGCACTGACCGCGCGGCGCCACCACGACGGCCGGGCCGCTGCATCGTCGGGCAGCGGAGGTGGCAGCTGGTCGGCCGGCAGGTTCGCCTTGGCATTGTCGCGATGGGAGACGAGCGTGGGATTGCGCGGGTGGAGGCGCAGGCCCTCCTCGGCGAACTGATACATCGCGCGGTGGTCGGCGATGCTGTCGCACAGCACGCACAGCTCGTCCCAGCGGTTCGGCTTGTTGTCGACGTGAGCGAGCGCGCGCGCGACCGGAATCGCCGAGCCGACATCGTCGAGCTCGACGAGCGAATCACGCTTGATGCGCAGCGCGAGCAGGCTGGTCGGGAACCGCTTGAGCGCACGCTCGGCGGCGTCCTTGGCAGCGTCGTGCTGGCCGGCATCGAAGCGCGACTCGGCGATCACCTCGGCGATGCGGCCGGCCTCGTCGCTGTCAGGCGGAGCCAGGCGCGCGATACGCTCGAGCTCGTCGAGCGCGTCATCGACGCGGCCTGCACTGCGCAGCTCCGCAGCGCGGGCGATCGAGCGGCGATAGGCGGCCTGGAAGTTGTCGCGCAGCGAGGTCTGCGCCGCCGCCGATGCATGACGCGGTTGGACCTGCGCCTGCTGCGTCTGGAACGTGATCACGTCGTTGACGCCACGGCGATGGGCGGCGCGCATCGCGAGCATGTGCTCGCACGGCCCCTTGTGGAGCCGATTGCGAATGAAGTAGTCGCACGTGCACTCGCCCTCGACGAGCCTGCGGTCGGCGTCAAACACGAGCTCGACCGCGTAGAGCTTGGCGCGGTCTTGCACCCGACCGGTGAGCGCGAGGCCCTCGGCGGTGTCGACCTTGTCGATCGCGATCTTGCCGCGGTGGAGCAGCTGCGCCGCGGCCTCCTCGCGCGCATTGGCGAAGCGTAGCTTCTCCATCGGCAGCGGGTCGCGCGTCAGCTCGCGCTTGCGATACACGCCCTTGTCGAGATCATAGATCGCGCGGCCGGCCTGGACCCAGCCAGCGAGCGCCGACGCGACGACCGGCGTGGCGAGGTTCGTCTTCGCGGCGAGCTCCTCGGGGGTGGCGAACCACGTGTTGCCGAGCTCGGTGAACACGCGCTGGCGCGTGATGTCATCGACCTCCTCGCGCGCGGCCATCAGATCGAAGTTGCCGGACTCGGACCAGTTGTTCTGCGTCCAGCCCGACAGGCCGAGCGTGAACGACAGCTCGCCCATGTCGACCACCCAGAACGTGGGCAGGCCGGTACCGAGGAGGAACAGGCGCACGCGCTTGGCGCGCGGCAGCAGGCGCTCGAGGATGTGGAGCCGGCGGCGACCCCACACGCGGATCTCGCCGCCGTTGCCGTCGGTCTGCCGCGAGCGCGGCATCTGGACCACGTGGTTCCACGGCTCGACGACGACCGACACCGGACCGCCGGGCGTGAGCTTGAACCGCAGCGAGCGGGGCCCGAACAGCTCCTTGTTGCGGCGCAGGACGAAGCACAGGTTGTGAACGTCCATCGGGTGCAGCTCGACGACGTTCGCCTTGAGCGTCGCGGCGGAGCTGACCTGGAGGAAGCCGCGCACCCAGGTGTCGGGCACGTCGATCTTGACCTCGCGGTACCCGGCTTCCATCGACGTCTGCACGTTGAATCCACCCGGGTCGATGTCAAGCGTGGTGGTCTTGTAGCTGCGGATCTTCTGGAACTCGCCGTACAGCTTCTCGCTGTAGTCGATGTTCGTGGTGCCGCAAGCGCGGTCGCCGAGCTCGGAGAACACGTTGTAGCTGGCAGCGAGGCGGCCGTAGCTCGACTCGTCCTTCGAGAAGCACTCGAAGAACACCTGGTCGGGGTGCACCGTGATGACGGGATCGAGCTTGAACCACAGCTCGCGGTCGCGGTTGTAGAGGAAGTCGAAGTACTTCTGCCGCGCGCTGTAGAAGTTGCGGCGGCGGCCCGACGAGCTGTTCTCGAGGCGCGCGAGCTCCGACGACAGCGCCGTGATCTCGGCAGCGACCTTCGCCTGATCGCCGGCGACCTTGGCGAGGTCGACGTAGCTCTGCTGCTCGCGCCACTGCATGTACGCGGTGCGATCCTTGGGCACGAACCGCAGGTCGCTGGTCACCACGTCGTGCAGCGCGCTGATCGCCTCGCGGAACTCGACCTGCTTGGCGATGCTGCCGCGGAAGTAGGTCGGCTCGCGCAGCGTGTCGGGCACGAAGGCGAGGCCCGAAGAATTCGCGTCCTGGCGCACGAGGGACGAACCGGCGTAACGGTGCTCGAACAGCATTACGCGGCTCCCTTCGGCTTCACGACGGACAGCGGTAGCGGCACGTCTGGATACAGGTGATGGATGTCGACCATCGTCGCGATGATCGGATGCTTCTGCGTGATCGCGACCGTGGCGGACTGGCGATCGAGGAGCGGCGCGAGCACGGCAGCTGCCTCGGCGCTCTTGGCAGCCTCGCGGCGCAGGATCACCATGACGCGCTCCTTGGCCACGCGGCCGCGGTTGACCTGCGACAGCACGGTCGCAAAGAACGGCGCGAGCGCCTTGAGCTTATCGACATCCGTGACGAAGCGGTCGAGCAGCGTCGACACCAGCAGCTGCATGTTCGTCGAGGGATGCTCGGCGAGCTTGGTGAGATACGCGCTGCCGTCGGTGTCCTTGAACTGCGAGTACAGCAGCTGTTTGCCGAGGTCCTGAACCTCGGGACGGATCGAGTCGCAGATCGTGATGATCGCCTCGGCACCGAGCTTGTCGGCGCCGACCTCGTCGCGGATGAAGCCGATCGCGAAGGCGCGGCTGTCGTCCCACTGCGTATCGACGAGCTTGGCGAGCGCGACGGGCGCGAGCCGGTAGCGCGGGATCGACGCGCGGGCGAGTGCCCACGCACCCTGGCGCACTGAGAGGTACTCGTGGCCGGCGAGGCGCGCGATGTCATCGAGGCCGATGTCGTCGGGACCGAGCTGCGGCAGGAGCAGGCCACCCGCATCGCGCGCGTGGGGCGATAGCGCACCGATCAGCCGCATGATCGTGGCGGGCGGCATCTTTGGCAGCGTGCCGGCGAGCTCGTTGCGGAGCAGCGACACCACGTGTGCCGGTGCACCTGGTGATTGCGCGCGGAGCAGCGCGTCGACGAGACGGGCCGCGAGCGCGCGGCCGACATCGGGATAGCGCTTGGCGACCTCACCGAGCAGCACACGCGTGGCCTCGCGCAGCTCGTGGTTGCCTGACAGCGCGAACATCTCGAGCGCGTCGAGATCATCCTTCGCGACCTCGGGCGGGGTCTGCGCGAGCAGCCGGCCACCGAGCGTGCGCACCGTCGCGTGCGGCGAGCCCAGCATCGCCTCGATCAGGTCGACCGGCAGGTTGTCGCGGTGGCGGTGCCGCATGATCAGCTCGCCGGCGAGCTCGCCGAGGGCCGCGAGCGGGTGGCGCACGAGGTCGCGCAGGACGTCGGGGCTGATGTCCTGCAGCGGCTCGGCGAGCACGCGCAGGATGGTCGCGACCGCGCCGCCGGCACGCTCCGCGTTGGCTGGCGTATTCGACAGACCGAGCAGGATCGCGAGAGCACGGATCACGGCGCTGCGCGCGACGTCGGGGCTCACCGTCCGACCGAGCAGCACGCGCACGGCGGCCTCGCGGACCGCCTGCACCTTGCCGGTGACGAGGAGCGCGATCATGTCGGCATCGGCGGCGACCGCTGCTGCATTCGCGTCGACCCACGACACGACCCACTGCTGGGCCTCGGGGATCTCGCTGAGCAGCGCGCCGCGCGCGAGCTCGGTCGAGAGCGGACGGGTGCGCGCGATCTCGAAGGCGAACCGCTGCGCGATGATGTGACCGGTGCCGAGCACCATGCCGAGTGCCTCGTCGCGGAGCGTCGCGGTGTATGCGCTGTTCGCGCGGAGCGCGCGGGTCGCGAACTGCTGCACCGGGGTGGCGCCGCTGCGGCTGATCAAGTCCCACAGCGTGGTCGGGTCGCGGTCCCACAGGGCCGGGAACTGCTCCTCGCGCACGGGCGGCGCCGGCGGATCGGCCTGCACACGATCGCGGAGCCGCCACGTCGAGAGCGTGTGGTGCGACAGCTGAAAGCGCGGGCTGTGCTTGTGCAAGATCTCGTTGAACGCGTGGAACGGCGCGAAGCGGTCGTAGCGGTGGTTGTAATCGCTGCGCTTCGGCTCGACAGCATCCTCGTCGTCGTAGCCGAGCAACAGCGCCGCGGACATCTTGGTGTAGTCGGGCGAACCGGCGCGGCCGAGCCGGCGGAGCACGCGAGCCACGCGGCGCCGCAGGTATTGCCGCGTCCTCGGCGAGAACGGCTTGCGTGCGCCGGTGTGCGCGTCGATGCGGCGCGCAATCAAGCCGTACATCTCGCCGTCACGGCGGGCCTCAGCGAGGCGGAACAACCCGCGGATGATCGTGGCCTCGGCGTTCGACAGCCGCGCGACGCGCGCGATCGCGAGCACCGCCTGGCGGCTGACCGCGTCGTTCATGTAGTAGAGGCCGACCGCAGCGCTGCGGGCGCGCATCGCGTCGACGGCGAGCAGCTCCTCGCACGCGCGTGCGAGCGCGGCGCCATCGCCTTTTTCGTATTCGTCCTGGAGCGTGCGCGGTAGCAGGCGCTTGCCGATGTCACGCGCACGGGGCGCGTCGATGCGCGCGACCGCGAGCCGGGCGAGGTCTCGCAAGTGGGGCTGCGTGTGCTGATCGTCGGCGAGCGCCACCAGGGCTGGCACACTCGCCGACGAGCCGCAGCGAACGAGCGCGAACACGATCAGGTGGCGCCAGGCCTCGCGCTTGCCGACGAGCTCGCGCGGCACGAACGTCGAGCCGAGAAGCTCGAGCAGCACGGGCTCGGCCTCCTTCATGTCGAGATCGGCCACGCGCCACAGCACGGGGCCCAGCGGGACCGGGCTGCGCGCACCCTGGCGCAGGTAGCCGATCAGCTGGTTGCCGCCATCGCCCGCGCGGGCAGCCGGGGCCGGGGCACCGCGCGGAGCGGGCGCAGGAGCTGCGCCGGCCGCGCCGACGGGCTGGTAGCCGCCGGCGAGCTTCTCGTCGACCAGCTTCTGAAAGATCGTCCGCGCCTTCGCGGCGTCGACGGGAAGCGGCGTCTTGGTGCCGTCCTTGAGCGGGGCGCCGCGCCGGCCAAACCGGAAGTTCACGACGTACTGACCGGCGACGATCTCGACGAGATCGACCTCGTAGACCTTGTCGGAAGTCCCCTCGCGGAACCACAGACGCGCCTGTTCGATCACCCGCACGCGCGAACACTACCGCAGCGTCGCGGCGGTAGGCCGTCTGATGGCTGTGATAGTGTGGCGATGCATGGCGTCGGAGAAGCCGCAGCTACAGCCCGCTGGCGAGACCCTGCAGTTCATGCAGCGCATGTGGGACTTCGTGCACGCGCTCGACGTGCGGTCCAAGCGCATGTCCCAGACGATCGGTGTCACCGGGCCGCAGCGCCTGGTGATCCGGCTCGTCGGCCAGAAGCCGGGGCAGACCGCGAGCGACATCGCGTCGATGCTCGGCAAGCACCCGAGCACCCTGACCGGCGTGCTCGCCCGGCTCGAAGCGCGAGACTTGATCCTGCGCGAGGTCGATCCCAAGGATCGCCGCCGCGCCCGCTTCAAGCTCACGGCTGGCGGCAAGAAGATCAACGCCATGAACAAGGGCACCGTCGAGGCGGCCACGCGGCGCGCGCTCACGCGCGTGTCCCCGACCTCCGTGGACACGACGCTCGATCTCGTCGCCAAGCTCGTCGAAGAGCTCAGCCGCGACGACTAGCCTTACGGGCGCTGGAACGTGCGCGAGTAGTCGAGCGCACCGTTGCCATCGCGGAACTCGCCGGTGAACGTGTCACCGTCGACGACCACGTACATGAATCCGACCTTGGTCGCATCCTCGTAGAACGCGTCGTTGCCGCGGTCCTCGATCTGCGTCGTCGACGCACCGGCGCCGCTGATGATCATCTCGGTGCCGCACAGCGCGCCCGGCTCGTTGAGCCACTGGCGCGAGTGATCGTGACCCGCGAAGTAGACCTGGCTGATGCCGCACACGTGCGCGTCGAAGAAGTCCTTCACGTGCTCGCCGTCCTGGATCGGAAGCGGGTTCGAGATCGGGATGCCCGCCAGCTCCGGCGCGTCGTAGTCGCCGGCGTTGCCGTGCGTGCCGTTCGAGCGATACGGGTGGTGACCGGCGGTGAACACCCAGCGCTTGCCCGAGACCGCGGCGATCGCGCTCGGCATCCACTGCGTCTGATCGCCGTAGGTCGTGTCGTCCCAGATGATCGCGTTGGTGTCGAGCACGATGAACCCGACGTCGCCCCACGTGAACGTATAGTGCGTCGCGGGCATGTTCCACTTGGTCGACACCTGCGTGTAGTCGACCTCGATCTTGCCGCGCTCGAACTCGTTGCCGATGCCGGGCGCATCGTAGAACAGGATCTTGCCGCCGTTGTCGTGGTTGCCGAGCGCGACGTAGAACGGCAGGTTCACGTCGTTGTAGGGCACCTCGAACTTGGTCTGCCAGTCGCCGTGCGTGACCGAGTCGACGCCGGCGTCGTAGATGTTGTCGCCGAGCATCAGCACGAAGTCGCAGCCGCGCATCGCGCACAGGTCGCGGATCGCCATCCCGACGCGACGCTGATCGGCGTTGCCCTTGCCGGTGTCACCGATCACGACGAAGCGCGTCGCCTTTGCGACCGCCGCCGCGTCGGGCGGAATCTCGTTCCCGCCGCCACCGCCGCCGCCGCTGCCGCCGCCATCGTCGCCGGTCCCGTCCTTACCGCTATTCGCGCACGCCGAGAGGGCGAGCGCGACTACCCCGAGCTGGAAGCTCCTCATCATCGCGGCGGAACCTAACCTACGAGCCGGTTCGACGGGGCCGAAATATTTGTTACCGTCCCCACATGGCGGAACCGCCACCGATCGATGCGGACCTCGTCGAGGAACTGGCTGCTGTGGCCGCGTCTCTCGAGAAGCGGCCTGACCACGCGGATCTCGCCCGCCGCCTCGAGTGGCTGGTCGACACCCTGATCCTCCGCGGTCAGCTCCCGGACTCGTTTCGCCGCCTGATCTCTCGCGTCGGCAACGAGCGGTCGACCGTTCGGCTCGCGATGTTTCGCGACAAGTACCAGGTGCCGAGCACGGACATCGACTGCGCTGCGCGCATCCCGCTGTGCCGCGCGAAGTGCTGCACGATGGACGTGACGCTGTCGGCGCAGGACGTCGCCGAGGGCGGCATCCCGTTCGACATCCATCAGCCCTACGCGCTGCCTCGCGAGCCCGAGACCAAGCGCTGCGTGTGCATGAACGCCGAGGGCGCGTGCACCATCTACGAGCGGCGCCCGGGCGCCTGCCGCGCCTACGACTGCCGCAACGACCCGCGCGTGTGGGTCGATTTCGACGCGCGCATCCCAGCGCCCTGACGCCGGTAACCCGGTTCAGCGCACTTTTCGTGCGACTGCACGGCGAGTGGCGGCTCTTCGCCACATGAAGCACATCTTGTTCTCTTTGGCGCTCTCGGTGGCGGCGTTCTCGGTTGGATGCGCCAGCTCCGGTGACGACAGCACGTTCTCGACGGAAGACACGGTCACGGCGCCAGGCTCGTTCGACGTCTGGCAGGCCAGCGATGGCCAGTGGCACTTTCATCTCGTCGCGGGCAACCACCGCATCCTCGTGACCTCGGAGGCCTACAAGTCGCGCACCGGCGCGATCAACGGCGCGCTGTCGGTGATGAACAACGGTGTCGATCCGTCGCGCTACCGCGTGGTGCAGGCGGCGAACGGCTGGCTCCTTCACGTGGTCGCCGGTAATGGCGAGATCATCGGTCACACGCAGTCGTACTCGTCGAAGAGCAACGCGACGCGCGCGATCGGTGCGTGCGTGCGTGCGCTGACGAGCTACCTCGATCACACGGTCACCGCCGCCGGCGCACGCGCCGAGGTCACGGCCGGCGACACCGGGAAGTTCCACTTCAACCTGTTCGCGCAGAACGGCGAGATCATCCTCAGCTCGGAGGCGTACGACACGGAGGCGGCGGCCTGGAACGGCGCGTTCTCGGCGCAGGGTGCAGCGGCGAGGGCCGAGGCGTTCACGATCGAGACCGCGACGGACGGCGCGTACTACTTCACGCTGCGTGCGGGCAACAACGAGATCGTCGGTGTGAGCGAGATGTACACGTCGATCGCGTCGGCGGCGTCGGGCCTCGAGTCGGTGCGGTCGGTGTTCGCGACCGTCGACTTGCTCTAATCGTTGAGCGATTCGAGAAACGGCACGAGCGCGGCAGCGACGCGTGCGCAGCCACCCGCGGTGCGCGTGACGAGATGGTTGGTCTCGAGCTCGATGCCGGCGTAGCGCTTGCCCGCGAGCTCCTCGCGCAGCGACGTGCACAGCGCCGGACCGGTGCCCGAGTAGGGCTGGTTCGCGCGCACGTTGAGGCCGGCGGCGCGCAGCTGGAACATCAGCCGCTCCGCGAGCTCGGCCTCGAACGAGTGCACCGGGTCGTAGAGCACGCCCACGTCGTAGGTGCGCAGCTGTGGATCGAGCTCGGGCGCGAAGCTGTGCGACGAGAAGTGCAAGACGGCGCCGCAATCGATCAACCGCGCGGCGACATCGCGGCGAACAGCGTCCCAGTACGGCGTGTGAAACGTCGCGATCCGCGCGGCGCGATCACCGGCGGACAGGTGCGCATTGCCGGGGACCGGCGCGCCGTACGACACCGCGGGAACCACATCGGGGTGATCGGGCGGGCGGTTCAGGTCGACGAACATCCGCGTGAACAGCCCGGCGTGCACCGGCAGGCCGACCGCCTCCGACAGGCGCGAGGAAATGTCGTAGGCGCCGTGATCCCAGCCGGCTTGCGACCGCAGATCCGCCGGCTCGACGCCGAGATCGACGCCGGGCGGCAGCGTCCACGACGCGTGCTCGCACGAGAGGACCAGCCCGATCATCGGCTGAGCGTAGGACTAGTTCGGCAGCTTGTCCAACAGCCCAGCTTAGCGCAGCAGACGATCGGTCGCGCGCGGTGCGAGCGCCGCCGAGATCAATGCCGAGAGAACCACGACGCCGCCGTGGATGAGCCCGACGTGGAGCCCGTCGGCGATGTGGCAGTGCATGTGGAGCACGAGCCCGCCGAGGCAGCCGCCACCGGCGCCAAGCGCGGCGGCGATCCAGCGCGAGCCGACGGGCAGAGCACCGCGGAGGAACAGCGCACCGACGACGACGGGCACGAGCGCAGCCGCGAGCCCGATCTCGAGACAGGTGTGACCGCGCGCGAAGTGCTGGGCACCGTAGTGCACGCTGGTCTCGCCGCTGGGATGGACGAGCAGACCGAGTGTGATGAACGCGATCGACGTGATGATCGCGCTGGCCGCCGCCCACTGCCAGCGCGGCGTCATCGACCCGGGGCGCGGCACGAGCGCGAGGTACGACGGGACCACGAAGCCGAGCAGCCACGCGACGCCGGCTGCGCCGATCCAAGCCGCCGGCAGCTCGTCCATGTCACGGCGCATCGTGAGCGCGGCGAGCAGGCCCGCGCCGTAGACGAGCGAGATACCGACGAGCATCCCGAGCTGGCGCAGCGGGCGGCGCGGGGCCACCGGGACGAGCGCCCCGAGCTCGGCCTCGACCGCGGCCGACAGCACGGGCACGGCCGGCGCCGGCTCGCGGGCGAGACGATCGATCAACCCCGCACCGCCTTCGGCATCTCCGGCAGGACCGGGCCTTGCGATGTCGTCACTCACGAGTGCCCTCCGGCGGCCTTCTCGGCCGCGGGCCTGCCACCGAGGAGCTTGCGCAGCGCCTCGTAGCCGCGATGCGCGCGGACCTTCATCGCTCCGACGGTGGTCCCGGCGATCTCCGCGGCCTCGGCCACCGACTTGCCGTCGAGCTTGGTGAGGACCACGGCCTCGCGCTGAGACTCGGGGAGCTGTGCGAGCGCGTCGAGGGCGGCCTTCGCGAGCTCCGGATCGACGCGGGACTCGTCGCGGCTGGCGGCGGTCTGGCCGTCGATGCCGGCGGCGACCTCGGGAATCTCGTCGTCGGCGCCGACATTCACGATCGCGCGCTTCTTGCGCCTCGCCTCGTCGATGAAGGTCCGGTGGGCGATCGAGTAGATCCATGGCAGGGGATCCGCGCCGCGGACGTAGGCCCCGCGCGCCCGATGCACCTTCAGGAATGTCTGCTGCAGCAGGTCCTCCGAGAGGGCCCGGCTCCGCGCCATTTTCATCAGATAGCCGAGCAGACGCGGCGCCAGGAGCCCATAAAGCTCGCGAAACGCGCTGGCATCGCCGTCCTGATAGCGCTGCATGAGGTCCTTGGGATCGGCCATTCGACCGGGTAGGGGTATACGACGGCCGGGCCCACTGGTTACAGATCGGCCGAGCGATGGTATAGACGGCCCTATGGCTGGTCGTACCAAGCGCAAACTCAAGTCCCGTCCGAAGTTCAAGCAAGTGCGGCGCCTCAAGGACCGCCGGATGAAGTCCAAGAAGAAGGCGGCGCACAAGCGCGGCCTCGGCCGTAGCAAGGCCAAGCGGGCCAAGCGCGGCAAGAAGCCGCGCACCTAGCTCACGGCAGCAGCGACCACGCGATGAGGAGCTGTCCAGCGTAATAGCAGGGCAGTCCCCACACGCGATTCGTGAAGCCAGGCTCGACGAACTTGTCGCGTGCGACTGCAAGGTCGCTCGCAAAGAACAGGATCGCCCCCGTGGTCAACACCGGGTGTTCCATAGATTTCGGCGCGAGTGCACCGGCGACCATGGTGACGATCGTCAACACGTAGACGATCACCGGCAGGCGCATGTCGCCAAGCCGTGGCCACAACCACGCGAGAGCGCCGCCACCGATGACAAGCGGGGCAATCGCGAGCGGGTGGATCCACTGCGCCGGCGGTGCGAGCTGGGCGATCGCGACGACATACGCCATGTGGCCGAGCAGGAACGCGGCAAGCCCCGCGAGAAACGCTTTGTCACCGCGGCCGAGCAGCGCGACATCGCCGACCGCGCCCAGCACGAGGCCGATCACGATCCACGTCGCGAACGCGCTCGAGGGAGCGGAGCGCATCGCGAAGACACCGACGGCGATGAACGCGAGCGACGCGATCGTCTTGCTGGCGATGCGCAGTTGCCGGCGCTTGCCATACTCCGCACCGACGAGGACGAGACATGCAACCGCGCACACGATCGTCGCGGCAATCATCCGTGCTGCGGCCGCCAGCCGCCGAGTGCACGCATCACGAATTCGAGCCGGTCCTGGCCCCAGAACAGATACTTCTCGTCGACGATCCACGTCGGGGCACCGAACGCACCGGCCGCCTTGGCCTGTGCGGTCTTCGCCGCGAGCGCTGCCTTCACCCCGGGGTCCTGCGTGCGCTCGACCCACGCGGCGGGCAGGCCGCACCCGGTGAGCACCGCGCGCAGCGTCGCGTCGTCCTCGAGGTCACGCTGCTCGGCCCACATCGCGCGGCCCAATGCGATCGCGAGCGCGATGCCATCGGTGTAGCTCTGCTCGGCCGCGAGCAGGCACAGGCGCTGCGCGGCGACGGTGCGCTGCGGAAACTTCGCCGGCTGGACGAGCGGTACGCCCCACCACCGAGCCCAGCGCGCCATCTCGAGCAGGACGTAGCGGGACTTCGGCGCGGGCATCGCGTGGAGCGGGACATCGACCTGACCGACGTCGCGAAACAACGCGCCGAGCAAGATCGGATGAAGCCGCGGCGTGACGCCGGTGACCTGCGCGAGCGCGGGAAGCTGGGTGAGTCCGAGATAGGCGAACGGGCTCGCGACATCGAAGTAGACATCGAGCGTCGACGGTGATGTGAACCCTTGCGCACCCGTGCCGAAGCCGCGTGGGCCCGCCGGCGGTGGCCCGGCGTCCGGATCCCAGCCGGTGAGCGCGGCGTCGACCCACGGGATCCGATCCTGACCCCAGATCAGCGTGGTCCCGCCCGGCCGGCGCAGGATCCATGCGGGCGCACCGAAGATGCCAAGGCCGATCGCCTCGTCGGTGCGCTTGCGCAGGTCGTCCTTGATGTCGGCGTCATCGGCGCGGGCCTGTGCGGCGGTGATGTCGGAATCGGGCACACCCGCGCTGCGCAGGGTGGCGCCGATCACCTCGTCACGGGTGATGTCCTCGGCACGTTGCCAGTACGCGGCATAGATCGCCTCGATCGCCACCGGCCACCGGGAGTGGGGGAGGGCCAGGAGGGTCCGCAGGGCCCGGACCGTTCGCATCGGGTGGGCCGCGGGTAGCCGGAACGGCGCGCCGAATATCTCGGCCCACCGGTGCATGTCGTGGATGTTGTGGCGAGCCTTGGCCGCCGCCAGCGTAACCATGGGCCCCTCGGCAGCGCTGCCGATCCCTCGGAACACGCCACCGAGGAGCATCGGCTTCCAGACCAGCGCGACCCCGGCGGCACGTGCGACATGCGGTGCTCGACGTGACGCGAGGTACGCATAGGGGCACGAAAAATCGAACCACAGCTCGAGCACGGGCCCCCAGACTAAACGTGATCACGGGCCGTTGGGCCTTTTCTGTGGCTCGGCACGCGGCTACACTCTGAGGCGTCGGACATGGCCAAGCTCGTCGACGGCTTCAAAGACGGGCGTCCCGAGCTCGGACGAAGGACCTTTCTGGTCCCCGAGAATCACTCGGAGGTTCTGGCGCTGCTCTATCACGAGCAAACCGGAATCGTCGGCGGCCTGCCCGTCGGTCCCGTGACGACCGATCCGTTCGGCGCTCACGGCATTCGCATGTATCCAGATCAAGATCCCGTGGTGCTCGAAGAGACGCGCCGCTACTTCGAGAAGCTCGCCGAGCGTTTTTCGAACGACCTGCCTAAAGCATAGTAGGGTCGCTCGTGTCGCCACTTTGGGCCGCGATGGCCGCTGTGCAGCTGGGCTGCTCGGGCACGCAGGCAAGCAAGGTCGGGTGTTCCAAGGACACGGACTGTCGCGAGCCGCGAGTCTGCGAGCAGGGGGTGTGTGTCGATCCGCAGCCGGTCGGCCAGACCACCGTGTCCCGCGGTGATGGTGGCGCGACGATCGATCCGGTCAAGGGCCCGCCGCCGTTCGCGATGTTTGGCGGCGATGCGCGGCATACCGGCCGGCGCGGCGGCCCGGCACCTTCGAAGGCGCCCAAGGAGCTGTGGAAGGTCGATGTCAAAGGTCCGGTCGCGGGCTCGCCGACGATCGGTCCCGACGGCACGATCTACATCACGTCGCACGACGGCGGTCTCTATGCGATCGAGCCAGCCGGCAAGGTGAAGTGGACGTTCAAGACGGGCGATCGCTCGTGGAGCACGCCCGCGATCGCCGAGGACGGCACGATCTACATCGGCTCCGACGACGATCACCTCTACGCGATCAAGGCGGACGGCACGCTCAAGTGGAAGCTGCGCCTCGGCGACTGCGATCCGAAGGGCTTTGGCCCCGAGTCGTCGCGTTGCGATGTCGACGGCGGCCCGACGATCGGTCCCGACGGAACGATCTACGTCGGCGGCGATGGCGTCCACGCGGTGTGGGCGGACGGCACGCTGCGCTGGAAGCTCGCGACCGCCGAGCACGTCGCGTCGACGCCCGCACTCGCACCCGACGGCACCGTGTACGTCGGCAGCGCGGACGACGCGCTCTACGCGATCGCGCCCGACGGCACCAAGAAGTGGGACCTGCGCACCGGCGGCGACGTCGATGCATCACCGACGATCGGCGCCGACGGCACCATCTACGTCGGAAGCGACGACAAGGCGCTCTACGCGATCACACCGGCAGGCAGTGTTGCTTGGCGCGTGATCACGGCGGGCGATATCCGCGGCGGCGCGTCGCTGGGTGCGGATGGCACGATCTACGTGGGTAGCTTCGACAAGCGCCTGTACGCGATCGCGCCGAACGGCTCCGTGCGGTGGCGTGTTGCTGCCGCAGACAAAATTCTCAGCACACCGG
>JBBQFU010000195.1:0-17253 GCA_038322185.1 Haliangiales bacterium
GTCACGCTGCCCGCACCTGCGGGGCCTGACGAGCGCACACCGAGAGCATCGGTGGCTCGGCGAACGTCGGCACGGCCAAGTGACCAACCCCGGATGAGACCTGCATGCGTGCAGGACCACGTCGGAACGGTCCTTGGCGAACCGACATGTTTCGTAATGGCAGCATTACGGGACAGCCCTTAGGTGTCCTCGGTCCGGTGCGTGGACAAGCGGCTCGAGTTGTTGCGCGCCTTACGTCCCCGCACGTCTTCATGTAGTTGTGGTCGTCTCCGTACGTCTTCATGATGTTGTCGTGATGGCTGCGGTCCCCGAGGCATTATTCCCGGGGAAAGCGACAATCGCCAGCTTGCGCGATCGGGTGGCGAGACCGACGTTTATCGTCAACCCGTGACCCAGTTCCTCCTCGCCTGGTGGCCGCTGTTCGTGCTGATCCAGCTGCCGTGGATCGCGAGCAAGGTCGCGCACACGCTGTACATGCGCGCCAAGAGCCGGCTCGATCATGCGACGCCGGACACGCTCCCGGAGACGGCCGGGCAGTGGCTCGAGCGCAAGGTCGCCGTACTCGGGCTCGGCGTGCGGTCGATCGTCACCGACGACCGCGCCAAGTTTTCGCGCAACGCGTATCACATCGACGAGCTGAAGATTCAGCTCACCGAGGACGTGTACTTCAAGCGCGACCCGGCGTTCTGGGCGATCGCGGCCCACGAGCTCGGCCATGCGCGATTCCGGATCGGCCAGCCGCGGCTGGCCCGGATGATCTTCTGGCTCGCGCGGGTCGAGGCGATGCTCGTGTCGCTCGGCCTCGCGCTCGGCCTGGGCAACATGCTGTATGGACTTCCACACGTGACGAACGTGGCGTTCGTGCTGCTGGCCGTCGCGCTCGGGCTCCACGTCGTGACGATCGTCGAGGAGATGATCGCCAGCGCGTTCGCGTTCGATGCGCTCAAGCGGGAGGCGCACTTGACCCCGGCGCACCTGCGCAACGTGCGCGTGGTCCTGTTCCTCGCGCTCATGACGTACCTGGCGTCGTTCGCGGGTCACGCGATGCTGCTGGCGGCATGGTCGATCGTCGAGAGCAATACGACTCAGGTGCCCGTGGTGGTCAGCACGCTGACCACGTTCGGCGCGGTGTTGGTCGTCGTGTGGAGCGTCATCGCCGCGATGAGCGGGGTGAGCCAGCTCCTCGACCTGGCGAGCTGGAGCCGCTGGCCGACCGTGCGGTTCGCATTCATCCTCGCCGACGCAGCGTCGATTGTCGCGCTGCCGAGCTTGCTCTGGCTGCTGTGGGACGTACGCGCGGAGCCCGCGTATGCGTGGTGCGTGATGCTCGCCGCGGTGGCCGCCATCCGCATGATCACCGGAGGCGCGGCGTTGGTGTTCTCGATTCCGTTTCTGTTCGTGCGGCGATTCTTCAGGGACGCGTTCCGCGGCATCGAAGGCATCGGCATCGAGCGCAGCGATGTGTTCCTCGCCGACGTCAAGGCAGGCGCGGGGCTCACCAAGGCCGGCAACGCGGAGATCGAGCGCATCATCAAGCGCAACAGCGGCCGCTCGAGCTGGGTGTTCCGGCTGTCGAGGGTGCTCGTGCTGCCGCTGCTCGCGCTGTACTGGCTGCTGTAACGGGGGCTATCCTCGCGCCGTGACTGGGCGGTGGCCGCAGGTTCGAGCCGGGCTGATCGCACTCGCGATCTTCTTCGGCCTCGTCGACGGCTGCCCGCTACCGAACAAGCCGCGCGAGTGGCAGCGCGGGTATGTCGAGCCGCTTCGACGCGCGCAGCGGGTCGCGCTGACACCGGTCGTGTTGATCGGTGAGCACCTGCGCATCGGGCAGCGCTGGGCGCTGTACCAGGCGCCGGGCGTCGACCGCTACCGGCTGTGGATCGAAGGCCGCGATGGAGCCGGGGAGTGGCACCTGCTGTTTCGTGCCGGCGACGACGGGCATCAGGAAGACGCGGACCTGATCGACTACACGCGGCCGCGCGGCGCATGGGACCCGATCGCTTCGATCCCGCACCAGTACCCGCTGTTCGCCGGCTGGATCATCACGCGTATGCTCGCGCGCCATCCCGAGCTGGAGGTTGTTCGCGTGCAGCTCGAGCGCGTGAAGCTGACGCGCGACGGCGTCGTGCCGTCGGGCACGTTCGTCGAGACCCGCGCACGCAATCGCGGCCGGAGCCTGCGGTGAGCCGCATCTGGCGATCGTGGGTGGCGCTGATGGATCGCCGCGAATCGCCGACGGCACTCGCGCTCGTGCGCATCGGTGTCGCGCTCGTGCTCGCATGCGACTACCTGTGGATCCGGTACGTCGGGCTGATCGATCCACTGTGGTCGCGGCGGCCCCAGGGATTCGCGACGGGATTCTCGGGCTGGGCCGACTCGCTCGAGCTCACCGCGCACGGACTGTGGTGGCTCGCGTTCGTGCCACTCGTGCTCGTCGGGATCGGGCTCGCGACACGTCCGGCGTGCCTCGTGTTCGTGATCGTGTCAGCGGAGCAAGCGGTGCTCGCGCCCAACAGCGAGAGCGCGATCGACGTGCTGATGCGGATCGTGCTCGTGATCCTCGCGCTGTCCCGGTGCAACGCGAAGTGGTCGATCGATTCGCTCATCGCGCGACGCCGGGGTCGGCCGATGCCTGCGCTCGTGCCGGCGTGGCCACGCTATCTGCTGCTGCTCCAGCTCGTGTGGGTCTACTTCTCGGCGGCGCAGAACAAGTCGAGCGCGGGCTGGGGACCGCACGGCGGCTTCACCGCGCTCGCGAACGCACTGATGGATCCGCACAACGGCCGCCTCGATCCCGACGTGATCGTCGCGATGTATCCGGTCACCCAGGTCGCGACCGCGCTGACGATGCTGTTCGAGATCACCGCGGTCGCCTATCTGCTCTGGCTCTACTACGCGGCGACACCGGAGAAGCCCGGCCGCGTGCGCGCGTGGTGCAACCGGCTCCGCTTGCGCTGGATCTGGCTCGGGCTCGGCGTCGCGTTCGAGCTCGGCATCGCGGTTGGTCTCAAGCTCGGCGCATTCCCGTTCGGCATGCTCGCGCTGTATCCGGTGCTGCTGCTGCCAAGCGAGGTCGAGCGCCTCACTTCGCGAGCGCGTCGCGCAGCAAGTCCACCGACGGTCCAAAGAACTCATTGAAGTCGAGCACGGTGGGCAGGTGCATCTCCATGTGTTTGCCCACCGCGACCATGTCGCTGTGCTGCAGGTCGCGCTGCAGGCGCTCAATAGCCTCGAGCACCTCGATCGCGTAGTCGAGCTCGTCCGCGGCGAGCAAGCGCGCTAGCTGCTCGGCGTTGTCCCAGCCAGACTTCCAGCAGCCGCAACCGACGACGCAACCAAACATCGCCTCGAAGTAGTTCTTCACCAGGTCGAGGTCGCCGGCCGCGAAGCTCATCGCTGCGCCTAGCGGCGGCGGAAGACGCCGGCGCCCGCGAAGCGCGCCTCGTCGCCGAGCTGGTCGCAGATGCGAAGCAGCTGGTTGTACTTCGCGATCCGATCGCTGCGCGACGCCGAGCCGGTCTTGATCTGACCCGCGTTGGTCGCGACCGCGAGGTCGGCGATGAACGAGTCTTCGCTCTCGCCCGAACGGTGCGAGATGATCGCCGTGTAGCCCGCGTGCTGCGCGGTGCGGACGGCGTCGAGGGTCTCGGTCAAACTGCCAATCTGGTTCACCTTGACGAGGATCGAGTTGCCGATGCCCTCCTCTATGCCGCGCTTGAGGCGGGCCGTCTGGGTGACGAACAGGTCGTCGCCCACGAGCTGCGCCTTGCTGCCGAGCTTCGTGGTGAGGAGCTTCCAGCCCTCCCAGTCGTTCTCGGCGAGGCCGTCCTCGATCGAGATGAGCGGATACTTCGCGACCCAGCCGGCGTAGATGTCCACGAGCTCGGCTGCCGAGCGCGGCTTACCTTCCCACGTGTAGACGCCGGTCTTCTTGTCGACGAACTCGCTGGCAGCGACGTCGAGGGCGAGCGAGATCTGCTTGCCGGGCTCGTAGCCGGCCTTGCCGATCGCTTCCATCAGGAGCGAGAGCGCCTCGTCACCGTTGTCGAGCGTGGGAGCGAAGCCGCCCTCGTCGCCGACGTTGGTGACCTTGCCGCGTGCGGACAGCAGCTTCTTGAGGGTGTGGAACACCTCGACGCCGGCGCGGAGCGCATCCTCGAACCGCTCGAAGCCTGCCGGGACGATCATGAACTCCTGGATGTCCAGGTTGTTGTCGGCGTGGGCACCGCCGTTGATCACGTTCATCAGCGGGACGGGCAGGGTCACTGCACCGACGCCACCAAGGTAGCGATAGAGCGGCAGCTCGTGCGCGTTGGCAGCCGCGCGAGCGACGGCCATCGACACCGACAGGATCGAGTTGGCGCCCAGGTTCGACTTCATCGGCGTGCCGTCGAGCTGGATCAGCGCGGCGTCGACGCCGGCTTGATCGCTCGCGTCCATGCCGATCAGGGTCGGCGCGATGGCGTCGCGAACGTGATTGACGGCCTTGATGACACCCTTGCCGAGGTAGCGCTTGGCGTCACCATCGCGGAGCTCGAGTGCCTCGTGCTCACCGGTCGATGCGCCGGAGGGCACGATGGCCCGGCCGATCGCACCGTTCTCGAGACCGACTTCGGCCTCGACGGTCGGGTTACCGCGTGAATCCAGAACTTCGCGTGCGTGCAGCCAGACGATCTCGGTCATGCCGCGGACGTTACACCGAGCATGCGTTGGTGGACAGCACCGCCATCACGATCAATCCGGTGATGATGACGGACATGATCGACAGCAACATGATGGAGAGCGTCGCCTGCTTTTCGTCGTTGGGATAGGTATCTAGAGGCATGTGTAAAGCTTGGCAACGAACTGCCGGTCCGTCGACAGCGCGCTCCCGCACGCCCGCGTGTTACACACAGCGCGCATGAGACACGCTGCGATTTTCGTAGCCGCGCTCCTCGTCGCGGGCTGCCCCAGCGGCGGCACGGAAGCGGTTCCCGTGCGCCCTGCGACCCCACCGGAGGTGCTCACCGCCGCACGCGGAACGATCGAGCAGTGGCGGCAGGCCTATCAGATCAAGGGCATCGACGCGCTCATCAAGCTCTACGCGCACGAGGCGCAGCTGGTGCTCGTGCACGAGGGCCGGGTGATGGTGGGCTGGGCATCCGTCGAGGCGATGATCAAGGACCGTCTCGCGCGCTATCAGAAGATCGTGATCCGGCTCAAGGACATCAACGTGGTCGCGCTCAGCGAGTCGTCGGCGACCGCCACCGCGGTGATGACGCGCGAGGTCGGTGATGAGGTCACGATGGTGACCGAGTCCGGGGTCCTCACGATGGTCCTGCGCCGGGACAACGGCCAGTGGGTGATCGTGACCGAACACTACTCGTACCGGAAGGCCGGCCAGTGACGCGAACCATCGGAGTTGGCCTGCTCGGCCTCGGGAACGTCGGCGGCGGTGTCGTGAAGCTGCTCGAGGATAACGCCGAGGCCATCGAGGCCCGGCTCGGCGCTCGTATCGCCGTGCGCGCGATCGCGGTCCGCGATCCAGACAAAGCGAACCGCGTCGTCGAGGTCGATCGCTCGCTGCTCACGACCGATATCGAGTCGGTGCTCACGCGCCCCGATATCGATCTCGTGTGCGAGCTCATGGGTGGCACGACCGATGCCAAGGCCGCCGTGCTCGCCGCGATCGCGAACGGAAAGCAGGTCGTCACCGCCAACAAGGCCCTGCTCGCCGAGCACGGCGCCGAGGTGTTCGGTGCGGCCGAAGCCAAGGGCGTCGATGTCTATTACGAGGCCGCGGTATGTGGCGGCGTCCCGATCATCCGCGTGCTCCGCGAGGGGCTCGCGAGCGATCGCGTCGAGGCGCTGTGGGGCATCGTCAACGGCACGTCGAACTACATCCTGTCCACGATGACCGAGAGCCGCCGCGCGTTCGGCGACATCCTCGCCGATGCCCAGCGTCTCGGTTACGCCGAGGCCGACCCCACGCTCGATGTCAGTGGCGGCGACGCCGCGCACAAGCTCGCGATCCTGGTCTCGCTCTGCTTCGGCACGAGCGTCGATGTCAACGCGATCGCCAAGGACGGCATCGACATCGTCGAGACCATCGACCTCGATTACGCCGAGAAGTTTGGCTACGTGATCAAGCCGCTCGTGGTCGCGCGCGATCACGGTGACTCCGTCGAGGCCCGCGTGCACCCGGCGCTGGTCCCGGCGCACTGGCTGCTCGCCGACGTCAACGGTGCCAAGAACGCGGTCTACGTCCAGAGCTACGCGCTCGGCGGCTCGATGTACTACGGCGCCGGTGCCGGCATGTTGCCGACGGCGATGTCGGTCGTCAGCGACATCATCGAGATCGGTCGCAACATCTTCGCGCGCGCTGCCGGCGGTGCGAAACCGATGCGTCCGCGTCCCGCCAAGGCGCGGCCGCTGCTGCCGCTCGCCGAGGTCCGTGGCCGCTACTACCTGCGCTTTGGTGTCGTCGACCAGCCCGGCGTGCTCGGTCAGCTGATGACCATCCTCGGTACCCACGGCGTCTCGATCGCCCAGGTGATCCAGGATGCGAAGCAGCGTGACCCGGTCGCCGTCGTGGTGCTCACCCACGAGGCCAAGGAAGGCCACGTACGTGCCGCGCTCGCCGAGATCGATCGCCTCGCGATCGTCCAGGGCCCCGCACGCGTGATCCGGATCGCGGGATGAAGTCGCACCGCTACGAGTACCAGATCATCTTTGGCGACACCGACATGATGGGCGTCGTCTACTACGCGAACTATCTCCGGTTCTTCGAGGGCGCGCGCATGTCCTACTGGCGAGCGCTCGGCAAGACCTACAAGGACCTCGAGGACGCCAAGGTCGCGATGCCCGTGGTCGAGGCGCACTGCAACTACAAGCGGCCCGCGTATTACGAGGATGTCATCGAGGTCGAGGTCTCGGTCTCCGAGATGCGCGCCGCGTCGCTGCGGTTTGCCTACGTCGTGCGCCGCGGGCTCACCGTCCTTGCCGAAGGCAATACCCGACACGCGATCGTCGGTCCGGATGGTAAGCCGCGGGCGCTGCCCGACTTCATCCGCCAGCTCGTCAGCTGAGCTTCGTGGCATGCTGGTGCGGATGCGAGCCGTAGCGATCGTGTGGGTACTGGCCGGCCTTGCCGGCACTGCGGTGGCCGAGCCCAAGCGCGAGTGTCATCTGCACAAGCCAGCCATCAAGGTTCAGGACCTTGGCTGCTTCGATGACATCAAGAACACCGGAGACCACACCTACGGCACGCGTCTGTGCCTCGTGCGTGCGGCCAACAAGTGCTCCGGTGTCCTGTGGTTCTGGGAGGGCGACCTCGAGGGCCAGGCGGCGGTGCTCGACGACGTGACCTGCAGCAAGTCGGGCGCCGTGAGCTTCTACGGCAGCCACGATGCCGGTGCGTCGATCTTTCTCATCAACTTCACTGGCAAGATCGCCAGGCGCACCCTGCGTGGCTCGTGGGCCAAGGGCAAGGAGAAGCGCTCGATCGCGTGGAAGCAGACCAAGGACGGCTTCGATGCGGCCGAGAAGATCCGCATGGTCACCAAGCCGACCTGCGCCCCGTAGCCCGCCTTGGACCGCTCGTTCGTGAGAACGACGCGAGTCCTGCCCACCCGAGCGTTGATTGCGAACCGCCCGCGGCGTACACCTGCCGGATGCAAGACCGCAACCTCGCGCTCGAAGTGGTCCGCATCACCGAGGCCGCCGCCCTCGCATCGGCGCGCCTCATGGGCAAGGGTGATCGCAAGCTCGCGGACGACGTCGCCGTGCGCGCGATGCGCACCGCCTTCGATGCACTCGATATCCGCGGCACCGTCGTGATCGGCGAGGGCGAGCGCGATGAAGCCCCGATGCTGTTCATCGGCGAGCAGGTCGGCGCCGGCTGGAAGGACAACACCGATTCGCCGAAGGTCGACATCGCGGTCGATCCGCTCGAGGGCACGAACCTGTGCGCGACCGGCGCCCCCGACGCGATCTGCGTGATCGCGATCGCCGACGACGGCCAGTTCCTCAACGCGCCCGATACGTACATGCAGAAGATTGCCTGCGGTCCCGAGGCGCGCGGCTGCATCGATCTGCGCGAGAGCGCGACCTGGAACCTCGAGCGCATCGCGAAGGCCAAGAACAAGAAGGTCCAGGACTGCACCGCCGTGATCCTCGATCGCGATCGCCACAGCGATCTGATCAACGAGGTTCGCCAGTCCGGTGCGCGCATTCGTCTCATCGGCGACGGCGATGTCTCCGGTGCGGTCATGACCTGCAACCCGGACTCGGGCGTGGACGTGCTGTTCGGTACCGGTGGCGCCCCCGAGGGTGTGATCTCGGCTGCCGCGCTCAAGTGCGTCGGCGGTGACTTCCAGGGCCGTCTCCGCTTCCGCAATGACGAGGAGCGCGCCCGCGCCAAGAAGATGGGCGTCAAGGAAGAGGACTTCATCTACGGCCTCGAGGACCTCGCGAAGGGCGATGTCATGTTCGCGGCGACGGGCGTCACGAAGGGCTACCTGCTCGACGGCGTGCGGTTCTTTGGCGATGGCGCGAAGACCGAGTCGATCGTGATGCGCAGCAAGTCGGGCACGGTACGCGTGATCAACTCGACCCACCATTTCAACACGAAGCCCAAGTACTCGTGGGCGACCGGCCTCGAGCCGTGAGGGTCAGACACCACTAGCACCAATAGCTCGGATCACTGGCAGTCGTCGTCGCCGCGGCTAGTGGTGCTAATTGTGTCTGACCCCTACGGCAGGCTGAAGTTCAGCTTCGTCAGCTTGCCGTTCTTGATCGTCACGGTCTTCGTCATCGTCGGGCGCGACGGGTTCTTGAAGGTCAGCGTGTGCGTGCCGACCGGGACCTCGAGGTCCGCGAACGGCGCCTGGCCGAGCTTCTTGCCGCCAAGATAGACATCGCTCCAGGGCGAGGTGCGCACGGTGAGGCGGCCCACGGGTGGTCCGCGATCCGGACGAACGGTCACCTTCTTGGTGAAGGTGATCTCGATCATCTTGTTCTCGCCACCGTCGAGCACCACATCGCGCGTCTCGGGCTGGTACCCCGCGAGCTCGGCCTGGATCGTGTAGCGGCCGGCTTCGAGCAGGAGCTGCGCGGTACGCGCACCGGTGGGATCGCCGGGCTGCACCGCCGCCTCGCGCACCTGGTCACCGAGCTTGATGGTCCCGCCATCGGGAATCGTGCGCACCACGAGGAGGCCCATCGCCTTTTGCGTGCTGGCATCGAGCGGAACGGTGGGCTCGGGCTCCGCGGCATCGATGGGCGGAGGAGCGATCGGAAGCGCCGCATCGCGCTCGACCATCGTGATGCCGGCGTCCTGCTTGCTGGCAGCGACGGGCGTGCCGCTGTTGGAGGCGGCGAGGGCGATCATGAACGAGAGCAGAGCAAGACCGCCGAGGCCGGCGAACATCAGGATCTTGCGAGTACGATGGGCACGCGCGGCTTCGTCGGCGGCCGCCGCGGTGGTCGGCCGCTGACCGAACAGGTTCGGCGACGACTGGGGCCGCGGCTGCACGTTGTTCGTGCCCGTGCCCTTGAGCGTCTGCGTGGTGCGGCTGTCGCGCGACAGATTCTGCATTTGCAGCTGTGCGCGCTCGCCGGACTGAGGCACCTGCGGTCCCGACGGCGGAACCTTCGCACCGGACGGCTGGAGCCGCGCGCCCGACGGCGGTACCTGCGCACCCGACGGCTGGAGACGTGGGCCCGACGGAGGCACTCGCGAACCCGAGGGCGGCGGCAAGACATTGCGGGGGCCCGACTGCGGCACCGCGGAACGCGCACCTGAGCCCAGGATCGGCTGCGCACCCGAGAGCGGAGATGCCGTCGCCGCGGGCGGTTGCTCGTCCGTCGGCGAGTACCGCTCGTGCAGCACCGTCGCGAACGAGCTCTGGCTGTCCTCCTCGTCGGCGGGCACGTGGCGCGCGTCGACGAGCTCGGTCGCATCGTTGATCGGCGGCCCCCCTTGGACGGTCGGCTCGGCATCGGGCGGCGCGGTCATCTTCCGCGCGCTCGGCTTCGCCGGTGGCGGACCGCCGGTGAACTTCTTGGCCTTCACGGTCATCGCATCGTCGAGATCCGAGGTGCTGTAGATCTCGGTGCCCTCGGCGGTGTCGGAGAGCAGCTTGACCACGCGACGCGGTGGATAGGCGGCGGGCGTCGGCGGTAGCGTCAGCGGCGGCTCCTGCGCCTCGGCGACGATCCGCGGGTCGGACATGCGCGCGAGCGTGGGCTTTTCGGTGCTCGAGAGCGCGCTGCCACCGGCGCCCGAGGTGCCCGGCGCGGCGACGGTACCCGGCGATGCTTGCGTGTGTGGCTGCGGCGTCGCGGCGTCGCTATTGGCGTCGAGCGCGGACTCTTGCCCGGTGTTCTCGCGTGCGAACCGGCTGCGCACCCACCCGCTGAGCTGCATCGAGGTTGCCAGCTCAGGCGACGACTTGATGAACGCCTCGAGCGCCTGCGCGAAGTCGGCCGCCGTCGCGCGGTTCTCGCGCTTGGACTCGAGCGCCCAGTTGATCGCTTTCGCGAGCGCGGCGGGAACGTGGGGGGCGACCTTCTCGAGCGGCTCGAGCTTGCCATCACGGATCATGCGCATCGACGCCACCGGATCACCGCGCGGCACGATGTACTTGCCGCTCAGCAACTCCCACAGCACGATCGCGAGCGAGAACACGTCGCTGCGCCCGTCGAGCCCCGCGGCGATCGTCTGCTCCGGAGACATATAGGCGTACTTGCCTTTGACCTGTCCCGGGTTGGTCAGCTGGTCGCCTGCGGCAGCGGCCTTCGCGATGCCGAAATCGCAGAGCTTCACCACGCCGTCGAACGACACCATGATGTTCGCCGGCGAGACGTCGCGGTGCACGAGGCCGTACAGCTTGCCGTTCGGCCCGCGAAGCTCGTGGGCGTAGTGAAGGGCGTTGGCGGCATCGGCACCGATGCGCGCAACGAGGGTGACCGGCATCCTCTCGGTCTCGCCGATCTTGAACAGCTGCCCGGTGTGGACACCGTCGACGAACTCCATCGCGATGAAGTAGTCGTGCTCGACCTTTCCGAACTCGTAGATGTGGACGACGTTGGGGTGCGAGAGCTGCGCCGCGAGGCGGGCCTCGCTGAGGAACATCTTCACGAAGTCCGGCGAGTCGGCCAGGTGCGGCAGGATGCGCTTGACCGCGACGCGCCGGTCGAACCCCTCGAGGCCCCGCTGCTGGGCCAGGAAGACCTCGGCCATGCCACCTCGGGCGATGCGCCGGACCAGCACGTACTGGCCGAACCGAATGCCTGCGTCGGCTGGCACTGACCCCAATCATAGTCGTTCCCACTTCCCAAAGGCATTCGAGGTTGTGCAAGATTCACCGCGATGAGGACCGGGCTCTCCGTTTTCGCCCTGGCGGTGGGCTGTGCTGCGCCTACGACCCCTTCGGAGACCGCGCGAATCGCGGTCGCGGGCGACTCGCCGCTCTCCGACATGTTCGCCCGGGTGGGCCGCGATTCCGGCGTTCCGGCGGATCTGCTCGCAGCGATCAGCTGGTCCGAGACACGATTCCACTTCGCGCACCCCGAGCCGGACTCGCACGCATTCGAGTACGGCCCGCTCGCCCTGACCGAAGGTGGTCCACGCGATCTCCATCGCGGCGCGATGCTCGCCGGGGTGACCGATCACGCGGCCCGCACCGATCCCGAGGCCTCGATCCGCGCTGCCGCCGCACTGCTGCGCGACTACGCGGTCGGCGGTGACTTCACGGCTGCACTCCGCACCTACGGCGGCGACTCGTTCGCCCACCAGATCGGTAAGACGCTCTCGCGTGGCGTCGACGGCCGCGATGACGACGGCCACACCGTCACGATCGCCGCGCGCTTCAACGACTCGCACCTCGCTGGCTTCGGCACGGTCGCGCAGGCCGCGGGCTACGCGGGCGCCGAGTGGGTCGCCGCGCACTCCGGTAACTACGGCGTCGCGAATCGTGGCGTCGGCGACATCAAGTACATCGTCGTCCACGACACCGAGGGCAGCTACGCCGGCACGCTGTCGTGGTTCAAGAACTCCGCGTCCAATGTCTCGTCGCACTACGTGTTGCGCTCGAGCGATGGCCACATCGCGCAGATGGTCGACGAGAAGAACGTCGCGTGGCACGACGCCTGTTTCAACAGCCAGTCCATCGGGCTCGAGCACGAGGGTTACGCGAACAAGCCCGAGGTCTGGTTCACCGAGGCGATGTACGCAGAGTCCGCAAAGCTGTCCGCGTATCTCGCCGACAAGTACAACATCGAGAAGAAGCACGGCCCCACCGCGATCATGGGTCACGGCGAGGCGCCGGACTGCAGCGATCACACCGACCCGGGGCCGGGCTGGAAGTGGGACCACTACATCGATCTCGTCCGCACGGGCGGTGCCCCGTCGTTCAAGGGTGAGGACCTCGTGATCGACGCGCCCGACGTGATCCTGTCCGGCGAGGTCGCCACCGTCACGGTCACCATCGCCAACACCGGCACCGCCGGCTGGGACCTCGATGCCACGCGCATCGGTACCCAGGATCCGACCGACCGTGAGTCACCGTTTTACGTCGAGGGTGACTGGCTGTCCCCGAACCGCGCGACCGGCGTCGACGCGCAGACCGAGCCCGGCACGCCCGGCACGTTCACGTTCCAGATCCGCGGCCCCGAGGTGCGCGAGCCCACCGTCTACGACGAGACCTTCTCGTTCGTGCAGGAGGACGTGACCTGGTTCGGGCCCACCTTCCACGTCGTCGTTCAGGTGCGGCCCGATGGGGAGGAAGAGCCCATGATGGACGGCGGAGGCTGCAACGCGGGCGGCAAGTCCGCCGGTAGCTCGATGGTCGTGCTAATGCTCGCGATCGGTGCGGTCCGTCGTCGTCGTCGCCGTCGTTAGCGCTGCTGCCGGATGCGGCGACGCGATCACGCTGTCGATCGCCAGTGACCGTCCCGTGCCAGCAGCGATCGATGCGATCTGCGTCGGCATCGCGGACACCTCCATGTCGGGCGGCCACTTCGGGCGCGCCTACCGGCTCGAGGGCGAGCTCGGCCGCTTGCCCCAGACCCTGCGCGTCGAGTCGGGCGAGGCCGAGAGCGCGCATGCATGGGTGCGCGGCGATCGCGGTGGCGTGCCCGCGACGCTCGCTTCTGCCAGCGTCGACTTCGGCGGTGACGTCACGCTCTCGCTGCCGCGCTGTGTGGTCGGCCCGGCTGCCGAGCCTCAGGTGCGCGGGGTCGCGGGGCCCCCGAATGCGCGGCTCGCCGCGTCGCAAGGGCAGGGCGGAACGCTCGTGATCGCCGTCGCAGCGGGCATTGCGGTCGCGCTCGATGCACGCGGCTCGTCGCTGACGGCTGTCGACCTGCCGGCACCGCCGCCGGGCAACCCGGTGGTAGTCATTGCTGTCGATGTCGACGGTGATTGCGACGACGATCTCGTGATCGCGACCGATGGTGCCGCCCCGGTCGTGTGGGAGCGCTCCGGTAACGAGCTGTTCGAGGCCGGGCCGATCGGCGCCAGCGCGGTCGCCGCGATCGTCGCGGTCGACATCGAGCGCGACGGCGACTTCGATCTCGTGGTCGGTGCGGGGTCGTCGCTGCAGGCCTACCTCAACGATGGTGCGGGCAGCTTCACGGTGATGCCCACCGCGATCTCCGGCGAAGGTCGCGTCTCGATGATCAGCGCGCTCGCGACCGGCGATCTCGACGGCGATGGCTACGGCGACCTCGTCGTCGGTCAGGCCGGGCCGCCGCTCGCTGCATGGCTCGGCAAGGGGGGCCGCTTCGATGCCTCCGACGGTGTGATCGCCGCAATTCCGCTCGATGTCACGCGGCTCACGCTGGCCGACGCCGACGGTGACTTCGATCCCGATCTCGCGATCTCGATCCGCAACGCGCCGATGCGCCTGCTCGTCGATCGGGATGGCCGGCTCGAGGATCAGACGTTCGTGCGCCTGCCGCAGCCTGCTCCGATCGCGCGCGCCGTGGCGTTCGGTGGCTGGGATGCGGGCTGCGAGCCCGATGCCGTGATCGCCGCCGACGCGGGTGCCGCCACGCTGCGCGGCGAGCCCGCGGGTACCTTCGGCGTCGACGCGATGGCGCCCGCGGCGAGCGACGTCCTCATGGCTGACATCGACGACGACGGCGATCTCGACGCGCTGCTCGCCGGACCCGAGGGAGTGCAATGGCTCGCGCGCTAGCTCTCCTGTTCATCGCGCTGCTCTCGGTCGCGGCGCACGCCGACCCGGCGGCCCCCGCGGCCGACGCGCAGACGATCGAGACCTACCTCGCGCGCGGCCAGAAGCTGTTCGAGGAGCAGGAGTATGCGGGCGCGATCCAGACCCTCGCGCCGGTCACGCGGGATGCGCGCGCAACGCGAGCTCAGCGCCTGCGCGCCCTCGAGCTGATCGCGCTCGCGCAGTTCATCAAGAACGATCACGCCGCGGCGCGTGCCACCTTCGAGCGCATCCTCGACATCGATCCCGGCTACCAGCTGCGTGACACCAGCGGCTCGCCGCAGCTGCGCGCGTTCTTCGACGAGCTCAAGTCGCAGCTGATCCCGAACTTCGATCCGAAAGCCGGTGCCGACCTCGAGCACGCGGCACCGACCGCCGGCACCGCGGGCGCGCCGATCGAGATCCAGATCCGCGTCACGCGCGGTAACGTCTTCGATCTCGTCGTCGCCACCCGCCGGCGCGGCGAGCTCACCTACGCGATCGCCCCGCTGCGGCCGCGCGGCGACAACCGCTGGCACACGCGCCTCACCACGCAGTCGGCCTCCAAGCCCTACGTCCTCGAGTACTACGTCGAGGCGCGGGATGCGGGGGGCGGCCCGATCGCCCGCATCGCGGGCCCGGACCAACCCCTCGAGATCGCCCTCTCCGGCGGTGCGACGGCTGCGACACGCAGCCCGTGGTACGGACGCTGGTACGTCTACGCGGGTGCCGTCGGTGCGGCCGCGCTGCTCGGTGGGGTGATCGTCGTCGCGGCCACCCGGGGCCCCGATCCCGGCTCGCTGCCGCCCAACACCGTCACCGTCTCGCCCTGAGCCCTCAAAACTCCAGGCTTTGGGCCACCGCCGTTGCATTGCGCACACAGCGCGACTGCACGCATCACTTGCCGGCCGCCCAGCACACCCGTTGTTAGGCCTGCCCGCAGGTGCTCGTGACTTCGATCATCGCTTGACCCCCAACGGTTCATAAAATAGGGTCGCGCCATCTTTACGGAATATCGATCCGTCCGGTCGATGAGAGGAATTGCGGTTATGAAGAAGCTCGCCCTGGGATGCCTGCTCGTCGGGCTGTTCGTTGCTTGTAGCGATGACGCCAAGAAGGTCACGGTCGTGATGCCCGATGCAACGGTGCAGTGCAACCCGCTCCTCAACACGGGATGCCCCGCGAACCAGAAGTGCGCGTGGCTTGTCGACGCCATCATGCCGAACTACGTCGGCCACATCGGCTGCGCGCCGGACGGCACCAAGAACATCGGCGAGTCGTGCACCTACGGTGCAGCCGGCGAGACCGGTTTCGACGACTGCAAGTTCGGTGGCGTCTGCACCAACTTCCGCAACCCGATGACCACGCCGACCGGCACCTGCAAGGCCGTCTGCGATCAGCAGGGTGGCAGCCCGGCTTGCGATAGCTCGCACGTCTGCGTCGTCTACTCGAACCTCTACGACCTCGGCGAGACCACCCCGGCCGCCGCGGGCGTCTGCAACGTCTCGTGCAACCCGCTCGAGGACAACGACTTCGACGGTACCGGCACCGACTTCACGCGTCCGGGCACCACCTGCGGCAGCGCGGCCGAGGGTTGCTACGGCTTCCCGAGCGGCGGCACCCCGCCGGTCTCCGGCTTCAGCTGCACGCGCGACATTCACTACGGCAACGCGACCTTCTTCGGTCACCGCCACGTGTGCGACGTCGCCAGCGGTTGCGCTGATCCGATGACGATGCGGCCGTACCAGAACAGCTGCAACCAGGGCTACCTCCCGTTGCTGCGCGAAGCGCCAGGCACCACGTCGGTCGTCTGTGTCGCGGTCTGCGAGCCTGACAACTGCTTCATGGGTAACTGCGGAACGACTGCCACTGCGAACCAGGTCGGCAAGACCCGCGCGACCGGCCCGTCGCACCGTTGCACGCCTGAAGACCGCGTCGGTGATTTCAGCGTTGCCGGAGAGCATTGCCAGTTCCTGTGGCGCAGCGAGATCGATAGCGCGACCCGGATGTTCCTTCCGTCGCAGTGGAGCGACAAGCTCGGCTTCTGCTACAACCACGCGATCTATCAGTACGACTCGAACATGGACAACACCGTCGACATGAACCTGCCCCCATGCGGCATGCTCGCCGACGGCTTCGGCGAGGGTACGGACCCGGCGATGCCGCTCACGTACTTCGGTGCAGCGGATCTCGGCTGCGTCGACAGCACGCGTGTGACGATGATGGCGAACGGCAAGCCGCAGCTGCCGGCGCAAGCGATCCAGAAGGCCGCGAAGATCGACATGCCGCGTGCGTTCTACGACCCGAAGGTCTACCAGCCCTACGCCGAGTAACGCTCCGAGCGTTTCGATGTAGATGGGGTCGGTTCGCCGGCCCCGTTCGCATTTTCGGCGCACAAGCCGCGGAAGACGACCTAGAATCAAAACCGTGAGCGTGATGCGAGGTGTGTCCGTGTTGGCGCTCGTGGCAGCAGCTGCGTGCACGAAGCCGAATCCGAACCGCTGCTGCGCAGACGAAGCGGATTGCGAGACGAAGGGGATCCCTGTCGGCAGTCTGTGCGACCAGGGCCTCGTGTGCCGTGGGAACCAGTGCATCTCCCAGCCGTGCACGAGCAACGAGGGGTGTGATCCGGCCGCGCCGTTCTGCATCGAGGAGCTGTGCGCCGAACAGTGCGCCGAGGATGAGCAGTGCCCGGGTTTTGGCGGTGACACCGGTGCGTCATTCTGTGTGGGCGGCGGGTGTGTCACCTGCCGTGATGCGACGGACTGCACGACCGCGGATGCGCCCTACTGCGATAGCGGTGCCTGTCGGGCATGCGCTGCTCACAACGAATGTGCGAGCGAGCTTTGCGATTTCGACACCGGACGCTGCATCGAGGAGTCCACGGTCACCTACGCGGCGCCGACGGGAAGTGCACTATCAGACTGCACGAAGGTGGAGCCGTGCACGCTCGCGCGCGCCCTGGCCATTATCGATGTGAACCGGCCGAACCTGAAACTAGCTGTAGGTACTCACACAAACCCCAACGCAACCTGGCGCGATATGCCCGTGCGCT
>JBBQFU010000196.1:0-17075 GCA_038322185.1 Haliangiales bacterium
CAAGAACAGGTCTTGAGGTGGAAAGCGATAGCGCTCGATCGGGACCCGCTTGTCAGGAATCTGCTCCACGAACGTGAGGCCGGCGATCGCCTTCTGCTCGTCGAGCTTCTGCTCATCGGTCGTTTCGAGCAGGCGGAAGTACTCCCACCACGTCACCTTACCTTCGCGTCGATACCACTCCATCATGTGACCGAGCAGCCAGCGCGCCTGCTGCTCGTCGTTGCGCTCGGTGCGGTCGGGACTGATCCCGTAGAGCAACAGCGCGGCGGTCTGAGCGGTCGTGCTGAGGGTCTCGGTCACCGTCTTCGGTAGACCGTCGAGCAGGGGCGGGCGGTCGATCGTCTCGCCCGTTGCGATCTGTCGCGCTCGCTGCGTCTCGAGCCAGTCGCGCAAGTACAACGTGCTCTCGCAATCACCACGGTTGTACGCCTCGACGTCGTCAAGCCACGAGACCTCGATGGTCTGCGGTGTGCCGCGTTGGAGCGCGGCCTTCACTTGATACACGCCAGGCCCCGTCACGCTGAGTGGCACGGGGCGCGTGTAGCCGATGACTGGCTCGAGACACTTGATGCTGTAGCTCTCGACGCCAATGCGCGCGCTTTGCCGCGTGATCGAGTAGAGGTCGATGAGACGCCGGCCGCGCAGCAGCCGGTCGAGCTCGTCGAGGCAAACGGCGTAGCGACCGACCAGGCGCTTGAGTGCGGTCGGCTCGTAGGGTGCGTAGTGATACACGTGCATGCCCGGATCAGCCTTCCAGCGATCCATGACGAGCTTCACGAGCTGCTCCAGGGCCGCGCGCTCCGAGGCGTCGTCCAGTGCCCACACCGCCTCGTAGCCGCAATCCTTCGTGTACCAGCCGAACAGAAACTCGCGCCCGTGTTCGCCGATGAACACGTCTCCCTCGAAGTCGAGAAAGACGTCCAGCTCACTGGGAGCCGGCAAGCGAGCGAGGCCGCGCTCGGTTTCAATCGGCAGCCGCTCGAACAGGGGGACCGCCCGACCGCGACTCGCGTACTGGAGGTGCGCCTGCTGCGCGAGCCGTTCGTAGGTCGCCACCGATCCACGCTCGGGCTTGTGCGGCCATGGAAGCCTGACCTGCGACAGTGCGGTGAGCGTCTGGATGCTCTGACGGTCGAGCTCGTGGCGATGGTTGCGTCCCAGGTCAGCGACCAGCGACAGGTGATCGTCGGCGCGGCGCTGCGCATCGCAGCGGTCTCGCCAGTTGCACGTGTCGCAGTTGGCGGTCGGCTCGGGATACGTCTCGAGTGCGTGGGCGAGCCGACGCTCGAGGTCGGAGCGCAGCGCGCGGAAGATGGGCGCGTACTCGTCGAAGCGAAACGAGTCGCGCGGGAAGTCGGGGCCCGGCTTCACGACATGCATCCACTCCGGGTCGCAGCCCTGCAGCGTCGCGAGCATGTCGCTGTAGACGCACAGCTGCAGCACAGCGCCTGCGCGCGTCTCGGTCGGCAGCTTGGTGTCGATGACCTCGTACGACCACGCCCACTCGCGTGATGGTGTTTCGACGCGCACGAGGAAGTCCGCTCGCCCGTGCCACGCGCCCCGTTCGAGGCTTGCTTGCGTGATGATGTCGACGCCCTCGCGCATGCGTTGCAGCGTCAGGCTGCCGCCAGACTCGACGCGCTTCCCAGCGTCGCGGAGGTGCTCCGTGTACGCAGCTTCGTGTGCGTGGCCGCGCTCCTGGAGGAGCTTGAGGAGCGGATCGAAGTTCGAGTATCCGCCCTCGATCTCACCGCGTGCGTTGGCGATGCTGAGCGTGGTGAGGTGACCGCATGCGACGTGATTGGACAGATCTGTAGCCGCCAGCCGCAGTTCGTCGCCCACGAGTTTCATGCGTCGCGTTCAGTATCGGCGTCATGGCTGACGACTGCCAACGCTCGATGGGCAAACCGAGTCAGAGTGTGATGCAGTCACGCGATCGAACGACGATCCGCAACAAACTGTTGCGGCGTTGCTCGAGAACGAGCGTGCTTCTTCTCATCGCGCTCTTGCCGAACTTCCACGAGGCTCGTTAGCGAGCGATCCGACGATCAACGCCGCGAGTGATGCGCGCTGCATCGGGTCGTGCGCGACCACGGCCTAAAGTGACTCAGTTCGTCACGCTCAGCGCGCGCAGAGGAGTGCTTCGAGCGGTCGCGTGCTATGGACGAAGGATGAGGTCAACCATCCTGCTATTCGCCGCGCTGTGTACCTCGATGTCCGTGCGCGCGGCACACGCGGAGGGCGATCCAGCGCCGATCGCGACGGTCACGGCGTCGAAGGGCTTTCTCGCCAACGCCTTCGCGATCAACTCGATGGGCACCAAGCTCGCGTACGTGCAGGTCGAGGACAAACGCGTCGCTCCGCGCACGCTCAAGATCGCCTCGCTCCCCGGCGGCACCGAAGAGGCAACCCTGGCTGCGGTCCCGATGCCGAAGCAGCTCCACTGGGTGTCTCCCGATCGCGTGCTGTTGATCGAGGCCGTCGGCAAGCGGCACCGCGCGTGGAGCATTCCGATCGCCGGGCCGATGCCGCAGACCTCGATCGGTCCGTTCGACCAGATCTCGCTGATCGATGTTGCGGGCACGCCGACGATCATCACGTACACCCGGACCAAGCTTCCCAAGATCACGACGCATGGGGTCGCGAGCTTCGCCGCCGATGATCTGCGCCCGCTGAAGACTGCCGTGGTGACTGAGGCGAGCGGGCGTGTAGATCACCCCGACGGAATGATCTGGCCGCTGTGGTGGGCCGATGGCTGGTCGACGCTCGTCGGTCGTCGCGCCGGTCCGTACGACAAGGCCGAGAACATCCGGCTGCCACATCAGCTCGTGCGCTTCGACGTGCTTGCCGGTTCGGTGACAGCGTCCGAGCTGCCGATCGATGGGGCGTTCGCGCGCGTGACCGCCGAGCATCGCGTGCGCTCCGGGCAGAATACGTTCGTGTTTCTTCGGAACAACGTGTTCAAGCTCGTCGTCGGAGGCAACGCGCGCCCGGTCACCGTCGCGCGGCCAGCGTCGGCGTATTACCTCGGCTCGCTACACGACCAGATGATCGGCAAGACCGAGTTGCTGTTCTCGCTCACGTCGCGACGGCGCCCGAAGGATCCCGACGGCATCGAGTTCTACGTCGTGGATGTGACCGCGGGGGAGCCGACCAAGCGGCTGATCCTCTCTGGCAAGCGGAAGTTCGTCGAATGGCACGCCGCAGGTAGCCGCATCGCCTTGCTGCGCAAGCGCCAGGGTGCGCCCGGTGGGCCGTCGATCGACATCCATGACTTGCCGAGCAAGTAAGGAATCGCCGACATCGGCTCCCCGCTCCCCGGTCTTGCGCGGAGACGGGCAGCTGGCAAGCGCGGTCCCGGCGTCGTGCGGTAGTGTCGAGGGCCGCGATGAAGACACACCTCGCCACGATCCTCACCATCTGTCTGGCTGCCTGCGGGCAGTCGAAGCCGCACGAGCCGACAACTCCTGCGACCAAAGCAGAAGCTGCCCCCGCGGGCGCAGGAGACGCACCTGCTGCAGAAGAGCCCACTCGGAAGAGCGGCGATGCAGGGAAGTTCCAGGTAAACGACGCGGACAAGTCATCGCGGCCGACGCAAGGAAAGCTCAAACCAACAGCGACCGAAGCGGCGGTCCGCTTCTTCGTCGTGGACAAGGACAACAAGCCGATCGAGGGCATCGCGATCTCGCTGACCTCGCCCGCGGGCAAGAAGTACTACACCGAAGAGACCGATGCGTCGGGCTTCGCAGAGGCGCTCCTTCCCATCGGGCAGACATTCGAGCTGGTCTACCTCAGCCTCGGACCCCGCAATGTCTCCGCGAAGGTCGACGTCGCGAACAAGCCAAATCTGAATCTGAAGCTCACGATGCGCTACAAAACCGACGACTTCCCGAACGCCCTCGTGCTCGAGAACGTCGAGTTTGCTTCCGGCAAAGCGACGCTGATCGGCGACTCGACGCTTCGCCTCGACTCGGTCGTCGAGTACCTGACGCACAAGAAGTCAGTGAAGATCGAGATCTCGGGCCACACCGACAATGTCGGCAACAAGAAAACCAACAAGGCGCTGTCACAGAAGCGTGCAGAAGCGGTTCGCGACTACCTCGTCTCCAAGGGCATCGACGCCGCTCGCATCAAGGCTGTCGGCTACGGTGATGCGAAGCCTGTTGCGCCGAACACCACCGACGAAGGACGCCAGAAGAACCGCCGCATCGAGGCGTCGGAGGTGTAGCGATGCCGTACTTCATCACCAAGCGTCGGTTCTGGGCGATCTCCAAGGGTCGCGGCGAGCTGTTCTTCCTCGAGGGTCCGCGCGGCTCCAGCGGCAAGTACAGCGGCATGCAGGTCTACGGTGGCGACGCGGAGGTGCAGCGCCTCTACAACGCCGACATCAAGAAGCACCGCGCGAAAGGCTTCGAGCTCGTCGACGCGGGCAAGCTGCCCGCGCGCGGTACCAAAGGCGTGCGCTTCGAGCACCCCGAGCACAAGCTCGTGTTCGAGATCGTCAAGCTCACCAGCACGGAAGCGATGATCCGTGAAGGCCTGGTCGGCGCGACGAAGGAGTGGACCCAGCACGCGCGGGACTGGGAGACGCTGCAGGGCCGACTCGAGACTCACATCGCGCACCGTCTCGATCAGGGCTACGTGCGGGTCTCCGGCAAGGTGGCACCGTCGGAGAAGGCCAAGCCGAAGCCAAAGCCGCGGCGCGTCGCCCGGCCGAAGGGCATCGCCGCGGCGTTCGCGCTGGCCGAGACGTGGTTGAAGGAAAACGGCGGCGCCGCGATCGTCAAGAACCTGGCAAAGCCCGCGACCGACGCCGCGCTCGCGAAGGCGGAGAAGCAGCTCGGGTTTCCGATCCCCGAGGCGCTAACGCAGCTCTGGAAGGTCCACAACGGGCAGAAGGAGGAGGGCAACCCGTTCATGCACTCCTACAACTTCCTGTCGGTCGCCGAATCCCTGCGATTCCGCAAGGACTTCATCGACTCGATCCAGTTCATCCTCGACGACGAGGACGCCGACGAGCTCAAGCCGAAGGAGCGCGACGACCACTGGCTTCCGGTCGCGATGCAGGACAGCGACATGCTCGTCGTTCACGCGACCACCGGGCGTGTGTTCGACTTCTGCGAGACGCTTGATGTCGAGCTGGCGAAGAACTTCGTCGCCTGGATGGAGAGCTACGCCCAGTCGATCGCGGGGGGGCGAGTACACCGTCGAGGAAGGCTTCGGCGGCGTTTACCTGACGTCGGGCTAGCTGACGACGTTTTGCGCGATGGCGATTCGTCCGCGAGCAGCGCCTGCCGCTTCAGACGAACCTGTCGACTGTGTCAGCAGGTTGAGTCGATATTTCAAATCTAACCCGGGCCCACTTTGTCGTCAGAAGCGTCGGCAGCACCTGCATCGAGGCTCTGAAATGCACTGGCCCAGGCATCACCCGCGCCGTCCGATGACGCCTCCGGCTTCGCGGACGCAGCTGGCGCCGGATTCGGCTCGTCGGGGAGCAGGCCCGCGGACTTCAGC
This sequence comes from Haliangiales bacterium, assembly GCA_038322185.1. Lineage (GTDB taxonomy): Bacteria > Myxococcota_A > Polyangia > Haliangiales > Haliangiaceae > JABFXX01. Next base: position 5,515 of record JBBQFU010000196.1, read on the forward strand.
GCTGCCTCGTCGACGTCATCGGCAGACTCGTCGGGCGTCGGCTCGGCAGCGGCGCGACTCGCGGCTTCGGCAGCAGCCTTCTTGCGCTTCTTCTTCCCGCGTTTTTCAGCGCTCTTCCTCTTTGCCTTCGGTTCGACGATCGCAATCTCTAATGCAGCTTGTGTCGCTGGCGCTTCGACGGGCGACACCTCGGCTGCGGGTGCGGGTTCGGGGGCCGGATCCAGTGCTGGCTCCGCGCTCGCGGCTTGCGCTGCAGGTGCAGGAGCAGGCACGACGTCTGCGGGTGGAGCTGCAACCGCGGCCTCGATAACGGCCGGCGCTGCCGCCTCCGCCGCGACCTGCGCAGCCTCAGTCGGCCCCGACACCGCGTCGTCGACCTCGTCGAGCAGATCCGAGTCGATCTCCGACACGTCCTCCAAGGGTGCCGGAGCGCGTCGAGCGAGCTCTCGCTGGCGTTTGCGGTCGACGTCCGCGAGGCGCGCCGCTTCCATCGCGCGCTTGCGTGTGAGCTCGGACAGCCGTGCAGCTTCCTCCTGCCGCTGCCTGCGGAGCGCTTCGAGACGATCGATCTCGGTCTGCCGAACCTTCTCGACCTCGGCGAGACGCGCGGCCTCTGCCTGCTGCTGCTCGTGTAGTGCTTGGAGGCGCCCGACTTCTGCGAGCCGCTTGCGCTCGAGCTCCGCGAGACCTGCGAGCTCGGCTTGCTGCGCGGCTTGCGTCTTGCGCTCGAGCTCGGCGAAGCGCGCGGCTTCGCCTTCGAGCTTGCGCTCGATCACCACCATGCGCGAGCTCTCGTTGCCGAGGTGCTTGCGCAACGCTTCGAGGCGGCGCTCCTCGTCGATGCGCGTGCGCTCGAGCTTTGCAATGACCGCGGTTCTTGAATCCACGTCCGCCTTCGTCTCTCGTTGGCGGCGCTCGAGATCGGCCAGGCGCACGGCCTCGGCCTCGTGCTTGGCTTGCAACGTAGCGAGCTGTGCGGCTTGCTCCGCGGTCTTGCGCGTCAGCTCCGCGAACGTTGCTGTCTCCGCTTCATGCGACTTGCGCAGAGTTTCCAGGCGCGCCTCTTCGTCGCGGCGCTTGCGGTCCTGCTCGGCCGCATGCGCGGCGTCGGCTTCGCGATGCTTGAGCGTGGCCTCGTCGAGGCGCACCACTGCTTCCTCGTGCTTGCGCGTGATCTCCTTGAGACGAGCGGCTTCCGCGTCCTGCTGTTTGCGGAGCGAGTCGAGACGGTTCTGCTCGGCGAGGCGCTTGCGAAGATCGGCGAGACGGGCTGCCTCCTCCTCGCGCTGCTTCTTGTGGAGCTCGGCGAGACGCGCGGCCTCATCCTGCTCGTGCTTGCGCTTGCGCTCGGCGAACCCCGTTGCGTCTTCCTCGCGTTTGCGCGCGAGCTCGTCGAGGCGGGCAGCTTCGGCTTGCTGTGCGCTGCGAAGTGCGTCGAGGCTCTTCTGCGCCTCGGCGACCTTGGCCTCGTGCTCGACGACGCGCGCGGCTTCAGCCTGCTGATTCGTTTGCACGAGCTCGGCGAAACGCCTGTCCTCCGCTTCGCGATTCTTCACCAGCGCGGCCAGCGTCGCAGCCTCGTTGGCCTGCTGCGCCCGCAGTGGTTCGAGCGCCGCGTCTAGCTCCACGCGCTTGCGCTCCACTTCGCCGGCCAGCGCGGCCGCGGCGTCGCGGTGTTTGCGCTCGATCTCGGCCAGCCGCGCGCTCTCATCGGACTGCTTGCGCGCGAGCTCGGCCAGGGCGTTGCTCCCTTCCTGTTGCTGCGCGCGGAGCGCTTCGAGCTGCGCCTGCTCCTCCTGGCGCTTGCGATCATGCTCCGCAACCCGCGCGGCCTCGTCCTCGTCCGCCTTGCGCTCGAGCTCGGCAAGACGGGCGACCTCCTCGACGCCCTTGCGCACGAGCGCGTCGACCGCAGCTGACTCGACCTCGCGACTCTTGCGCACGGCCTCGACGCGCGCCTGCTCCTCGTCGCGCTGCCGCACGAGGTCCGCGAGCCGCGCGGTTTCGTCGTCCCGCTTGCCTGCGAGCACCGCGAGCTGCGCGCGCTCCTCATCTTGTTGCGCACGGACTGCCGCGAGTCGTTCCTGCTGGTCTGCGTGCGCGCGCTCCGTCTCCGCCAGGGTCCGAGCATGCTCGGCCGTGCGCGCAGCCGCTTCGTCTTGCTGCGTGCGCAGCGCATCGAGCTGGAGCTGCGCCTCCTGCTGCTTGCGCTCGATCTCCGTGAGGCGCGTGGCCGCCTCTTCCTGCTGCACACGCAGGCGATCCGCGAACCGCGCGGCCTCCTCGTCTTGCTTGCGAATGAGCTCGGCCAGCGCCACGGTCTGTGCTTCGCGTTGCTCGCGTAGTGTCTCGAGCTGGTCCTGCGCATCGAAGCGATTGCGTTCGAGCTCGGCGATTCGGGTGCGCTCTTCCTCTTTGCTTCGCACCAGCTCGGACAAGCGCGTCGCTTCTTGCTCCTGATCGACCCGCAGCGTCTCGAGACCGTCGAGCGCCTCGAGGCGGTTGCGCTCGAGAATCGAGAGACGTGCGGCTTCCTCGTCACGCGCGCGCGACAGCTCGGCGAGGTTCGCGGTCGCTTCCCGCTGCTGCGCGACCAGCGCATCGATACGTGCCGTCTCGGCCTCACGCGTGCGGATCGCCTCGGTGAGACGCTCCGCCTCGCGATTCGCGTCCTCGCGCAGGGACTCGAGATGGGCTTGCACCTCGATGCGATTGCGCTCGATCGCGGCGACCCGTACGGACTCTTCTTCCTCGCGACGCGCGAGCTCGTCGAGGCGGGCCGTCTCGTACTCTTGTTCCGCGCGCAGCGTGGCGAGGTTCCGCTGCGTGTCGGCGCGCTTGCCTTCCTCGTCGGCCAGTCGCTCCGTGGACCGCGCACGCTCCTGGGTGAGCTCGGTCACGCGCTCGGCGACCTCGAGTTGTTGCGCCCGAAGTGTGTCGAGACGTGTCTGCTCGGTCGCCGCGTCTTCCTCGTGCTTGCGTGCCAGCTGCGCGATGCGCTCCGTCTCGGCCTCTCGCGCCCGCGTGAGCTCGGCCACGCGCGCGGCCTCGGCGTCGCCATGTTCGCGCGTGGTGTCGCGGCGGTGCTGCAGATCGGCGATCGTTTGCTCGAGCTCCGAGAGCGCACGGGCCTTGTGGTTGTGCTGGCTCGTGAGCTCGGCGACGCGCGCCTGCTCCTCGGTTTGCTGCGTGCGCAGCGCGTCGATACGGCCTTGCTCATCGGCTCGCTTGCGCTCGTCCTCGGCGAGCCTCGACGCTACTTCGGCTTGTTGCGTGCGCAGGCTATCGAGCTGCGCTTGCTCGGCCGCGGCAGTCTCCTGGGCGTTGCGCTGGAGCTCCGCGATGCGTGCGGTCTCCGCCTCTCGTGCGGCCGTGAGCTCGGTGACGCGCGCGGTTTCGCGCGCGGCGTCGGCGCGCAGCGTGTCGAGCTGGTTCTGCTGCTCGGCGCGATTGCGTTCGAGCGTCGCCAGCTCTTCGAGTGCGGCTTCGCGCTTGTGCGCAAGCTCGTCGAGACGTGCAGTCTCGGCCGCCTGCTCGACTCGCAGAGCTTCGAGGCGTGCGTGCTCCTCGGCGCGCTTGCGATCGTGCTCGGCAGCGTGGACTGCTTCGTCCTCCTTGTACCTGCGGGTGAGCGCGTCGAGCCGTGCGGCTTCGTCGCGTCGGCGCTGCTCGAGACCGACGACGCTCGCTCGCTCGATCTCGGCCTGCATTCGCAGCGCTTCGATGCCTTGTCGGGCGTCGACGCGTTCGCGCTCGCGTGCTACGGCGGCGGCCGTGTCGTCTCGGCCCTTGATCTCGAGCTCCGCGAGGATGGTCGCGGCCTCTTCCTGCTGCGCCTGCAGGCTGTCGAAGCGCGCCTGTTCCTCGACGTAGCGGCGCTCTAGTTCGGCGAGCTTGCTGGAGGTGTCCTGGTGCTTGTCGGTCAGCTCCGCGAGGCGCTTGGCTTCCGCCGCCTGCTCGGTCTCGAGCGAATCGAGACGCGCCTGCGCCTCCGCGCCGCGACGCTCGTCGTCCGCGATCCGGGCAGTTTGCTCGTCGGCCGTCTTGATGAGATCGGACGTGCGCGCCTGGCATTCGGCTTCCTGCACGCGCAGCGAATCGAGCAGTGCTCGCTGCTCGACGATGCGCGCAGCTTCGGCCTCGGCTTTAGCAGCCAGGTCCGCGTGGCGCGCGGCCTCGAGGTCGGCGGCCTGGCGCATTGCGTCTGCGCGCTGCTGCTGCTGGCCGCGGATGCCCTCGAGCTCGGCGAGACGCACCGACGCCGCTTCGCGCTTGCGGGAGATATCGGCGAGCTCGGCGGACGCTTGCTCTGACTGCGTGCGCAACGTCTCGCGCTGACGCTCGGCATCGGCGAGCTGGGTTGCCGCTTCTTGTTGCTGCGTGCGGAGGGTGTCGAGCTGCCGTTGCTCCTCCTGGCGCTTGCGCTCGTTGTCGGCGGCACGCTCGGCGTGAGCCGCGACGCGAACGAGCTCCTCGGCGCTGTTACGCTCGAGGTCAGCGATCGCTGCGAGCGCGGTCTCGCGCTTGCGCGTGAGCTCGTCGAGGCGCTGGGTTTCGGCGGTGTGCTGGCTGTGGAGCGCGTCGAGCTCGGCCCTGGCGGTCGCGAGCTTGCGCTCCTCGTCTTCTCGCTTGCGGTCGGCGTCGGCCTGGCGCGCGAGCGCGGCTTCGACTTGCGTGCGAAGCGCATCGAGCGCGTCGCGCTCCTCCTGCTGCTTGCGCTGGAGCGCGGCGAGCTCGGCGGTGTCGGATCTGCGCTGGAGCTCGAGCTCGGCGAGGACGGACGCCTCGTCTTCCTGCTGATTGCGGAGGGTCTCGATGCGCAGGAGCTCCTCGGTGCGCCTGTGCTCGATGTCGGCGAGCGCTTCGCGTGCGGCGTCGCGCGTGCGGTGGAGCTCCGCGATCCGTTCCGCTTCCTCCGTTCGCTCGGCGCGGATAGCGTCGAGGAGGGCTTGCTCGTCAGCGCGCTTGCGCTCGAGGTCGGCTGCGGCTGCGAGGTCGGCTGCCGAGGACTTGCGGACTGCTTCGAGGGCCTCGCGCGCGTGGCGCCCCTCTCGCGCGAGCTCGGCAAGCCCGGCCATGTCCGCGCGCCGCTTCATCTCGAGCTCGGCGAGGACGGTGGCTTCGTCTTCCTGTTGCTTCAGGAGATCGTCAGTGCGCAGCTGTTGCTCGAGGCATTTGCGCTCGATATCTGCAAGACGGGTGAGTGCATCCGCATGAACTGCCTCGAGGCGCTCGAGCTCTTGCTCGCGCTTGGTGGCGAGCTCGTCGGCCTCGCGGAGGCGCTGGAGACGGCGTTCCTGTTCGTCTTGCTGTGCCTTGCGGACCGCGTCGTCGGGCATCACGCCGGTGCCCTTCGCGCGAGCGGGGACCGTGCCCTTGCGGATACCGTCGGTGGGCTTGGTCCGCGCCTTGGACTGCGTCTGCGCGCGCTGCGCGCTTGCCTGCCTGCGCTCCTCGGCTTCCTCCCGGAGGCGCGCCGCGCGTGCTTCTTCGGATTCGTGCGCCATCGCCCGCTCTCTGCAAGCGTCTCACGGCCGGCAAGCGGTGCGTCCGGAAGCGACGAGCCGGTCGCGGCCGTTTGGGGTAGCGACGGGCGGTCGGCGGTGGGAAATCGTCGCCGATCACATCATCAGTCCAGCCCCTCTATGTCGAGCGCCTTGCGCCGTGGGTGCAGACGAGCGCAGGCCAGGCCGACGTGTTTCTCGTCAAGCCGCCCTGACTCGATCGCGAGCCGAGGCGCGCTGCCAGGACCCGTGGGAGAGATCGTCGTGCGGGTCCGGGCCCGATCGCTCAGCACGAGCGAGCGATGTCGCAGCGCTGTTTGGCGTCTGACGTTCGCCTGACTCGGCGCATTCGCACGCAGTGTGACTACGCGCCCATCGACAGAGCGCCGCAACCCTCTCTATGCCTCGTGAAGGGGTGTAGAGGCGCAATGATGGCAAACGTGACCCTGACTGCAGGCAGTTCGCGAGTGTTCTCTCTGTCGGTTTGTGTACGGCCCAGTACTTGAACAAGACGGAAACATGAATCGCTTCTCTTCAATCCTCTTCGCCGGCGCCCTCGTGGCGGGCTGTGCAACGGAATCCACAACGAGCACGCAAGGCATCCAGGGTGGAGGAGCTGACCTCGCCAATTGCGTGAAGATCGAAGGCTCCGACATCGGTCGGACGATCACGCTCGAGGTTCCCGACGCCGATGGCGAAGGAACTGTGTTGGTGACCTTCACCGGCTGGATCACCAAGGATGGCGAAGCGAATGAGTTTGTCGGCTTCACGCTGAGCGGCGAAGCGACGTTCTTCGTCAAGGCTGGCAATCAGACCTTCGAGAGCTCGGGCGACTCGTGGACGAACCCGAATGGCACCGGCGGCAGCGCCGCCAAGGGGATCTCCAACATCTCGGTCTGCACCGGTGATGGCGAAGACGAGCCGCCCCCGCCGCCGGTCGACGACCCGTGTGATGACAACGACGACGGTGACACGACCGACGAAGGCGAGTGCGACTACGTTGCACCCCCGCCGCCGCCGGTCGATGACCCGTGCGACCACAACGACGACGGTGACACGACCGACGAAGGCGAGTGCGACTACGTTGCACCCCCGCCGCCGCCGGTCGACGACCCGTGCGACCACAACGACGACGGTGACACGACCGACGAAGGCGAATGCGACTACGTCTGCCCGGTCATCTAAGGATCCCGAATAGGCAGCGCAGCTACTGACCGCGACGCGGTTGGTAGCTGTTCGTCGTTTCGGTCCCGGTTCTACAGAAGACCGCAGATTATTTGTCACATCGCAGCGCGTTCCCCACTACCGCTCAGGAGGAACGATGAACCGCTGGATATTGCTTGCGATGTGCCTGGGAACTGCGTGCACCGAGATGGAAGGACCACCGACGATCGAGGGCCTCGAGCCGGTCGGTGACGACCTCGCGGATCAAGAAGGGACGTGGGGACGGGTGACGCTCAACACCGTCAACGGACCGCGTCCCTTCACGTACCAGGTGGTAAACGGCCACGCGATTCACGAGGAGGATATCGATCTCGGTCCGGTCTCGCAGCTACGCCTGCGCGGCGGCGGCGCGAATCTCGCTGAACGATGGCCGAACAGCGTCGTTTACTACGCGTTCGAGCCGAGCTTCGTTGGCACGGTCTGCACGTCAGCGTCGGACCCCAACTGTGTCGACGTACGCGCGCGCATTCGTACAGTGCTCGCGGAGATGGCTGTAAAGCTTCCGCTGACCTTCAAAGAATTGTCGACGGTGGATGACACGAACGGAGTGCTCGTCTTTGGGTGGGGTCCGGGGCAAGCGTCGCCGGGGCAGTCCGACCACACGGGCTGGGACGGGGGCGAGCAGCACATCAGGTTCCAGATCGGAAACAACGGGGACTGGTTGGGGTGGAATGAGCAGCCGGGCCCAGGGACGATCAGGCACGAAACGCTGCATGCGCTCGGCCTGTGGCACGAGCAGACGCGCGGCGACCGCGACCACTACGTCGACATCCACTGGGAGTGCATCGCGGAAGAACACGTCGGCAATTATTCGAACGACAACGACTCAGCAGACCTCGGTCCGTACGACTTCCAGTCGATCATGCACTACGGACGCTCGAAGGGATGCCTCAAGCCGATCGTGCCGGAATTCGAGGATCCAGACGGCGATGGTTGCGTGTGTCTGCCCCATGGATGCGGTTCCTGCGGGCGCATCGATCAGTCGCGCTGAGGCCAATGCACGTGACGGCTTCAGCATCGAGGACACGAACACCCTCTACCGCATGTATGCGACGAAGCTGGGCACCAATAGCGCCAGCGAACACTACGGACGTGCGCTCGCAAGCGGCGACTTCGACGACGACGGCTACGACGATCTTGCCGTGGGTGCACCGCTCGAGAACATCCGCATCAGCAGCACGACGACCCGGACAGATACGGGCCAGGTCCACATCTGGAAGGGCACGCCCGGCGGCCTCGTCGCATGGCGCGTCCTCAACCAGGCCGATTTCGCTGGTACCGGCCTGACGAGCAACGCCAAGTTCGGAACCGCGCTCGTCGCGTACGACGGCAATGGCGACGGAGTGACGGACCTCGCCGTCGGCGCTCCGGGCGCAGAGTCCGGTGCCGGTGCCGTGTATCTGTTCCGCGGCACCCTCACCAACGGCCTCATCATGGATCGAAAGCTCACACAGGCGCTCACCGGCGTTGGCGATGACCTCAACGGCGACCGCTTCGGCGAGGCGCTGGCTGCCGGCTCGATCACGGGACAGCTGTGCAACGGTCTACCAGTTCACACGCTCGTCGTCGGTGCCCCAGGCAACATGGTCGCAGCCGGGACCCTCTACGCACATACGGGCCCCTATGGGTCCGTGTTCCTCTACCACCGCGCGTCGTGCACCTCCACGACATTGGCGAAGGCGACGGTGTTGAATCGCGGCCTCAACGCCACCGCCGAAGATTACGGTGCTGCACTCGGCGTTGGTGATCTCGACGGCGATGGTCGTGCGGACCTCGCGGTGGGGGCTCCGAGGTACCAGAGCGGCGTCGGCCGCGTGTACCTCTACAAGGGTCGGCTTCCACTGGAGGCGCCTGCGAGCTGGTCCGCGATGGCTACCTACAAGTCCACGCTCAGCGCTGCGACGGGCACGGGTGAATTCGGCCGCGCGCTCGCAACCGGCCGCGTGCTGGCCCCCGGCCGGGATCCCGCCGGACACGATCCCTCAGCTCGTCGCGCTGGTGAAAGAGATGGACATGAGCCAGCTGCTCGACGTCGCGATCGAGCGACTACGTGCGGTCAGTGCCACGCGGCCCGGGCCGGCGCTGCCCGATCCGCCCAGAGCACTAGCGTTTCAGCTGGTGCCGATCCCCGCCGCGCTCAAGAAGGGGAGATGACTCGTGGCGCTCGCACAACCATACCCATCGTTGCTTACGACTTCCGATGCCGCTGCGTACTTGCGGTTTCGCTCGACGTCAGGCATCCGCACCGCAGTGATGCGCGGCGAGCTCAAGCCGTGTGGAGCCGGACCAAAGTGCTGCCACATGTTCACCGTTGCCGAGCTCGATCGCTTTGTGGCCGCGCGTGGCGCGCGCTACGCCCGCCCGAGCGTCGGAAGAAGGGAGGATAGAAAGGATCGTCCGCGTGAGTGACGGGTGTTACCGTGGTCGAAGGATGCTTCGGTCCGACAGGCTCTATGCGTGCGGCTCGGAGGGCGGTGGCGTGGCCGGGCTGGTCAACATGGAAGGCAACTCCATCACGTGGTTCATGCCTGGCGGCCGGCAACGTGCGTACGAGATCGAGCGGGTGCTGCCGGCTCGCCGGGGTGTCGCGTTCGCGTTCGTCGACAGGGAAGGCCGAACCTTCGAGCTTAGGCCCCTCACGCTGGCTCTCTACAACGATCAAATGCGGTTGCCGGGAGAGCCGCGGTACCGAACCGCCGCCGAAATGCGCGCAGCTTACGAACAGTCGCTGGGCTACTAGCGGTCGCGAGCGTCGCAACCCCGCGCATGGCGGCGGGGATCGCAAACCCTAGCTCGATCGCCAAGCCTGATCGCATTGGTGCCGCGAGCGGTGCGCGCTACGCTCGTCGGACGTTGGGACGCCCTGAGACAGATTGGAACCTCATCATGAGGAACAGAGGAACTGCGACGAGGTACCCGGGCGTGTACCTCGTCGATGAATCAACGTACTGGGTTCGTGCAAAGGCAACTGACCTGCGCACGGGAAAGAAGAAGGAGGTCGAGAAGCTCCTTGAAGGAGTTTCGCTACAGGAGGCTGCGAAGCAGCGGGCCGCGCTATTCGAAGTGGCCAAGAACCCCGCACCGTCGATGAAGCGGATGCGCGTCAGGGAGTACGCGAAGGAGTGGTTGGAGTCGAAGAAGCTCAGGATCGATGCTTCGACGGCCAAGACGTACGAGGCTGCGCTCGAGAAGCGCATCCTGCCGACGCTTGGCGACTACTACTTCGACGCGCTTACTTCCTCGGACGTGCAGAAGTGGATCGACGCGATGACGAGGCGCGGCTGGTGGTCCGAAGAGAAGGGCAGCAAGACCGCGAAGAAGAAGGTGCGTCGCACGTACACGCGCAAAGCAATGGAGGTCTGGTTTCGGGTTCTTCGAACGATGTCACGTGATGCGATGGTCGCGCTGGATCTCCCGCGCGATCCCACGCTTCGTGTGTCGTTGCCGGAGGGCGAGCTGGATCGTTCGGAGCCGAACGCGTTGTCGCCGGATGAGCTGATGGCGTTCCTCGCAGCGATGAAGGCGAAGTGCCCGCAGCACTACGCCCTCGTCGCGATGCTCGCGTACACGGGACTTCGGTTCTGTCACGCGAGCCCGCTGCGCTGGAGCGACTGGGACCAAAAGGCCGCCGTGATCCGTGTGGTTCGCAAGAACTTTCGCGGCAACGTCGGTCCGGTGTCCCGGAAGAAGCAGGCGCCAAAGGAGTATCCGGTCGAGCCGGAGCTCCGCGACATCCTGCTCGCGCATCAGGCGATGCTGAAGGACGAGGAGAAGAAGCAGCTCGAGGAGAAGGGCGTTGATGTGCTTCCGCACCCCAGCGCTCCGCTCACGAACCCGCTGATGTTCCCCTCGAAGGTCGGCACGCTACGGACGGCGAACACGCTCGACGCTGCATTCGCGACCTGCAAGAAGGTCGCGGGCATCGAGAGGCGGTTCACGGTGCACGGGCTGCGCTACACGTTCACCGACCTCGTACGTCGGGCGAACGTCGATGCAGTGGTGCGGCGCGCCCTCACCGGTCACGTGACCGAGGAGATGCAGCGGCACTACTCCACGGTCGGGCTCGATGAGAAGCGGGCTGCGATCGCGGGCGTGTTCCGTCTCGTGCCGCCGGCACCGAATGCAGGTGGGAGCGGCGAGGCTCCGGCCGGTACGAAGACCGAGAAGGCGGCCCTATAGATGATGGAGCCGCTCGATCGCATGGATGCGGTGGGAGTAATGCTCGGGGAAATCCGAGGCACTTCGACCATCTGCGCGGCTTTCGGCCGCTCAGGTGGGAGTAGAGGTGGGAGTGAAACGGAAAACGGCGCGATTTTGGTCGCGCCGCTTACAAACAGTCCCCGAACTTTCACGCGTTTCCGTCGAGCGGGATAACGGATTCGAACCGTCGACCTTCAGCTTGGGAATGCAAGATAGGCCCTGTCCTCGAAACCACTTAGAAAGCAACTCAACAACTTAACGCGTCGTCCTGTCCCAAGGCGTTGCGTGTTGAAGCACTGGAAGTGGGGTTCGAGGTGGGGTCGATCTAGCGTTCACGACCTTCAGCTTCGGTCTGTAAGTCAGCGAAGTCTCGACGACGATTCTCCGACGAGGAAATCGTCTTCGATTTGTCGCGCGCGATTTCGGTCCGCGAAGGTGGGGGCCGGATGTAACCGCCGTTTCATTTCTCGCGACGGTCCGGGTGAGATGTCGGTCTTGCCTTGATTCGTCACGAGCCGCGTGACGAATCGGCTAGTGGGCTTCGCGTTCGATCTCATCGACGAAGCTCGGCAGCTCGCCTGCCTCGACGAAACGTACGTCGTGGTCGCTCAGTAGGCGATTCACGCGCTGCCG
>JBBQFU010000197.1:0-16845 GCA_038322185.1 Haliangiales bacterium
GAGCTGCAGCGCCGGTCGGAAGCAGTGAGCGCGGTCTACCTCTCGCACATCCTCATCAAGCTCGATGCACACCCGACGGAGCAGCAGCTTGCGGCGGCCAAGGAGAAGGCAGCGAAGGCGGTCGAGCGGGTCAAGGCAGGCGAGGCGTTCCCGGTGGTGGCCAAGGAGCTGTCCGAGGACAGCAACATCGAGCTCGGCTGGTTCCAGCGCGGCAGCATCAACCCCGATTGGGAGCAGATCGTGTTCTCGATGCAGAAGGGCGACGTCCGCGGCCCCGTGACGGGCCCACAGGGTCTGCACGTGTTCTTCGTGGGCGACGTCAAGCAGTCCGAGCTTCAGGGATACAACGAGATGAAGGAGCAGCTGCGGCAACAGCTGCGCCGGCGTGAGCTCGATAAGCAGACGGCCTTGTGGACCGAAGAGCTGCGCAAGAAGGCCTACATCGACATCAAGCTGCAGTAGCGTGCTCAGGTAGGTGCGCATCGCCGTTTCGGCTTTATGCTTTCAGCGTGAGCCCGATGGCCGTTCTGCTGCGAGCCCGATAGAATGACTCTCGGTGCCCGACAATCGCCGTACGTCCACGCGTCACGAAGTCTCACTCACGGGCCAGCTCGGAGTGAATGGCGAGAACCGGCCGCTGTCGGTGGTGAATCTGTCCCTTGGTGGAGCGTTGATCGCCACGAGCGGCGCACGCTTCGCGATGGACGCTCGGGTTCAGCTCTCGTTCTCGATCCCGACCACGCCAGACGTGATCGAGGTCGGCGCGACGGTGCGGTGGTCCGACGACAAGGTAACGGGTCTGCAGTTCGATGGACTGCGGGCGCGTGACGTATGGGCCCTCAACAAGTTCTTCGAGCAGCTCTCGCAGTCGTAGCGGCGAGCGCTAGCGTCGTCAGCGCGGCACCGCGTCTGAGTGACCGGGTTGCCGTGATCGATCTCGGTCCCGGCGACAAGCGCGCGCAGATCAGCGCGGCGCTGCAGGCCCAACAGCTCGACGTGCTGCTCGGCGATGGTGTCGAGGATGCGCTCGCGGGCATCAATGTCGATCGCGATGTGCTGGCACTGGCGGCCGCGATGGCCGATGCGCAGAGCAAGTTCGGTGCGCTCGCCTGCAAGGAGGCGACGACGGCAGCGCAGTCGGCGATCGCGATCGCAGCCGCACGTCAGGCCGCGGGGCTGGCGGTACCGGAGCTGACGCGCGCGTGGACGTACGTCCTGTTGTGCGCCGATCGCACCGGCGATCCGAGCGAGGCACTCGTCGCGGCCACGCAGCTGCGCGCGCTCGGTGGCTCGCCCGATGTCGATCCGAGCGTGCTCGCGCGTTATCCCGACGTCGACGCGCTATCGAATCGCGAGGCGGTCGAGATCGAGATCATCGCAGACGTTGCCGGTGCCGAGGTCTGGGTCGACTTCCAGCGCGTGGGTCCGGCGCCGCTGAAGATCGTGCTGACCGCAGGCACGCACGTGATCGCAGCCGCGTCGGGCACGCGCCGTGGCGTGCTGACAGGCACCGTCGTGAGGAAGCAGCCGCAGGTCACGGTGCCGATGCCGGATCAAGCGGGCGTGTGGGGGCCGCTTGCGGGCCGCGTCGCCGCATGGGGCGGCAAGCTCCCTCCCCCGCTCGAGCTGGTCGCCGTGATGAACGAGGTCGGTGCGCGTGTCGCGCTCGTGCGGCATGGCGACACCGTCGAGGCATGGGGCCACGCCGGTCAGGGTGAACCGCTGCGCCGGCTCGGCGACGCCGATGATGGTGTACGGCCGCTCGTCGAGGTCCGTGATCTTGCGGCGCTCGTCGCCGATCGAATCGGGACGTGGAACAGCCGCGCGCCTGATCCCGATCAGCCGCTGCTCGTCGAGACTCCCGAGGAGCGCCTTCGCCACAACACGAAGGGCAAGGAGGACCAGGCCACGCCGTGGTGGGTCTACGCGACGATCGGTGTCGCCGTCCTCGTCGGCGGCATCGTGATCTATTCCAAGGAGAGCGCGGACGCCACGCAACGCATCGAGCTGTCGTTCCCCTCCATGTTGGGTCCAGGGTGGCGGCTGTGAAGCGCGCGCTGCTGGTGTTGCTCGCATTCGGCGGTAGCGCATCGGCCGCGCCGCTCATCGAGCTGCCGGGGAAAGGCCGCATCGCGATGCACTACGAGCCCGGGCTCGAGTCGACTGCACGCAAGCTGCAGGCGACCGCCGAGGACGCGCTCGAGCGGATCAGCAGCGACCTCGTCGGCCTCGACGTCCCGCGCAAGATCAGGGTCCAGCTCGTCTCCGATGCCTCGTCGCTCGCCGGTGTCGCGCCCGCGGGCCGCGGTGCACCGCCGTGGGCGATCGGTGTGGCGTACCCCGACCTCGGCGTGATCAGCGTCGCGATCCGTCGCGGCCCGGCGATCACCGATCCGGTCCAGACGCTGAGGCACGAGCTCGCTCACATCGCACTCGGCACCGCGATCGGTAAGCGCGCGCCGCACTGGCTGCATGAAGGCTTCGCGTATCAGCACTCGATGGAGTGGTCGTGGGATCGCACCGAGACCCTCGCCGGCATGGCGTGGTTCGGCGGCATCGTGCCGCTCGATCAGCTCGACCGGACGTTCCCCGCCGAGGAGGCGCCCGCCCATCGCGCCTACGCCCAGAGCTACGACTTCGTCGGCTTCTTGTCGCGACGCGGCCGCTGGGACGACACCGCCGACGACGGCGACCGCTGGCCGTTCAAGCGATTCCTATCGATGATCGGGACCGGCTCGGATCTCGATACCGCGGCGAACAAGGCGTACGGCAAGCCGCTCGACGAGCTGTTCGACGAGTGGCGCACGGATCTCTCGAAGCGCTACCTGCTCGCACCGGTCGGCCTCATGGGCCTCGCGCTGTGGGTCCTGTGCGCGTTCCTGCTCGCGATCGCCTACTTCCGCAAGAAGCGCCAGAACCGCCGCCGGCTCGGCGAATGGGACGTCCAGGAGCGCAAGCATGCCGAAGAGATGCGCCACATGCAGTCGGTGGTCGTCACGCCGCCCGCCCACATCGCGTGGCCCGGCGAGGATCCGTTCAAGGACGACGACGAGCGCCCCGACGCGCCCGGCACGCCCAAGCTCCTCAACTGACAGTGGCGATCCGCGCGCTTCGCACGCTGATTCCGGTCGAGGTGCTCGCGGCGATCGCGATCGCGTTCGCGCCGCTGCCGCTCGGCATGTCGATCGCGTTGCCGCTGCTGATCGTTGCGTCGCTGTCGCGCTGGCTACGCGGTCGGAGCTGGCACGAGGTCGTCGGTTCGCCGCGCGGACTCCTCGTCGGTGGGATCGCGGGCGCGATCGCCCTCGTGCTCGCAGCGCCGCTGTTCGGTGCTTTTCATGTGACCGCCGTCGAGTGGTGGCTCGTGCCGGCCGCGCGCGGCGAATCGATGCAAGTGGTCCTCGCGATCGCCCACGCGATCGTGACGGCGGCTGCGCTCGAGCTCGCGTTGCGTGGCTGGATTCTCGAGCGAGTCTGGGAGCTATCGCCCGGTCCCGCGGCGCTGCCGATCGCCGTCGCTGCCGGTGCCGAGGCGCTCCTCCACGATGGCCCGATCGCCGCGCGCATCGGCGCTGCCCTGTTCGGTGCCGGTCTCGGCCTGCTGTATGTGGGGTGCAAGCGCAGCGTGCTCGCACCGATCGCAGCGCGTGCGGTGTTCGCGGGCGGAGCGATTCTCGTCGAGCTGATTCGATCGCGTCCGTGACATCCGCGGTGCGTGCCGCTGCGGGTCAGGTGCCCAGCGTGTTGCGCCCCACGGGAGGCGGCTCGGTGTCAGTGCCGAACGGGTCGCGCAGGTACGTATCCGGCTGCCGGTACTCGTTGAGGATCCGATACGCGAGATCGGGGTTTTTCGCGGTCTGCACGACGACGATCGTGCGGCCCTTGCGGAACTCCTCGTCGTAGTACGCCGCCTCCTCATCGGAGATGCCCAGCCCCACGAGCGCGCCGACCACCACACCGGTAGCGGCACCGATGCCGGCGCTCGCTGCGATCGCGGCGAGTACACCACCGGCGATCACCGGCCCGATGGCAGGCAGTACGCCGACGGCAATCCCGATCGCCCACAACACGCCTCCGCCCGCTCCGGCTGCGGCACCGATCGCGGCGCTCTTGCCAGACTTGTTGCCCTCGAGATCCTTGAACGAGGTCAGCTCGGGCTGGCCGTGTGAGTCACGCGTCAGCAAACCAATCTCGTTGTCGTCGTACTGCTCCTCCCGAAGCAACCGAACCGCTTTTCGCGCACCCTCAGACGTTTCGAACACGGCCGCGAGTACTCGTTTCTTCTTGGTTCCCATGATCGATTCTCCTTTTAGTGAACATTCCGGGTCTGCAGCGCGCCGTCCTCGTGGTCCGCTCCGCTCGGCGTCACCAGTCATAGTCGTGCATCGAACGAGCCACCGCCGCCGCCGTGTACCGGCCGAGTCGTTTGAGGTCAAACGATCTTTCGCGTGCCCTCACGCTCGGCGAGCGAACCCGGTGTCGTTCGCCGCACTGCCAGAAATGCCGTCGGCGCCCCGCCCTCCTCGGCTTGCGAGCTACGAAGGACGCGGAAGAATGAGCCGATGGTGGAGGTCCCGCCTCGACGCACGCTGAGCGCAGCGCCGGCCATCGCGGCGAACAAACCGAGCAGCATCGCGACCGAGAGGGCCACACGATCTTGCCGGTGGTCTCGGCAACTCCATCGAGCTGTGCTGCGTCTGTGACGGGTGTTTTGGGCCCGCTGTCATCCGGTCCCGCGGCGCTGCCGATCGCGCCGTCGCCGCCGGTGCCGAAGCGCTCCTGCACGATGGCCGCCTGCTGTATGTGGGATGCAAGCGCAGCGTGATCGCACCGATCGCAGCACGTGCGGCCTTCGCGGGCGGAGCGATCCTCGTCCAGCTGGTACGCTCGGGGCCGTGAGCTCCAGGCATGCCGGTTGGGTCCTGGCCGCAGCGCTCGGCGCGTGCGCGTTTCAGCCCGGCCAGGTCGCTGACAACGTGACGATCGATGCCATGCCCGATGTCGCCGTCGATGCACTGGTGCTCGGTCCGTGGGGCACGCCGACGCCCGTCGTGTTGCCCGCGCCGACCGCCACCGACGACGATCCCTCGCTCACCGACGATCGCCTCGAGCTGTGCGTGAATAGCTCGCGAGGCGGCAACGCGGACATCCTCATCGCCACCCGGGCAAGCGTCGGCGACGTGTGGCCCACGCCGGTGCTCGTCGCGGAGCTCTCGTTGGCGTCGAGCGAGACCACGCCCGAAATCTCTGCCGACGGGCTGTCGATGATCTTCGCCAGTGATCGCGCGGGCACGCTCGGTGGGTTTGACCTGTGGCACTCGACGCGCCAGTCGCGGCCAGGAGCATGGGCCAACCCGACGCACATCCCCGAGCTGGGGAGCAACGTGAACGAGGCCGCCGGTAACATGACGCCCGATGGCCTGATGATCGTGTTCAGCTCCGAGCGCACGGGCAACGGCTCGCCCGATCTGTTCTATGCCGAGCGCTCGTCGCGCAGTGTCGCGTGGCAGGCGCCGATCGAGGTCGTCGCGGTCAACACGAACATGCACGAGGGCAGCCCGTTCATCTCGGCCGACGGGCTCACGCTCTACTTCGACACCAATCGCGACGGGACCTTTGACCTCTACACGAGCCACCGTGCGTCGCGTGCCGAGCTGTTCCCCGCGCCCGTCCGGCTCACCGACGTCGACACGGCGTTCGTCGAGGTCGATCCGTGGCTATCGCTCGACGGGCGTCGCCTGATGTTCGTGAGCGATCGTGGTGGTACCTCCGAGCTGTGGGAAGCGACGCGGTGACGAGCGTATGATCATCCGCATGCGCAGGATGCTCTCGCTGGTGGTGCTAGCTGCGTGCAGCAAGAGCGGCGGCGGAGGCAGCGCGGCGTCGGTCGAGCTCGCCACCCCCGACGCAGCGAAGGCTGTCGCGACCAAGCTCGCTGCCGCGCTCACCGCGTGCGATCGAGCCGCGCTCGACGCGACGCTCGACCTGAAGTACCTGGCCTTGCGCGCGACCGACGACGCGAAGTTCACCGACCTCGTGCTCAAGGAGGGCGTCGCGTGTGACGAGCTCGCCGTCGAGGTCGTCGATCGCCCGGCACCGCAGAACGTGAAGCCACTGCTGCGCTGGCGTCACGGCAACGCGGTCGACTGCGACCTGCGAACCTTCGGTTACACCGAGGTCACCGTCGACAAGGCCGGCAAGATCGCCGACCTCGAGACGCCGCTGCATCCGCAGTCCGCGGTCACGAGCCTGCGCAACATCCACGCGAATCTGCCGAGCCGCGACTGGCCCGGCATGATCAGCGACATCCTCGGCGGTCCGTTCAGTGGCCTCTATACCGGTGCCACGTTCGCCACCCAGCTCGAGAACCCGGCACACGCGTCGACGGCGCGGCCCGAGAACCTCGACAACGTGATCGAATACGGCTTCCGCGGGCACGATTACTCGGCGGTGCTGGTCGCGGTGAACAAGCTCGCCGCTGTCGTCGGCGAAGATCCGTTGCTCGCGTCGCTGCGAGTTGCCGCCGCGATCGGCGCGAAGCAGGGTGCCTACGCGGTGCAGCTCGCGCAGGACGCGACGACGAAGTGGCCGAATGACCTGGACGTGGCGTGTGTCCGGGTACACGCCGAGATGGCCGGCGGCACGACTGCAACGATCGAGGGAGCAAAGCAGCAGCTCTCGAAGTGCAAGAAGCGCCTGGCAAAGCCCCCTTCGCTTGAAGACGGCGATTCACCGCCCGAACCGGCGCGTTAATTACGTTAGCCCTCGACCCAGGCGAGCTGCGCGCGCGCCTGCTCGGTCGAGATCGTGTCCGCGGCGGAGCTGGTCTCGCCATCGACCCACGTGGGGAACGGCGTCACGACGTTGCGGTGCTCGCCGGTCGCCGTGTGCTCCTGCTCGACAGCCGCGAGCTGCTCGGGCGCGATCACGCCGTCACGGCCCAGCCGGACGAGGGCGGGCCAGGCTTTGCGGTGGACGAACGTGACCTTGCCGTCGACGAGCTTGAAGCAGCGAATGTCGTCGGAGTCGTCGATGGCCGACAGCGCGTCGAAGATCGCGTCGCCCTTGGCGTGGGCCCACCAGCTGCCGATGATCGGCTCACCGGCGACCGCCTCGGCAACCGACGGCACCGGGCCGCGCGCGGACGCGAGCACCACGCCGTGCTTCTCGACGAACTTCACCCACTGAGCGCCGGTGGATTTCTTCGCCGCCTTCGGCGCAGCCTTCTTCTTCGGCGCGGCCTTCTTCTTCGGCGCAGCCTTTCGCTTGGCTCCGGCTACAGGTTTACGTGCGGGCGCCGACTTCGCGCGCTTGGCACCTGGAGACTTCGCGCGCTTGGCGGCCTTGGCGGCTGGCTTTGCGCGTCGCGTGGATTTGGGCTTCGTCTTCTTCACCGCGGGATGACGAAGAGGAAATCACGCGGCGGGACAAAACGATAGCCATCCTCGGTCACCCTGATGATCTCGGAGCCGTCTTCACCCAGGAGGCGGCGAATTCGCATGATGTTGGTGAACAGGGCGGCATCGTGGCGGAGCGGGTGGTACTCGACGTTCCACACGGCCTGGACGATGGCTTCCTTCGAGAAGACCTTGCCGGGGGCCGAGGCGAACAGGAACAGGAGGCGCTTCAACAAACTGCGGCGGCGCAGGTCGGCCAGCTCCTGACCATGGCGCCAGATGACCTCGCGGACACCGTCGACGGCGAGCGCACGGCCGGAGAGGCGCAGGATCTCGGGGTTGGCGTCGGAGACGTCGCTGGGGACGCCCTCGGCGTCGATGACCCGGAACGGACGCTGCGCGGTGAGCCCGAGGTCGGTGAGCAGGCGGGCGGCACCCTCGATCGCGGTGCTGGCCATGGTCGCGGCACTCGGCGCCGAGGGATCTGCAACGGCCTCGTGACCCGAGATCGAGTCGAGGGCCGCGTGGGCGACGAGGCGCTCGACGGGTAGACCCGCCGTGAGCGCGAGCTCGGCGGCATCGCGGGCGTAGGCGACGGCGGATGCGGCATCGTCATCGTCGCGGGCGAGCGCCGATAGCGCGAGCAGCGCGTGGCAACGGGCGCGCATGAGGCCAGCGGCTGCAGCTTCGCGTGCGGCACGGGTGGCAGCCGCGCGGGCGTTGGAGCGATCACCGCGAGCAAGCTCGAGGCGGGCCACGATCACGAGCGCGCTGGCGAGCTCGATGGTGCGATGCGAGCGCTCGGCGAGGACGGCGGTGTCACGCGCGACCTCGAGGGCGTGCTGGACATCGCCGGCCGCGAGCGCGACCTCGGCGACGGACAGGCGGCGATCGAGCTCGTCACGCGATTCGGCGCCCGCATTCTGGGCGAGCTCGACGGCGCCGGCACGCTGACCGGACATCGCGCGAGCGGTGGCAAGGAGGACGGAGACCTGGGCCCCCGATCCGGCGTCGAGGGCCTGGCTACCGTGAAGCTCTTCGAGGCGCGGCAGCGCGGCATCGATCCGGAGCTCGAGCAGATCGATCGCGCACATCACGGCGGCACCGCGTGCAGCGAGGTGACCGAGCTCGCGGCGAACACTCGATGCGAGGGCAGCGCTGGCAAGCTCGGCGGCGAGTGCGGGCTGACCGCGGAGGATCTCCAGCTCGGCGAGATCGAGCTCGGCACGCAGAGCACCGAGCTCGTCACCGCGCTCGCGGCGCGCGCGCACGAGGTCATTGAGCAACGCAGCAGCTCCAATCGCATCACCGCGGCGACGCGCGACGAGGGCGCGAGCGGCAAACACTTCGTCGGCGACGGCGACCGCATCGAGATCGCGGGCGGCAGCATCGGCGGCATCGAGTGCGGTTGCTGCCTCGACGAGGCGGCCCTCGCGAGCGAGACCGATCGCCCGGCGCGCGTCGACGATCGCAGTGAGCTCGGTGGCCTCGAGGCAGATCGGGACGCTCTTGCACGCACCGTGGGCACGCGCGAGCGCCGAGCGCATCGCGGCGACGCGACCGGCGTACTCGTCGGTGCGAGCGGCGGCGAGGTGAACGCGGGCGCGGGCGAGCGGGTCAGCGTTCGACACATCCCCGAGCGAGCCGAGGTGAGCGGCAGCCGCGTCGGGCTTTCCGGCGAGCAGCTCGAGCTCGGTGAGCATCGCGATCGCGCGAGCACGTTCGCTCGGATCCTGCGAGCCGATGAGACCCTGGAGGGCGCGGCGCGCACCGGCAACATCGCCCGAGGCGAGCGTCAGCTCGGCGTGAACGAGCGGCGACACGGCGCCGGGGGCGGACGTCGCGCGCTCGAATGCTTCGGTGAAGCGACCACCGCGGATCGCGATCTCGATGCGGAGCGCGGCGAGCGCGCGGCCACGGTTCGGATCGAGCGTGGCGATATCGTCGAGGGCGGAGACCTCGGAGTTACTGCCCGGGCGGCGGCGCGGCCGATCGCCGAGCGCGTCGAGCAGGGCCTCGAACTCACCGGCACCACCGGAGCGGGCGGCGAGCTCGCGATGCGTCAGCAATACGTCGGCGGCGCGATCGCGCTCACCCGCAGCGAGCCAGTGCCACACGCACTCGCGGACGCGTGTGATCTGATCCATCGCGCCAAAGGCGCCGTCATCGCCGGCCTGCCATGCGAGGCGCGGGCCCTTGGACACGGCGGCCGTGCTGGCCACGAGCTCGGCGGCAGCGGCCGACAGGCGGCGGCGTGCGTCGGGCTGGATCTGGGCCAGGACATCGACGCGCACGACCTCGTGCAGGACGACGCGGCCATCACCGGCGGCATCGACGAGCTGGCGTGCGACGAGACCCGTGAGCGCAGCTTCGGTATCGACGCCGGGCGCGAGTGCCGACACCGCGGCGGGCGCGACGGACTGGCGGAGCACGGCGAGCGCTTCGATCGCGATGCGAGCGGGCTCCTCGAGCGCCGAGATATCCCATGCATTCTGACCGAAGCGAATGCGTGCGTACTCGCGGCGCAGCGCGAGCGGGATTCCGCGGGTGCGCCCGTGCGCGCCCTCGAAACCTTCGGCCGGGCCGAACGTCTCCTCGAGACCTGCCCACAGCACACTCGCGGATTCGACATCGAGGCCGTGCAGCTCGTGCTCGGCGATCGAGGCGCCGACTGCGGCGCTCAATGGATCGCGGCCAACCACGATGATGCGGCCGAGCGCCGTCTGACCGAGCAGCAGCGGCGCGAGCAGGTTTGTGGCCTCGTCGATCCGCAGGTGCTGGATGTCATCGATCACGAGCACGCGGGCTTGCTGCGACAGCGTCTGCGCGAGCGTGCCGGGGACGCAGCGAAGTGCGCGCTCGGCGCGGGCCCGCAAGGCGGACGCACGATCGCCGGGGTGACACTCGACGATGCTGTACGGAACGCCGAGCGAGGGAGCCAGCTCGGTCACGAGCCGGGTCTTGCCGGAGCCGAGCGCGCCGTGGAGCGAGAGCAATGACACCACGGCGAGGTCTTGCTTGAGCTCAGCAAGCTCGCTCTCGCGGCCGACGAACGGCACGGGTCCGATGGGGGTCATTGGATTGGTGATTTTTGATGTTCGTCGCCGCATGGTGATGGCGAACGAGTTGTCAGCAAGGTGTGAGCCACAGTCGGGGGGCGATCGGCTACCGCGGAAGTACGCGTCAACTCAGCGAACCGTGGTGCCGCATTGTAGGCCACCTCTCAATCCGTGCACGACTTGAGACGTCAAAGCCGCAGTGTAGGCCTATCAATCGGGGGACCCAGTCCCGGCGTTGGGGGGGCGAGGCGTCAGCGAGTGCCAGTCAGCGAGCGATGCCCTGCAGCAGGGAAACCGCCTTCGACAGCTCGGTGGTCTCGTCGCGACCCTGCCTGAGCACCCGCTCGATCCCGGGATACGCCGCCACCGCGTCATCGATGAGGCGATCCCTGCCCTGCTGATACGCGCCCAGCACCACGAGGTCGCGGTTCTCTTCATAGATGGCCAGCCGCGCGCGAACCCGCGCCGCCGCATCGCGATGCGGTGCATCGACCAGCTTGGTCATCAACCGCGAGACACTGGCCACGACATCGACCGGGGGGAAGTGCCCGCGCTGCGCGAGCCGGCGCTCGAGCACGATGTGGCCATCCACGAGCCCGCGTACCTCGTCTGCGATCGGCTCGTCCATGTCGTTGCCGGCGACGAGCACCGTATAGAGCGCGGTGATCGTGCCGGTGCTTGTCGCGCCCGCCCGCTCGACCAGCCGCGGCAGTAGCGCGAACACGCTCGGCGGATAACCATGCCGTGCCGGTGCCTCGCCCGCGCTGAGCCCGACCTCGCGCTGCGCCCGCGCCACCCGCGTGAGCGAATCGACGAGCAGCAGCACGTGGCCTCCGCGATCGCGAAACCACTCCGCGATCGCCGTCGCCGTGTGCACCGCTCGCAGCCGTACCAGTGGCGGCGCATCGCTCGTCGCGCACACCACCACGGTCTTCGCGCGTGCGCCGGCGAGCTCGTCGGTGAGCAGCTCGGCGAGCTCGCGCCCGCGCTCGCCGACCAGACACAGCACCACCACGTCTGCCACCGTGCCGCGTGCGATCTGCCCGAGCAGCGTCGACTTGCCCACGCCTGCCGCAGCGAACAACCCCACCCGCTGCCCGCGCCCGAGCGTGAGCATCGAGTCGATCACGCGCACGCCGGTCGCGAGCACGTCCTTGATCGGCGGCCGCGCGAGCGCATTCGGAGCCGCACGGTCGACACGCCAGCGCTCGCCCGTCAGCGCGGGCCCGCCATCGATCGGCACGCCAACACCGTCGAGCACGCGGCCGAGGAGATCCTCGCCGCAGCGGATGCTCACCGCCTCGCCCGTGCGCCACACCGCGCTCGCAGGGGCGACGCCGGCCAGCTCGCCGAACGGCAGCAGCACCGCCTGCTCGCCACGAAACCCGACGACCTCGGCCAGCAGCGGTGCACCGCCGCGCCGATCGATCTTCACGATCTCGCCGAGCGAGACGCCAGTCACCGTCGCGCGTACGACGAGCCCGACCACTTCATCGACGTGCCCGTGTGCTTCGCTCGCGGCCGCACCGACCGCGTCGCGCGCCGCTGCGGCATCGGCGACGGCCTGCGCCTTGATGCGCTCGCCTTCCGCGCGTGCGTCGCCGATCAGGCGCTGCGCTTCGACCTGCGCACCGTCGACGATGCGCTTGGCTTCGACGGTCGCGTCATGAACATCTCCATCGATGACACGGCCGGCCTTCATCACGGGCAGCGTATCAGCTGGCGGCGTCTCAGGGCACGTAGGCCATGACCGCGATGTCGGTGGCGCCCTTTGTGGTCACCGGGCCCAGACCGAGGTCGATGGTGCCGTCGTAGTTGTGACCGACCCACATCGTGCCGTCGGTCGCCACGTCGATGGATGTCGCTCTCTGCAGGGTGCCCACCGGCGCAGAGAACACGCGGCTCCAGACGTGAGTCCCATCCGACGCGTAGTTCGCGATGAACGGATCGTTGGAACCGGAGAACGCCACCAGGCCGCCGCCGAGGTCGACGGCTCCGTTAACGTATCCCACCACGTAGAACGCACCCGCCGCGTCTACGGTCACGGCGGTGATGTTCAGGTTCGCGAACTGCTTCCCCCAGACGGAGTTACCGTTGGCGTCGACCTTCGCCACGAAGGTGTCGCCTGCGGCGCTGTCGAGTGATGGCGAGACGATGTCGAGCGTGGCGCCGAACGAGCCACCCAAAAAGACATTGCCGTTGACGTCGGCGGCGATCTGGGTACCGAAGACCTCACTGCCGTACTGTTTGGTCCAGCCGCCGTGGAGAAGCCCGGTGAGAGTGAGCTTCGTGAGCGCCAGCGAGTAAAAGGTTGCCGAGGTCACGGTCGTGGGGCTCGGCGCGCCATAGTCGTACATGCCTCTGAAGTACGCCGCGAGGTACACATGGCTGCCGCTGATCGCGAGCGATTCGACGATCTGCTCTGCCCCGTCGCCGAAGCGTTTGGAGGCTGTGGGAGTGCCATTGGCCGCGATGCGCACGACGAAGATGTCGTGATCCGCGTTGGTGCCCACCGCGGTCATACTCGCGAGCCCACCGAACTGGACCGTGCCCCAGAATTTTCCGGCCACGATGATGTCCTGACTCGCGGGATCGACGGACATCGCAAAGGCCTCCATCGCGAACTCGGAACCGTAGCTGGCACTGAAGAGGTGTGTGCCGTCTGTGTCGAGCTTGACGATCACCATGTCGTTGGCGGCAGCAAGGTTGGCGCCGCCCAGGTTCGTGGAACCAGAGGAGTGGCCGACCAGGACGAGGTTGCCCGTCGCATCCACGTCGATCCCGTTGACGTGCTGATCGGTGTCCGTGGCCCCCGAATCACCGTACGCCTTGCTCCACAGCACCTCGCCTGCGGGGTTCAGCTTCACGAGAAACATGTCCGGACGGACTGCGCCCGGATTCGTATAGGACGCAGCGCCGAAGGTCACGGTGCCCCGGAAGTTGCCCGCGACGAACACGTTGCCATTCGCATCGACCGCGATATCGACGATGGTCTGCGCGCTCGCATCTCCTGCAGTGAACGACCCGATTGCGCAGGGAGGGCTCGCACAGCCACACGTGTTGGTCGTCTGCGCCCCGCAGCTGAGCTCGCCGGCACAGTCGTCACCACAGCTGAACGAGGTCTCGCATACGATCAGCTCGCCGCACTTGCCCGCGCACGCCTCCGCCTGGGTGGGGACCTCACATATTCCTGCATCGTCCAGCTGCCCCGTCGGCGGACTTACCTTGCCGCAAGCGGCCGCAACAAGCAGCGCCAGCGGCGCGAGTACGAACCAATGAATCCGCCGAAGCATAGGGCCATCCACAACGACGACAGTATCGGAGGCAGCCAGGAGCGACAACCAGCCATGTTCCAAGTGCGACCTGCATCACGGACACCGCGTATGATGGCCGCGATGGCTGACGCGGCAGCGCCGCAGCGGGTGGGCCGCTACCAGCTCGTCGAGACGATCGGCGAGGGAGCGATGGGCGAGGTCTATCGCGCCCACGATCCGCAGCTCGGCCGCGCCGTCGCGATCAAAGTGCTGCGTGGCGATCAGACCGCCACCGAGGAGCGCGCCGCGCGCTTGCTCCGCGAGGCGCAAGCGATGGCGCAGCTCAGCCACCCGAACCTCGTCACCGTGTTCGATGCAGGTCGCGACGGCGATCGCGTGTTCCTCGCCATGGAGCTCGTCTCGGGCACCTCGCTGCGCGCGTGGTTCGAATCGCACGGGCTGACCTGGCGCGAACGGCTGCGCGCGGTGATCGATGCCGGCCGCGGCCTGGTCGCCGCGCACGAGGCCGGCGTGGTCCACCGCGACTTCAAGCCCGAGAACGTCCTCGTCGACGATCGCGGCCGCGTCAAGGTCACCGACTTCGGGCTCGCGCGCGCCGAGCTGACCTCGGCGCCGGTCGATCACAGCTTGCCGATGCACGAGACCGCGACTGGCTCGGTGTTCGGAACACCCGCGTACATGTCTCCCGAGCAGCACGCCGGCACCGGCGCCGACGCGCGGTCAGATCAGTTCGCGTTCGCGGTCACCGCGTGGGAAGCGATCTGGGGCCAGCGTCCCTACATCACCGAGTCCCTCGCGGCGCTGACGTTCGCGATCCGCGACGGTGCCATCGATGCGCCGCCGCCGGTGGCCGGTCTGCCGCCGCGGTTACAGCCCATCCTGCGCCGCGCGCTCACCGTCGATCCGGCGTCCAGATTTCCGTCGGTCGCGGCATTGCTCGACGAGCTCGAGACCGTGGTGCTCGTCCCACCGGCACGCAAGCGGTGGCCAATCGTCGTGCTCGGCTTGGTCCTGATCGCGGCCGCGGGTGGAGTGGTCGCGTGGCAGCTCGTCACGGCGCCCGGCTCGTCGATCTCGGCCGATGCGCTGAGCACCGAGCGATTGATCGATGCACCGGACGCCTTGCGCGAGGACCTCGCCGCGGTGATTCGCGAGCACGGTGACGAGCTCAACAACTGTTACGCCGAGGGTCGGCATCCCAAGGCTCGTGGGGTGGTCGCGCTCCGCTTCGACGTCGGACCTGACGGTCACGTGCGAGGCGTGGTGATCGAACGAGACGAGTTTCCAGGCTCGTCGATCGCTCGTTGTGTGGCTGCGTCGGCGCTGGGCTGGGAGTTCCCGCCCGGCACCGAGGCAGATGTGAAAGTTCCGATCCTGCTCGCGCGCTAGCGAACGGCGCGACGCGCCTTCGCCTTGACCTTGCGAGCGCCACCTTTGACGGCGCGGCCGGCGCGCTTCACCTTGTCGCCGGCGCGGTCGGCTGCGCCCTTGACCTTGTCCGCCGCGCGAGCGCTGGGACGCTTGTTCTTGCTCGACGCGTTCGCGACGGTGTCCGTCGTCTTGCGAGCGCCACGAGCCGCCTTGTCGATACCAGCCTTCGCCTTGTTCCGGAGCATGTTCGCCATGGCGCTCAGGCCGTGCATGCCGTGTGCCCGCCGTTACGTTGCGAGCAGCGCGCCCCACGCAGGAACCTGATCGAGTGGCGTCGCAGCGCCCGCCACGAGCTCGCGCTCGATCACGATGCCATCCGCGTAGGGCAGCCGCCGCGTGAGCTGCAGACGCGCGAATGGTTTCGTCGCAAAATGTGGCGCAAGCGCTCGACCCGCGATCGCGAGGAGGGAGCTCGCGTCGTCGAGCGAGGCACCGCGGCAGCGAATCAGCGCGGCTCGATGCGAGCCGAGTGCGTCCATGCGTGGCGCTCGCGTGATGCGAATCGCGGCATCGCGAAGCGCCGCGAACGGCGATGACGTCGCGGCAGCACCGAGCGCGAACGCGAGTTGATCCAGTGCGATCGACGCGAGCCACGCGAGGATCTGCGCCGGCTCCCGCGCGAGGATCGAATCGAGCTCGGCGTCGATGGAACCCGCCGCGCTCGCGATCAGCGACGCACCAGCCCAGCGGGCGAGCCACACATCGATCGGTTCACTGCTCCCGCCGGCGAGGGCTGTGCGCGCACGCGCGGGCAGCTCGTCGAGCGCCGCTTCGATCCATGTCGGATGCACTCCACGCAGCACCCTCGACGCGGGTGATCGCACCTGCGCGAAGACCTCGGCGCGGCGTTGCTTGCGCGCGTTCTCTTCGAGTGCGGCGAGGTCCGCAGCGGCCACGCGAACGCGATCTCCGTATACTCCCGCGAGGCGCGCCAGCACACCTGTGGCGTCATCGCCGAGGCGTGATGCCGCAGCGGCGATCGCGCGCGCCACGAGGTCGGCGGTCACGTGATATCGGTGCTGGAACCGGTCTCGGCGCGACGACGGCGACGCTGCGGCCGCAGCTTGTAGCGCAGCAGCTTGCCACCCGGACCACGCGGGAGCGTCTCGACGAACTCGATCCAGCGCGGGTACTTGTAGGGAGCGAGCGTCTGCTTGACGTACTCCTTGAGCTCGGCCTCGAGCTTGGGCCCCGGCTGCCACTGGCCACCGACGTTGGTGACGATGAACGCGAGCGGCTTCATCAGGCCCTCGTCATCGTCGGCGCCGATCACGGCGCACTCCCACACACCCTCGTGCGCGGTCAGCGCGCGTTCGACCTCGGCCGGCGACACCCACTTGCCGCCGACCTTGAACAGATCGTCGACGCGGCCACAGTGATGATAGAAGCCGGTGTGGTCGATCATGAAGCGATCGCGCGTGGTGAACCAACCATCCGCGCGCAGCTCCTGATTGCCCTCCTGCCCGCCTCCGCTCCAGTAGCCGGTGAACAGCGAGCCGCTCTGCAGCTCGAGCGTCCCGATCTCGTCGACGCCGACCGGATCCCCATCCTCGTCGACGAGGCGGACCTGCACGCCCGCGAGCGGCTGGCCGCACACGCCGGGACGCGCACCCGGATCATCGCTGCGACCGGCGAGCGCGAACTGGAAGATCTCCGTCAGACCGTAGCCGACGACAACCTCGG
>JBBQFU010000198.1:0-16807 GCA_038322185.1 Haliangiales bacterium
GTACAGAGTCGCTCGCGCGCGAGCTGATGCGGGGCTTGATGGGATCCGGCGCTGCACCGTCGCTCGAGGTCGAGCGGGGGCCGGTCATCGGTGCCACGAAGAAGCTCGCGCCACCTGAGTCGGTGCTCGTGATCGGCCGCGGTGACGAGGCGAGCTGGATCCTGCTCGACGAAGATCTCTCGCGTGCGCACGCCGAGATCCGGCGTGGCTGGGACGGCACGCGCCTGGTCGATCTCGGCTCGAAGAACGGCTCCAAGGTCGACGGTGTGCCCGCGAGCGGCGAGGGAACGCTGCTGCGCGATGGCGTGCTCGTCGAGCTCGGCAAGGTCGCGCTGCGGTTCCGCGACCCCGCGGATCGGCAGCTCTCGGCGCCGTCGTCGACGGTGGTTGCGACGCCGTCGGCCGCGCGCAAGGCGCCGGTGCTGTCGGTCGTAGCGGGCCCATTGAAGACGCCGCCGCCCGCAGAAGAGTCCGCGAAGACCCGTGCAAGCAGGGCGCCGTTCTACCTGGCGGTCGCGATCTTGTTCGCGGCGCTCACCGGCCTCGTATGGGTCGCGTCGCTCGGGTAGTCTGCTTCCGTGTACCGGTGGTTCCTGCTGCTCCTCGTGTGCAGCGCTTGCAATCGCGTGTTTGGCATCGCCGACACCGACCTGCGAGAGATCCTGGATGCCCCGGCGGCGCCCGACGCGGATCCGCGCGCGGATCACGACGGCGATGGCATCAAGGACGTCGAGGACCCGTGCATCGCGTCCGAGGTCGACCTCCTGATCGACAGCGACGGCGACACGCTGGCCAACGGCGACGACCCATGCCCGTTCGATCCGGCAGCGACCGGCGACGCCGATGGCGATGGCATCGGAGATGTCTGCGATCCCTCTGGCACACCCGATCGCGTTCGCTGCGTGATGGCACTGAGCGATCCGGACCTCAACATCGCCATGTGGCGCGTTCGCGACGACCCGTTGTCGTGGCAGCTCTACTACCCGCGTGCGCTCGTCGCGAGCTCGGCGGGCTCGATCGCGGCGGGCTTCTCGTTCGAGTCGCCGGCGGTCACGACGATCGCGGTCACCGGCCATGTGCCACCGTCCACGACGCGCTTCGCCGTTTACCCGCGAGCGGCGCACGGGCCGGCTGCGGACGAAGTTGGCTGCGAGCTCGTCGCAGGCACCGCTTGGTCGCTCGCGACGGCCGGTTCTCCGCAGACGTCACTCGGACCATACCCTGCCAGCAACAACGCGCGCTTCTGGATGCAACTCGTGGTGACGCCGGCGGCCAACGACAGCGTCACGCTTCGCTGCAGGGCTCGACTCGGTACCAATCCGATCGCCAAGGTCGAGACGCGCGCCGCACTGCCGGCGGGAACGGTCGGCTTCGCGACGACGGCAGGCGGCACGGTCACCAGCATCGTCATCTACGAGCGCGACGATGCGCCGTGAGCTCTCGATCTCGATCGCGGTCGGGTGCGCAGGCTGCAACGCGGCGTTCGACCTTCGACGCACCGAGCTGGTCGACGGTCCGCCCGTCTACCTCGACGCAGCGAGTACATTTCCCGATCGCGACCGCGATGGGGTCCCGGACCCAGAGGACGCGTGCATCGCGAGCATCGCCGATCTCAAGATCGACTGGGATGGTGACTCCTATCCGAACGAGAGCGACGGATGCCCGTTCGACTACGAGAACCTCGACACCGACGGTGACGGTATCTATGACGAGTGCGACCCGCTGCCTGCGATCGCGGGCGATCGCAGGCGCTGCATCATGGCGTTCCAGAACCCGAGCATCAATCGCGCGCTGTGGGCGCCGCAGGTCGGGGATGAAGCAACGTGGAACCTGTTCGCGAGCTACGGGCTGGTCGGGGTGGGCACGGGCAGGCTCGTGGCCACCGAGTCGATCGAAGCGCCCGCCACGACGAGCTACGACGTTTCGTTCTACGCGAGCGTACCCGCGCCCGCCACCGAGGGCAGCATCACGTTCTGGGCGCGAGCAAGCGCGGCGCCTGCCGCCACGGACGTCGGGTGCGAGATCCGAGGCGACGCGACGACGAGCGAGCTGCGGTTTCACGGTGCAGCAGTGCCGCCCGTCGCCATTCCGCGCCGTCTGCTCGGACAGTGGAAGATGTACGTCACGATCGAGCCGACCATCAGCGGACGCGCGAACGTGCGCTGCACCGCGATCCATGACTTCGCGACGCGCACGACGATCGCCGCGGAGGTCGCGCTTCCGTCGGGCAGGGCCGGCTTCAGCGTCGATGGCCACGTCATCGTTGCCGGCGTGATCGTGATCGAGCGCGACGACGCACCCACGCTCGAGTAGGCACGCTCAGAAGTACAGCTGCATCTGGACGCGGGCCTGGTGGCGCCCCCCACCATCGGCGGACAGATAGAAGTAATCGGTCTGCAGCTTGAGGTCGTGCTTCTCGAAGTACCAGTTGAAGCCCCCGCCAACCTCGCGGGAGGTCGCCTCGAGCTCCGGGTCGGTCGATCCACGCGGACGTAGCTCGCCGAAGCGCGCCGTGATCTCGGCGCAGCGAGTCAGGAGATAGCCGGCCTGCGCGTAGTAACCCCACACGTTACGCGCATACTCGCGATCGACGGTGCCATCGGGATTCATCTGCGACACCGACGTGGTCGGCGACTTGCGATACATCAGCTCGGACACGACGGACAGGCCGCTGTACTTGAACACGAGGTCCGCGCCCGCGTGCCAGTAGTCGAAGAGCGCGAACGCATAGGGCGTGTTGAACGTGCTGCGCTCGCGATTCGTGTTGTTGTTGTGCGCTGCGCCGATCGCGATAGCGAGCTTGGGGGCGGGCTCGCGATCGTGGTCGCCTTCGATCGTGTCGTCGAAGCCGCCCATCGGACGGACGACGAAGCGGCCGACGAACAGCACGCCGGGCTCGGATGCGAGCCGGTTGCGCCCGTCGCCGGAGAACACGCCGAGGCTGTATGCGAGCCGGCCATCGAGCCCGCCGAGGTCTTCGGACAGCACTTGCACACCAACATCGCGATCGAGGTTGAGCTCGCCGGTGACGATCGAGCGCTCCACCATCTGCAGCGCCGACGACGAGACCACGCGCTGGCGGCCGAACGGCACCTTCATCTGTCCACCGCGGACGTTGAGGTCACGCAGGAGCGTGAGCGTCAGGTATGCGTCACGCAGGGGCAGCCGCAGATCCGGCTCGGTGTCACCGTTGGAGAAGCCGAGCTGCAAATAATAGGTGACGTCGCCACCGCGGACGTGCCCCTGCAGCTGCAAGCGAATCCGACGCGCTTGAAATTCGGTGACCTCAGGTGGCTCACCGTCGTCGGCACTGAACTGCGTCGCCCGCAGCTGCAGGCGTGCACGGAGGGAGAGCTTGTTCTCGCCATCGGCGCTCGTGAAGGCGACGCCTTTGCCGAGCTTGGCCACCGTCTCCGACTCGGCGACCGGCTCTGAATCGGCGACCGCCGTGGTTGCAGCGATCGCGACGATGAACAGCGCGGAGACTGCATGCATGACGCGCCCACACTACCCCAGCTCCCTGGCATCGCCCAGGCGTGTGATGGATCCATCACGGTCGCTGGTCACGATCCTGGTAGTCGGCTAGCGATCAGAAGTAGTAGCGGAAGCCGAGCGCGCCGCCGATGCCGACGCCCGGGTCGGGAATCAGCGGGACCGAGACGGCGATTTCGAGGAAGATCTGTAGCGGCGCTGTCTTGAAATCGAGCGAGAGCCCGAACGGAACCCGGGCGCCGATTCCGAGGCGGCCGTCGTCCTTCTTGCCGCGATCCGACAGGAACACGCCAGGGCCGAGGTAGGGAGACAGCTCGACCGAGCCTCCGGACAGCAAGTTTGGCAGGATGAACAGGAAGTCGGCGTGGATGTAGAACCGCCGGCCGTCGATCAGATCGAGGCCGAGCGCAGCGGCGATCGCGGTCTTGTCGCTCAGCTCGTACGCGCCACTCAGGCCCGTCGGTTTGCCGACGACGAGGCCAATGCCGAACGGACCGCCGTCGGCGCGTGCGGTCAGCGTCGAACCCATCAACACCAGACAGATAAGCGCGGCTCGCATGCCTACGTTGATACGCGAAGCTCCAGGTCCAGCGCCAGTGATGGGCTAGAACATCGTCAGCTGCGCGCCCTTCTTCGGCGGTCGG
This sequence comes from Haliangiales bacterium, assembly GCA_038322185.1. Lineage (GTDB taxonomy): Bacteria > Myxococcota_A > Polyangia > Haliangiales > Haliangiaceae > JABFXX01. Next base: position 4,137 of record JBBQFU010000198.1, read on the forward strand.
CTGAACCGATTGTGCGGCGTGGGCTCGCGGCCCTCGTTGAGCCCGAGTCGCGTCACGGTCTTGTCGAACATCATCGCGATCGTCTTCGCATACACACCGACGCCGCGCCCGCGCACATGAAACGCCGGGTCATACAGCTTGCCGCCACGCGTGTCGCGCACGCGGTTCATCACGCGGTCTGCGACGAGCGGCAGCGAGACGCGCAGCCGATCCTCGAACACCTCCTTCACCACGCCCCTTAGCCGCAGCAGCGTCCACCCGGCCCACTGCGCACCTGCATCTTTCGCGGCCTCGAGGAGCCCGACCATCTGGCTGTCGTTCAACCCGGGAATGACCGGTGCGATCATGATCCCGACCGGTACGCCCGCCTTCGCAAACGTCTCGATGACTTTCAATCGGCGCTGCGGCGATGCGGCCCACGGCTCGATCGTGCGCGCGAGCTCGGTATCGGTCCACGCGAGGCTGACGCTCAGGCTCGCACCCGCTTCGCGCGCGAGCTCCGCGATGAGGTCGACGTCGCGTTCGATCAGCGCGCTCTTCGAGATGAGCGAGACCGGGTTGCGATACTCGAGGCAGACCTCGAGACACTGCTGCGTCAGCTTCAGCTCTTTCTCGACTGCCTGGTAGCAATCGGTGACGCCGCTGAACATCACGAGCTCGCCCTTCCACGATGGCTTGTCGAACGTCTCGCGCAGCAGCTCTGCGGCCTTCGGCTTGAACACGATCTTCGTGTCGAAGTCCGTGCCACCGCCCATGTCGAGATACTCGTGGTTGGGACGGGCGTAGCAGTTGTGACTGATGACGCCGTTCGCGATGAAATCGCCTGTACCGGTCGTGATGTCGAACAGCTGCTGGAGCCCGATGCGCTCGATGCTCGCACCTGCAGGTCGACCGCATGCTTGACCGCGACGCCCTCGAGGTTCCACTTGCGTGTGATCGCGGGAATCGTTGTGTGGAAGAAACGGAAGTGCTCGGGAATGCCTCCGCGAAGCCGCACGCTGAACACCGGCTTTGCACGCGCGAGGTCTTTCGGCGTCTCGAGGACAGCGTCGAAGCCGAGCAGCGCCATCGACTCCATCGTCAGACGGAGGAGCGTGTGGTCGGAGTTGCTGATCCGGAACACCCCGCAGCTGCGACTACCTTCTGCGTCGAAGATGCCGGCCAGAAACCCTTTGCGCCACTGCAGCGTGGGTTTGTCTGGGAACTCGATCGTCTCGACGATTCGCTCGTAACTCGCGCGTGCATGCGTCCTGATTGCCCGCACCGGCTGATAGCCGACACTCGCCGCCTGGAAGTCATACTCGTGCGTCTCGACGGCCAGCTCGGCGAGGTATCGCTTGGCGCGGTGGAGCGCCTCGAGGTCAATCATCGCGAGACGAAACTGGTACTGGACGTCGCTGCCTTTGCGTCGGCGACCGCTGTAGTCGTAGGTCCGCAATAGCGCGTCACCTCGAACCACGCCACACAGGTAACCCGCCTTGTAGTCGGCGCATTCTTCGGGGGCCTCGCCGAGCTTGCCGATGCCCATCAGCGAGTTGTTCGTCGTCAGGAAAGGACGCTGCCCTGGGCCGACGATCGGATGCACATGCTTCCATCCGCGGTCCGTGAGGAAGCGGTGGTCGCCACTCGCGACAAGCTCGGTGCCATCTGCGAGCGTCACGCGGAAGGCGAGCCGGAGCGTCTGCCAGTGAGCGAGGACCTTGGTCCTGACATATCGGCGCGTTCCGGCCACGACGTGCGTCCCGTAGATCTCGTCTCCGACCTGGAGATCGTGCATTGCGCGCGTCCGGCCGTCGCCCAGCAGAATGCGCGTGTCGCCTGAAATGCAGTAGCTGCACGCGTGCTGGCATCCGCGATAGGGATTGCAGCTCCAGTTGAAGTCGAGGTCGTCGCTCGTGTTGTGCGCGAGGATCGACCGCGACTGATCCTCCAACAGCGTGACGGTCGCGGGCGGTGGACCGTCGCCCTCGTCGTAGGTGACGGTGACGTCGCGGAAGCGAATCGGCGGATTCTCCGTCGGGCGGGACTGCACCGCATGATAATACTGAACCGATGTTCAGATGTCGAGTTGTTCGAGGGTCTCGACGAGATCGGGCGGGAGTGGCGGGCTGATCGACGCGGCGAGGGTGTCGAGCACATGCTCGTGACGGTGCAGGCGCGGCAGGGCGATCGCGCCCTTGGTGATCACGTAGCGAAGCGCGAGCTCGGCGAGCGAGTCGGCGTAGAGCTGGTCGGGACGCTTCATGCGCTCGAGCACGAGCTTCGCGGCATCGCACGAGCGCGCGGACGGCGGCACCTGCTTCACGAAGGCGGCGAGCTTGGCGGCACCGACCGCCATGCGATCGAGGACGGCCGCATCGATCGCGTTGCGTTCATCACGCTGCCGGAGCTTGGCACCCGGGCCGAGGGTTCCAGCCAGCGCAGCACCCGCGAGCGGACGGCGCGCGAGGATCGCGATCGGATGTTCGCGCGCAGCTTTCGGCGGAGCGCCCGAGGGCGGCGGCGACGAGGTCGCGACCGCGGCGAGAATGAGCTCGGCAGGAAGGCCTGCAGCGATCGCGAGCTCGGGCGACAGGCCCGCATCGAACAGGTGCTGCTGCTCGCTCGTGCGGGTGCCCGGCACCTCGAGGGCGGTGCGCGCAGCAGCGAACACCGGCTCGGCACCGCGCTCGCACAGCGAGTAGGGCAGGGACAGCGAGTCGAGCCACGCCTCGCGCGCGAGCTCACCGGTGTCGTCCTCGATCTGATCGACGATCGCGCCCCACGCGAGGACCTTGCCCTCGCGGGTCAGGCGATCGCACATGCCCGCGACCTCGGGCCACGCAGACGAGGAACGCCACACGGCACGCAGCTCGAGCTGCGCGAGCGGCAAGGCATCGAGGCGCGTCGCGCGCAGGGCCGACTCGACCCGCGACTGCATGTAACGGGGTGGCAGCCGATCGACGAGGGTGTCGCGCGTCGGTGCACCGCTGGGCGCCGACCGGATCGCCGGGATGCGCGGCGCCGCGATCGTCTTGTCACGCAGCCGCAGCTCGCGGATGGTTTCGCCGACGAGGCGCTCGGAATCGTCGTCGGCGGCGATGTCGACGAGCTCGAGGCCGGCTCCGAGCGCAGCACTCAGCGCGCGCGTCGCGCTCGAGCGATCGACGCCCCGTGCCGCGGATGTGGCAAGGCTCACGTCGCCGACGCCGACGGGACGGGAGCCGACAGAACGATGCGACATCGAGCGCATCCTAGCAGCGTCGTGTTTATAGTGCGCCCCATGCGCAGCCTCGTCCTCCCTCTGATCCTGCTGTCGGCCGCTTGCGGCGACGACGGTCCCACCAAACAGATCGATGCCGGCGACTCGATCGATAGCCAGAACGTCGATGCGGACCTCGGCGCTGCCGTGAAGCTGACGATCACCTCGAACGGCACTGGGCTGGCCGGCGTACGCGTTCACTTTCAGGGGCCCGACTCGGCCGTGATCGCCAGCGTCATGACGGATACGAACGGCGTCGCGAGCTCGAAGGTTCCCGCGGGTGGCTTCGTCACCGCTGTGAACCCGTTCGCGGGCGCGCCAGGCGGATCGTCTGCGCAGCTCAAGACGTTCTCCGGCGTGCAGCCGGGTGACGAGCTGATCCTCACCGAGGACTACGGCGGAGCGGGTCTCGACCTCGCGATCACCGCGCCGGTGGATGCGAGTGGAACGGTCACCGGGTATCGGTTCACGTCTCCTTGTGACGATAGCGAGTCCGCAGACCTCCCGCCGGTCACGCCGTCGTACTCGATGCCGCTCGACAGCCGTTGTGTGCCGACCACCGATCTCCTCGTCGCGTCCCACAACGTCAATGACGAGATCGTGAACTTCCTGTTCGCGCCCAACGTCACGACCTCCGGCGGAACCGCCAACCTGACGTCGATGTCGCTGAACACCGCGGCGACGACGAAGACGTACACGTTCAACAACATGCCAACGGACACGGAGCTGGGGCTCGGTGTCGAGCTGTACTCGACCAAGGGCAAGATCATCGACTTCGAGGGGGGCGGAATCGGTACCGCCGTCGAGCAGCCGTTCAAGATTCCGGGCTTCACCGGTGCGGTCGAGGTCGTGTTCGGCGTGTACGCCACGATGTACGGCATGGTCGGGATCGCCGACTGGGCGCCGTTCTCGGCCACCGCCTATACCGTCGATGCCGGTGCGCGTGCGCTGCGCGCCGCGACGTCCGGTGCGACGTTTGACAAGACCGCCAAGCGCGTCTCGTGGACCGAAGCCGCGACCGGTGTGGCTGGTGACTTTGTCGTCGCCGAGACCGAAATCTATCGCGCCACCGGCAGCCTCTACATCTACTGGGAGGTCATTGCCGAGGCCGACGCGCCCGAGGTCCAGTACCCGACCTTGCCGGTCGAGAGCATCGACTACAACGTCCAGTCCACCGACACCACCGACACCTTCGTGACGGTCGGCAAGGTTCCGGGCGGCTGGAACGCAATCCGCGAGAAATTCTTCGCCATCGACGGCCCGCTCGACCTCGGTAACGGCTCGACCACGGGTTCGCTCACGTTCCAGGGCATCGGGGACGCCGACCAGCTCTTCGCACCCATGCAGCGCCTGCGAAACATCGTCTCGCCGGCCAAGCGCAACCCGCTGGCAGCGGCGTGGAAGTCCCGCCGCCGCATGTGATTCAATCCGGGGATGGTTTCCAACGTGAGTCCGGCCAGAGCACCGGTCGGCACTTCGTTACCGCGCGTGGATGGCGTCGCCAAGGTCACCGGCAAGGCTCGCTACCTCGATGACCTCGACGCCCCGAACGCATGGTTCGGCGCGACGGTCCGCTCGAAGGTCGCGCACGGGGTTCTCGAGGCAATCGACCTCGACCCGAGCTTCGACTGGAGCCAGGTGGTCGTGTGCACCGCCGCGGATATCCCGGGCTCCAACTACATCACACTGATCGAAAACGATCAGGTCGCGCTGGTTCCGGTCGGCGGTACCGTGATGCACGTCGACGAGGCCCTCGCCCTCGTGGCAGCTCCGACCAAGGAGCTCGCGATGGCAGCCGCCAAGGCGGTCAAGCCGCGCATCAAGGCGCTGCCCGCCGTGTTCACGGTCGAGGACGCGCTCGCCGCGAAGGTGAAGCTGTACGGCGACACGAACGTGTTCAAGCAGTTCCTCGTGCGCAAGGGCCACGCGAGCGACGCCGAGCTCGATGCCGCGTTCGCGAGCGCGGCGCAGGTGATCGAGGGCAACTACTACACGTCGCCGCAGGAGCAGATGTACATCGAGCCCCAGGCCATGATGGCCGAGTGGGACGGCGAGCGCTGCTACATCGTCGGCTCGATGCAGTGCCCGTACTACGTGCACAAGGCGATGAAGCCGCTGCTCGGCTGTGATGCCGATGGCGTCGTGATCTCGCAGTCGGTCACCGGCGGCGGTTTCGGCGGCAAGGAAGAGTATCCGTCGATGCTCGCGGCGCATGTCGCGGTGCTCGCGAAGAAGGCGAAGCACGCGGTCAAGATCGTCTACGACCGCGACGAGGACATCGCCGCGACGACGAAGCGTCATCCGGCGTTCACGCACAGCCGCATGGCGGTCGACGCCAAGGGCGAGATCATCGCGATCGATGTCGATGTCGTGATGGACGGCGGCGCGTACCTCACGCTCACGCCGGTCGTGCTGTCACGCGGCGTGCTGCACGCGGCCGGACCGTATCGCTGCCCGATCGTGCGCATTCGCGGCCGCGCGGTCGCCACGAACCATCCGCCACACGGCGCGTTCCGCGGCTTCGGCGCACCGCAGACCACGTTCGCGTACGAGCGGCAGATCCAGAAGCTCGCGCGCATACGCGGCGAGGATTCGCTCGAGATTCGCAAGCGGCTCGCACTGCGCTCGGGCGACACCACCGCCACCGGCCAGGAGCTCGGCTTCTCCGTCGGTACCGACGAGGTGCTGGGCGCGATCGAGCGCGTCGCCGGTCCCGCACCGGAGCGCACCGGCGTTCGCAATGGAGCGCCCGTGCGGCGCGGTCGCGGCATCGTGTTCTATTTCCACGGCGCAGGCTTCACCGGCTCGGGCGAGCAGCGCCTCGCCGGCAAGGCCGAGGTCGCGCGTACCGTCGAGGGTCGCTACGAGGTTCGCTCGAGCTCGACCGACATCGGCCAGGGTGCGATCACGATGTTCACGCAGATCGCAGCGGCCGCGCTCGACGTCGATCCGGCGATGGTCGATGTCGTCGATCCGTCGACGGCGCAGGTCCCCGACAGCGGCCCGACGGTCGCCAGCCGCACCTGCATGGTGGTCGGCGGGCTCGTCGACCGCGCGGCAAAGCAGCTGCGCGAGAAGCTCGCGGCCAGCGATCCGGGCGGCGAGGTCTCGGTCACGCTGCAGTACGAGCCGCCGCCGGGCATCCACTTCGACGACGCCACGTACACGGGCTCGGCGTATCCGGTCTACGGCTGGGCCGCGTGCCTCGTCGATGTGTCGGTCGATCTCGATTCGTACGAAGTCCACATCGATCGCTGCGTGCAGGCGGTCGACGTCGGCAAGGCGATCAACCCGGTGATCGTGAAGGGCCAGATCGAAGGCGGCACGCTCCAGGCACTCGGCTGGGCCGTGCTCGAGAACATCATCTACAAGGACGGCAAGGTCATGAACGCGAACATGACGAACTGCATCGTCCCCACGTTCGCCGACGCACCGGATCTCGAGACGATCCTCGTCGAGGTTCCGTATCCGTTCGGGCCGAGCGGCGCGAAGGGCGTTGGCGAGATTCCGATGGATGGTCCGGCTGCCGCGGTCGCGAACGCCGTCGAGGATGCGCTCGGCTGCGCGTTCGATGCGCTACCGATTTCCCCTGAAGCGGTCGCTGCGAGCAAGCCGCGCTGGAGCCTGTCGTGAAGATCACGATCGAGGTCAACGGCGAGGCACGCACTGCCGAGGCCTCGCCGTGGAAGCGGCTGCTCGACGTGCTCCGCGAGGACCTGCGCCTCACCGGCACCAAGGAAGGCTGCGGCGAAGGCGAGTGCGGCGCGTGCTCGGTGATGCTCGACGGCGAGGTCGTGAACTCGTGCCTTGTCGCGGCTGCGCAGTGTGATGGTCGCAAGGTCACCACCGTCGAGGGCCTCGCCCGCGGTGACGTGCTTCACGCGGTGCAGCGCCAGCTCGTCACGTGTGGCGGTGCGCAGTGCGGCATCTGCACGCCCGGCATCGCGGTGTGCGCGACTCACGTCGTCGACCGCGGCCTCGTGAAGGGCAAAGACGACGCGACCGCACGCGCGGTGGTGCGCGAGCTGCTCGCCGGTAACATCTGCCGCTGCACCGGCTATCAGCTCATCGTCGACGCGGTGATCGCCGCGGCACGCGAGGTCGAGTCGTGACCGAGTACCTGCGGCCGCGCAGCGTCGACGAGGCACTCGCACAGCGCGCGAAGCATCCCGACTGGATGGTGCTCGCGGGCGGCACCGACCTGATGGTCAACGCGAACCACCAGCCGGCGCCGATTGGCATCATCGATCTGTGGCGGCTGCCCGGCCTCGGCGGCATCAGCGTGACCGACGCGGGCGTCACGATCGGTGCGGGCTCGACCTGGTACGAGGTCGAACATCATCCGGCGATCCTCGAGCACTGGGCCCCGCTCGCGGCAGCGGCACGCGAGATCGGTGCGCTGCAGATCCAGGCGCGCGGCACGCTCGGCGGCAACGTCGGGACGTCGTCGCCCGTTGGTGACAGCTTGCCGGTGCTGCTCGCCCTGGATGCGCAGCTCGAGCTCGCGAGCACGCGGGGGCGTCGCACCGTTGCGTACAGCGACTACTGCACCGGCTATCGCAAGACGCTGCTGGCCCCCGACGAGCTGATCGTCGCGGCGATGCTGCCGGCGATCGCGGCGAACACGCGTACCACGTGGCGCAAGGTCGGCACGCGCCGCGCGCAGTCGATCTCGAAGGTCATGGGCGCCGCGGCGATCACGCTCGAGGGTGGTGTCGTCACCGCTGCGCGTGTCGCGCTCGGCGCGGTGGCTGATCGACCGATGCGCATTGCGGCCGTCGAGGCTGCGGTGGTCGGGCTCGCCCCCGACAAGGCTGCCGAGGCAGCGCGCGCTGCGCTGCGCACCGCGATCAAGCCGATCGACGACGTGCGCTCGACGGCGACCTACCGCCTCGAGGTCGCGGAGAACCTGGTTGCCCGGTTCTTCTCGGGCATACTCTCGTAGAGACCTGTGGCCTCCGACGACGATCCGAAGCCTCCCGGCCCTGGGAAGCGACAGAAGCGCGCGCGGACTGATCCGAGCCAGCGCACGGTCACGATCCCACCGAAATCGGAGGACGCCCCACCGATCGAGCCCGAACCGACACCGACGCTGGCCACACCACCGACCGAACCACTGCCCGCACTGCCCACCGACGAGCCTGCGGCGGGCGAGGCCGGAACCTGGCGCGTCAGCGCGGCGGGCATTCCGTCGCCGGTGCCGGCACTGCCCGCAGTGAAAATCGACCCGTCGACCGCAGGATCAGGCTCGATCGATGTCCAGGTGTCGGCCGCGAATCTGCCAAAGGCAGTCGATGCTGCGGCGAGCGCCGAGATCGAGGCACAGAAGGTCGGCGAGTCCGGCAAGTACACCGCCGCGCAGGCGACCGAGCTCGTGGTCAAGGAAGCGGCCCGCAAGCGCGGCAGCACGGGTGCACCACCGGGCGCCTCCGGCTCCATCGATGTGTCGCTATCTGGGAGCGGCGTGCCGCTCGCCGTCGGTGCGTCCGACTGCCAATCCAATGCGCTCGAGTCGCAACCGGTCTCGGCCAGCGGGGCGGTCGCTGCGGTCGCGCCGAACGAGGGCAGCGGGCCGGTGCGCGGCCAACGCGCGAAGCGAATCACCGCGAGCATCCAGGGTGCGCTCAGTGGTGGCGTCGAGAAGCTCGGTGCCGGTATCGGTGCCGTCGGTGAAGGCGTCTCCAAGCTCGGTGACCTCACGAACAAGGTGCCCGTCGTCGGTGCGAGCGTCGGAAGGCTCGGCGAGGGCATCGCGAAGGCGGGCGAGTCGATCCACGCGCTGCCGCGAGTCGCGCAGACGCGGCGCGGCCGGCTGCTCGTGCGCAGCGTCGTCGTCGGGTTTCTGATCGTGTTCACGTGGATCGTGGTGATCGTCGGCTTCCAGCTTCGCGCGCACGACACGCCGGACTTCCGCCCCGCCGCCGAGCGCATCTTGATCGAGATGGGCAAGGGCCAGGCCTCGATCGCGCAGGTCTACGAGCACGCGTCGCCGCGCTTCCATGAGCTCGTCAAGAAGGAGCGGTTCCTCGACGACATGGCCGACCTCTACGCGACGAACGGCAAGTTCCGCGAGATCAGCGCGATCAACGAGACGCTCGTCACGACCGGCCCCACCGGCCGTGTCGGTCGCGTGGGCCTGACGGCATCGTTCGAGAAGGGCATCTCGCGCGGCTCGATCTCGTTTCACTGGGACAAGGGCGAGTGGAAGCTGCTCGGCCTCGGTATCGAGGTTCCGGACAACGTCGAGATCTCGCAGATCGAGCGCCAGAAGCGCGTCGCTGCATGCATCAACGACAAGGGCGAGGATGTCTCCGACCTGCGCAACAAGTGCGACGTGCGCGATGCCGCCGAGACGATCCTCGAGATGATTCGCGACAACCGGGCCGGCGAGGTCTGGGATAACGCGAACGACGTGTTCAAGCAGCAGGAGTCGCGCCTGCGCTTCATCCAGATCCAGGAGGAGCAGCGTCAGGCCCTCGGGAACTGGAAGCGCATCTTGAATGTCACCGATGCACGCGCGATCGCGGGGCTGACGTCGGCGTTCGATATCGTGTGCGAGTACGAGCGCTCGAGCGGTGTGCGCGTGCAGATGGACTTCACGCGCTCGTCGAAGTACGAGCGCTGGAAGCTCGCGCGGTTCAAGGTCACGGTACCGATGCCGCGTCCGAGCGAGGAGCCGGTCGATCCGAGCGCCGTCCCGGCACCGGCGGCACCGGCTGTCGACGCCGGCGTTCCGTCGCCGCCACCGCGCTGATCGTCAGCGGGCGGCTGCAGCGCTGCGCCGGCGGCGGCGCATCACGAACCACGCGCCGAGCGGCGGCAGCGGCCACGCGAGCCACGCCAGGTGCGCCCACAGCGGTCGCTCGAATCGCATCTCGATCGTGTGCGCGCCCGCGGGCACATCAACGGCCGGGAAGTCCGGCGTCACGCGACGCACCGGCACCTCAGCGCCATCGACATACGCGTGCCAGCGCGGATGCCAGCTCTCGCGAATCACGAACGTCGTAGGCGCCTGCGCCTCGACCTCGGCCACGATGTCCGCATCGTCGCCCGGCGAGCTCTGCCGCCAGGCCCGGAGCGTCTTGCCCTGCGGTCGCTCGGTCGGGCCGCCAAAGCCTGCGTATGCGAGCACCTCGTCCTTCATCGGCGAGTCGCCCTTGATCCACTCGAGCGCCTTCTTGTGACCGACCTCGTCGTGGCGATAGCCGGGCGGCAGCACGCCGATCACGTTGACCGGCGACACCAGGCCGGGCGAGGGCAGGCGGCGAACCTCGAAGTTCTCGCTCTTGTAGATGATCTCACCGTTGGGCACGCTCTTGCCGCGCGCGGTCTGGAACACGAGGTACGGCGCGTCGAAGATCCAGGCGTTCTTCACGGCGTCGCGCTGCGTCCACAGGAAGTCGTAGTTCGGGCTTGCCTGCAGACCGCCGCCACCCATCTGCAGCGTCGACGGGATGCGCTCCCACGCGTACGGCAGCATGTTGTACCAGTGGTTCTCCGCGCCCGGTCCCGCCTGCTTGCGGCCCTGCGGCATCTGGCTGAGCTTGTCCGCGACGAGCAGCAGCTCGCCACGCTTGTAGTCGGACTCGCCGAACACGCGGACGCGAGCGGCGAGGGACTTTCCGCCCGGCACCGACACGAGCACGATCAGCGCGGCGGTCACGGCCGCGAGTGCGGTGCGCGCACCGTAGGTCAGCGTCGGCCGCTTCTCGGCGAGGTTCCACAGCGACGTGCCGATCGCCAGCACGCCGGCACCGACACCCATCGCGAGCACGGTCTGCATCGCACCGAGGAAGCGCACGGGCGGGAACAGGTCATCACCGAGCTTGCCGAGGTTCGGACCGAGGCCGAGCATCAACGCGTACAGAAACGCGGGAGCCCATAGCCAGCGGAAGAACTTGCCGCGCGCGAACACCAGGACCACCGGCACCAGCCAGGTGAGGAGGTCGAGGCGCGTGCTCTTGAGGGTTTTTGGGATGTGATCGAGCAGGTCGCCGGTCTTGAACCAGGTCCACAGCTTGGCGAAGCCCGGCCCGACCTCGTCGGCGACGCGATGCGGGAAGCCGCCGAATCCCTCAGCGTCGATCACGAGCGGCACGATGACGGGCAGCCACGTGAGCAGGAACAGCACCGCATAGATCGCGCTGCGCACGAGCTCGCTGACGTACGGCCGCGGCGGCGGTGTGCTCCAGCGCCGCGCGAAGTACTTCGCGATCGAGCCACCCTCGGCCAACGTCGGTGCGAATGCTCGCAGCACGGGATCGACGGCGAAGCGCATGAACAGGACGGCGAACCACGCCATCGCGATCGCAAACGCGAGCGACACGCCACCGAACGGATGGCACAGGAACACGAAGCCGCCCCACGCAACGGCCGAGGCGAGGCCCGTGCCGGCGGTGATCCAGCGCGCTGCGTAGCCGAGCGCCATCGGGAACGCGCAGAGCGCCCAGGTCTGGGTGTAGAGCCCGACGTTGAACGTGCCCGCGTTGCCCGAGCCCCAGCGCGACTCGCCGTTCATGAACGCGACGCAGAACGCACCGGCGAGGGACTGCCACTTCGTGGCGCCGAGCAGGCGCATGCCTTTGTACGCGCACGCGGGCGCGAGGATCAGCGGCAGTACGACGCTGAGCTGGAACCAGAACAGGTGGTTGCCGAAGATCGCGGCGGGGATCGCCGACGCGAGCTGTGGGATCGCCTGGTAGTAGTAGAGCGACGCGTAGCCGGCGTTCGCGCTGGGATTCCAGAAGTCGAAGTCGCCCTCGGCAAAACAGTCGACGAGGCGCGCGGCCTCGGCGTAGTGGAACGACAAATCGTCGCCGGAGGTCTCGCCCAAGAAGATGCGGCCGTGGATGATCGAGATGGCGATCGTGATGATCGCGAGGGCGGGCAGGGTGCCGTGCTCGGTGAGCCACGCGCCTGCGCGATCCCAGGCATCGGGCGCGCGCATCGGTGGCACGATCGCGGTCGGCTCGTCGGCAGGATCGCGCGGGCGCGGCGGCTCGGCGTCGTCGGACGCCGACGATGGCGCGCGCGGGATGTTTGCCGCGGCGCGAGCGGCGCGATCTTCGGCCGCGATGGAACCCAGGTCCTGCAGGCTGTCGCGCTCGTCGGGGGAGGGCGGTGGCAGAGGTGTGGTGTCGCCTTCGTCGTCCGGGTGGGGCGGCGGCAGCGGCGTATCGGTGTCGTCGTCGTCCGTCACGGCGCTAGACGAACGATAATCGATAATCGATCGTGCGTCCCTCGATCCAGGGCCGCACGAGACGGGCATGCGCTAGTGGCGAGGCCCGGGCGCGACCTCGGCCTCGGCCTCGGTGTCGCGATCATCCGCATCGGGCACGTCGGGATGCCCCGCCCAGGGCTTCTCGTACGGGTCCACGACCCGCGGAACCTGCGTGCCGCAACTGGCCATCTCGTATGGATCCTCGACGCG
>JBBQFU010000199.1:0-16796 GCA_038322185.1 Haliangiales bacterium
ATGCCGTCGCCAGATCATAGACAACGAACGCAACGACAAACAGGTGCCGGGTGAGCCGTGTCCGGCGGTTTGCGGTCACCTGGGTCGCATCGGCCGGCGGAGCTGCCCGACGTCCCAGCAGCGACTCCCAGTCTACGAACACCGCGGCCAGCGGGATCCACTGCGGGTTCCACAGATCCATCACGAGGCCGAGCGCGAGGGTCTCGACCACGAAGAAGGTCCCGAACAGCGCGCGCAAGATGGGGCGCTTGACGAGAAACACGGTAGCGACTGGCAACAACTGCGACACGAGGTTCAGCAGCGCCGCCGTCTGGTACTTCCACGCGCTATCGACGAGCCAATCTGCGATCACCGTGCGTGGTTGTCCGGCGAGATCGAAGCGGATTGCGATCTGGTTGCGAAGGTTGTCCGAGAGCGCCCAGTCCAGCGTGAAGCGGCCCTGGAGCAGCTTGTGGAACGCGCCCGAGGCGAACATCACGACAACGGCCAGCTGCACCAGTCGAATCGACCATTGATAGCCATTCGTTTCGTCGAGCGGCGGCAGGCCTCGGCGCCGGCGGAGCAGCGCATCCAACGACAGCGTGTCGCCGCACCGTGCGCCGAGGAACGCGATGTGCGCAAGCATCACGACGTTGTACGAGTGAGACCACGTCGTCGACGCGCTGTAGACCAGCGACGTGAGCAGCAACGCGAACCCCAGACTCACCGCAGTCGACACGCGCGACACGAGGCCGAGCGCCATGGCGATCGTGCTGACCTTCGCCCCGATCCACAGCATGTCGATCAACGCGTTGCTCGGCACGCTCGCGCCGAACACCATCCAGATCCCCACCGGCCGGTAGACGTCGGGCGGCGCGGGCGCACCGGGCGCGTTCGCCGGCCAGGCTCGCTGCAGCTCCGCAAGCACCATCCACACACTGATCGCGATCGCGATCCGAAGTACGGCGACGCTGAGTCGTCCGCCTTCGGCCCACCAGTAGCGCGACCACCACTTCATTCATGCACAGTACGTCAGGAACGCCGACCCGCTCGCCTGAGCACGACGGCGACCGCCGCGACGAGCAGCGCCGACCCGAGCCCGCCGCCGGCGCCCGCCTGGCAGCCGCAGCCCTGGCTCGCGACCCAGATCACCGATGGATCGTCCGGATCATCGGTGTCGACGCACGACACGAACGAGCGCTCACCGACGTTGCCCGCGCGATCGAACGCGGCAAGCGCGAAGCAGATCGGTTCCTCCGAGACGAATGGCGAGTCGCCGATGCGGACGCGTCCGACCGATTCGCCCAGCGCAACCGTGGCGGTCGCGACACCGTCTCGTGCGTCGCTCGAATAGTCGCAGCCAAGCAGGGTGGACGGCGTGGTGAGCTGAGCCACTTCGTTCGCGGTGGGCGCGATGTACGCGACCAGGCCGAGCTCGGAGGTCGGCACGATGTCGTCAGACACGGAGATCGTGATCTCGAGGTTGTCGCTATCCCCGCACGACCATCCGCCCGCGCCCTCTGGGTCGCGCACGAGCAGCGTGTGGACCGTGAGCTCGGGCATCGTCGGTGCGACGAGGTCCGGCGCGGCGATCGTGGCGTGGTAGTCCTCGCAGTCCGACGGACAATAGCTGCACGAAGGCGTGCAGGAGTCGCCCCAGTAGTCCAGCACATCACCTGGTTGCAGCGGCTGCGCCGGGCGGAAGACATCGACACCGAGCTTCGCGCTGGTGTCCGAGTCCACGACGACGTCCAGTGGTGAGCCGTCGAGTTGCCAGCCGGTATCGACCGTCGCGAACATCCCGTTCGCCGGGAACGCCGGATCTTTCAGCGACGGACCGAGACCGTAGAACCCGGGGGCGCCGTAGCCATTCGTGCACACGACTGCAGCCTACTCCTCGAGCGAGGTGATTCCAGCGAGAACTTCGTCGGGCGTGCCACGCGTCACCACCTTGCCCTTGTCGATGCGGACCACCTGATCGGCGAGCAGCCGCGCCTCCGCGACCGAGTGCGTGACGTGAACGAGCGGGACCTTGGCCTCAGCAACGAGCTCGCGGACCAGGCCGGTCAGCTGCTTGCGCAGATCGCGATCGAGCGCGCTGAATGGCTCGTCGAGCAGGATCAGCCGCGGCGACCGGGCGAGTGCACGCGCGAGCGCCACACGCTGCGCTTCGCCACCGGAGAACGTGCGCGGCCGGCGCCGCGCCAGGTGCGTCACGCCCACGCGCTCGAGCAGCGCCATCGCCTTGCCCTCGCGCTCGGCGCGCGGCACGTCGTGCATGCCGTACTGGACGTTCGCGAGCGCGGTCATGTGCGGGAACAGCGCGAGGCCCTGGAACACGTACGACAGCTTGCGCTTGTGCACGGGCACCTCGATGCCGGCGCTGCGATCGAGCCACACGTCGCTGCCCATCGCCACGCGCCCGGTGTCGGGCTGCTGCAGGCCCGCGAGGATCGCGAGCAGCGTGGACTTGCCCGAGCCGGACGGTCCCATCACGCACGTGATGCCCGGCGGACACGCGAGCTCGACATCGAGCCCGAACTCTGTCGAGCGCGAGAGCGCGACGCGTGCGACCAGCTCGTTGGGATCAGCCACGACGCTGCATCCTCTTGGTGAGGCGGTTCGCCAGGTAGAGCATCGCGATGCCGACCACGGTCATCGTGATCGCCATGCGCCGCGCCTCGGACTCGTGATTCGCGACGATGTAATCGATGACTGCGATCGCGCCGGTGGGCTGATTCTCATGCGGGCGCGCGCTCGCGAACATCATCGTCGCGCCGTAGTCGCCGAGCGCGCGAGCAAAGCCCATCATCGCGCCCGCGATCACGCCCGGCGTCGCGAGCGGCAGCAAGATCGTGAAGAACACGCGAAGCGGACCTGCGCCGAGCGTGCGCGCTGCCGCCGGATAGCTCGGATCGATCGACTCGAGCCCGACCTTGACCGAGCGCACGACGAGCGGCAGCGAGCCGACCGCCGCAGCGACCACGGCGGCGTTGAACGTGAATGCCAGCGGCGATCCGGTGAGCCACTCCCAGCCTCGACCGACCGCGCTCTCGGGACCGAGCGAGACAATCAGGTAGTAGCCGAGCACCGTGGGTGGCAGCACGAGTGGCACCGAGATCAGCGCGTCGATGAAGTCGCTGGCGGGCAGCTTCTTCCACGTGAGCAGCAGCGCGAGCGCGATGCCGACCCCGAGCGACCACAGCGTTGCCATCAGCGCGACGCGCAGCGACAGCGAGATCGGGTCCCACACGATGCCGCCGCCGGCCTGTGCCCAGATCAGGACGCCGACCACGATGGACAGCGTGACCACGAAGCGGGCGATCTCCGCCCACGGCATTGGGCGGGGTGGTGTTGGGGCTGGACCGGGGTTCTCGGACCGCGGGCCCGAGCGCAGCGAGGGACCCGAGGCTCTCATGCGTCTTACGCGGTGGGCTTGTCGTTGCGCTCGGGCAAGTGCACGACGAACACGGCACCGAGGTCGCCGCGCTGCTCGACGTGAATCGTGCCGCCGTGAGCCTCGACAGCGAGCTTGCAGAAGTAGAGACCGAGACCACGGTTCGCACGGGCCGAGGCACGCCGGCGCTCGACCTGGAAGTAACGGCCAAAGATCGCGGCGCGCTCGGTCTCGGGCACCGGCGGACCGCTGTTGCCGATCGCGATCTCGACGCCGGTATCGAGGTGCCTGGCGCTGATCGCGCAGCGCCCACCGCGCGGCGCATAGCGCGTGGCGTTGTCGAGCATGTTCTCGATCACGCGCGAGAACAGATCGCGATCGATGCGCACCACGAACTCGGGGTCGACATCGACATCGCAGCGCAGCTGGCGCACCTCGAAGTGGGCGCGGTTGCCGGCGCGTGCGCGTTCGATGAGCTCGGTGAGCTTCACCGGCTGCGGCACCGCCTTGAGGATGCCGTCCTCGAGCTCGTCGACATCCAGGATCGTCGCGACGAGCGAGAGCGCCTTGCCGACGAGCAGGTTCGCATCGTCGATGTACTGCTTCACGACGTGCGTGGTGCCGTCGCCGAGCTCTTCCTTGAGCAGGTGCAGGTAGCCCTGCACCGCCGACAGCGGGCTGCGCATGTCGTGGACGACGAGCGCCGCGAGCACGCGCTTCTTCTCGCGCAGCTCGGCCGCGCTCTCGTTGTCCGGGTCGGGCGGGCGCTGCGCCTTCGTGGTCTCGGCCATCAGCCGCTCACCCGGTTACGGCCGCCTTCTTTGGCCGTGAACAAGTGGGTGTCGGCCTGCTTGATGAAGTCGAGCGCGTCCTCGATCTCGCCGCGCAGGCTCGCGACGCCGAGCGAGACGGTGACCGGAATGACCGCATCCTCGAACTTGAACTCGGCGACCTCGACGAGCTTGCGGATCTTCTCGGCGAACTGCATCGCGTTGTACTGATCGATCTCGGGCAGCACGATCGCGAACTCCTCACCGCCGTAGCGGGCCAGGACGTCCTCGCGCCGGATGCGCGTCTTGATCACGCTCGCGAGGTGCTTGAGCACGTGGTCACCGGCGAGGTGGCCGAAGCTGTCGTTGACGGACTTGAACCGATCGATGTCGAACATGATCAGCGACAGGTCGCGCCGGTAGCGCAGCGCGCGACCGATCTCGCGCTCGAGGGTCTCGACGAAGTAGCGGCGGTTGAAGATCTGGGTGAGTCCGTCGACCGTGGTGAGGCGATAGATCTCCTCGTGGTAGGCGTTCTCGATGTTGTTGCCGCTGAGGAACTTGAAGATGCAGCGGCCGACCTTGATGAAGTCGCCATCGCGCAGCACGTACTCGTCGATCATCTCGTCGTTGACGTAGGTGCCGTTGGTCGACCCCATGTCCCGCAGCATGATCGCGTTGCCCGTGTTGATGATCTTGCAGTGGTTACGGGAGACGGCTTCCTGATCGATCTGGATGTCGGCCTTGGACGAGCGGCCGATGATGATCTGCGGGCGGTTCAGGTTGAACTTCTTGCCCAGCTCCAGCCCGTAAATGACGACCAGGCAGGCCTCTTTGGCGACGGGTCGATCGCTGATCTTCGAGATCGCGGTGACGACGGTCTTGTTACGGCCGGTATCACTCATCTAACGCGCTAACACCCCTCGGAGATCCTACCAGGAACTGGGACCGATCACTCATTTGTGTCGGCGCAATCCAGGCGGTCATCCGAGGCGCGCTTACACAGCAGCGTGGCGACGATCTGATAACCGTCCCGCAGGAATCGGTACTCCTGTAGGAGCATGCGACCGCCGTGTAGGTTCCAGTAGCCGCGGACGTCGCGCATGTTGTCGTCGCCGCGTCCGTCCATGGTCTCGAGCGCGGCCGCCTGGAACGTGCCGGCGTAGCGGGCGCACTCCCCGACCTCGCGACCGGCGGTGAACACGTTCCAGTAGCAGTTCCCCTCGGCGCTACACATCGAGCGATCGACCACGACCGCCTCGGGCCTGCCGTCGTTATCGAGATCGCGATCGGCGCGATCGATCTTGGGCGACTGGCCGATCACCCCGTCGCGGCCCGGATCGCCGCAGGCGCCAACCTGGACGCTCGGGGTGGGCAGCCTCACCGTGGTCGGCGTGGTGTTGCCGGACTTGCGCGTGCAGGCCGCGGCAAGAATCGTAAGAACGATGAGCCGTTTGTCCATCAGGGCCAGCCGAGGCTGACCCTACTGCAAAGTTCTTGTGCCTGCGAGCAGATGCGGCTACATCCAGGATGCATGCGACGCGTGGTCTTGCTCGCTGGTGGTGCGATCCTCGCAGGCGCCGGGCTCTTCATGAGCTCGGGTGCCGGCCCCACCCCGGCCGCGTCGATCAGCGGCGGTGCCCCGAAGGGCGCAGCGTCCGCGGACGTCGCGGAGAAGACCGCCAAAAAGGTTGATGCTGCAACCTTCGAGCTCGACCTCGACAAGATCGAGCTCGTGGACGGCCGCTACGTCGCGCCGCTGCGCGATGGCCGCAAGGCAACGCTGACGCTCGATCCCAAGCTGCAGAAGCTCGCCGAGAAGCTGCTCGACCAGTCGCGCGCGCCGCGTGGCGCGATCGTCGCGATGACGCCCGAGGGTCGCGTGCTCGCGTTCGCGGGTCGCCGCACCGAGGAGCCCAAGGGTGGCAAGGACGGCAAGCGCGACTTCTCGCTCGTCACCAACGTGTGGGCGCCCGCGGCCAGCGTGTTCAAGATCGTCACCGCCAGCGCGCTGATCGCGAACGGCTACGATGCGTCGTCGAAGGTCTGCTACCACGGCGGCGTTCGCTCCGTGATGGAGTCGAACCTCGTCGACAGCAAGCGCGACGGCAACTGCCAGACGCTCGCGTACGGCCTCGCGCACTCGAACAACGCGATCCTCGGCAAGCTCGCGTATCAAAATCTCGATCCGGTGCGCCTCGATGCGCACGCGCGTGACCTCGGCTGGACGAGCGCCCTGCCCGCCTCGCTCGGCGTGAAGGCCATCTCGGGTGAGCTCGCGCTGCCCAAGGACAAGGACCTCTCGTTCGCGAAGTCGGCCGCGGGGTTCATGGGCTCGCGCCTGAGCGTCCTCGGTGGTGGCGTGCTCGCGGCGACGTTCGCCGGTGGCGGCGAGGCGCCGACTCCGTATTTGATCGAATCGATCGATGGCAGGCAGGTCGCGCCGCCGAAGAAGCACCGCGTGGTCACCAAGCTCGTCGCCGACGCGGTCGGCAAGATGATGGTCGAGACGTGTGACTCGGGCAGCGCGTCGCGCACGTTCCGCAAGAAGAGGACCGTGAAGGTCGCCGGCAAGACCGGCACTCTCGCGAGCAAGGAACCGTTCTTCATGGAGCACTCGTGGTTCGTCGGCTTCGCGCCGGCGGAGGCCCCCGAGATCGTGGTGTCGGTCCTGCTCGGCAATCCCGAGAGCTGGCACATCCGCGGTCACGAGGCGGCCCGGCGCATGATCGACGGTGCGCTCGGTGCCACCCGCAGTGAGGAAGATCGCGCAGCCAAGCCGGCGAAACCGCGCGGACGCCCAGCCCGCCGTACGAAGTGATACGATCGACTCGTCCGTCTGGAGGAGCTTGATTATGTCTAGGCTAACGATTGGTCTCGTGGTTGCGACCTCTTTCGCGGGGTCCATAGCGGTCGCGGAGACCCAGGCCGAGATTGCGGCGCGCGAGAATGAAGAGGGCAAGACCCTGATGTTCGGCGGCAACTACGTCGAGGCCAGCGCCAAGTTCCAGGACGCTGCCGCTCGCGTGCCCGAGCCGAAGTACTTCTTCAACCTCTGCACCTCCCGCTTCCAGGAGGGCAAGTTCGGCGAGGCCCTCACCGCGTGCAACAACGCGGACAAGAACGGGGACGACAAGCTCAAGGCGAAGTCGGCCAAGATGCTCGAGAAGATCCGCGAGGAAGCGCAGAAGCAAGGCGTCGACCTGCAGCCAGTCGGCGGCGGCGCGAGCCCCGGCGACACCCCGCCTATCACGGATCCAAACAACCCGAATCAGCCGCCGGTCGTCGATCCGAACAATCCGAACCAGCCGCCGGGCCCGACCGGTCAGCCGCCTGAGGGCTATGGCGTGGGTCGCCCGCCGACGGTGGGCCTGTTCACTGCGCAGCCTGTCGAGAACAAGTACGTGTGGACGCTCGGCGTCGACGTGTTCTTTGGCGGTGGCCAGATCGGCCAGAAGGATTATTACGGCACCGCGACGAGCGGTCTCCGCATCAAAGGCGACTACATGCTGAACGTCGCCCAGCGCATCGGTGCGCAGGGCTACTTCCAGTACTCGCACTACGGCCAGGGCGAAGAGCAGACGATGGCCGGTGTCTCGGCCTACACGCTCGACGTCATCGACCTCGGCGTCGCGGCCTACAAGCACCTGTGCGGCCCGCGGGCGCGTGGCTGCCTCACACCGCTCCTCGGCGTGCACTTCGCCATGATGAGCCCGGCCAACCAGACCGACACCTCGACCGGCGAGCAGCTGTTCAACTACGGTGGGTTCGGCGCGCGTGCCGAGATTGGCTACCAGTACGCGCTCGGCAGCCGCTACGAGCACGTCGTCGGCGTCGCCCTCGGCGCGAATATGTACACCCGGGCATTCTCAGAGCCCGCCGACAGCTACACCGCTGCGGAGTGGGGCCTCGATAAGGGCGGTGCCGCCGGGTACTTCTCCCTCGGGTACACCTACCGGTTCTCGACCCCGTTCGGCTCATCGCCGTTCGTGACGCTGGAGTAGCCTTCCGTCCCCTGGTCGATTGTGCCCGCTTCGCTGTGGGGTTATCGTCTCCCGCGCTGCAAAGTAACGCAGTGCGTTTTGCAAGGTTCGGCTCTGCCGAGCCGCGCAGCACTCCCAAAGGGAGTGCGAAGGTAAATGAGGAGACCGTCATGACCGAGAAGCAGACCGCCAAGCTGACTTTCCCCGGTGGGAAGGAAGCCACGCTGCCCGTCATCGTGGGTTCGGAAGACGAGCACGCGGTAGACATCCGCTCGCTCCGTCAGGAGTCCGGGTACATCACGCTCGATAGCGGGTACATGAACACGGGCTCGACGGCGAGCGCGATCACGTACCTCGACGGCGAGCAAGGCATCCTGCGCTACCGCGGGTACTCGATCGAGGACCTCGCGGAGAAGTCGGACTTTGTCGAGACGAGCTATTTGCTCATCAATGGCGAGCTACCGAACAAGGTGCAGCGCGAGCAGTTCTCCAAGAACCTCACGCGTCACAGCCTCATCCACGAGGACATGCACCACTTCTTCGCCGGCTTCCCGCCGACGAGCCACCCGATGGCCGTGCTGTCGTCGATGGTGACCAGCCTGTCCGCGTACTACCCGGACAGTCTCGACCGCAACAGCGCGATCGACCTCCACATCACGCGCATCCTCTCGAAGGTGCGCACGATCGCGGCGTTCGCGTACAAGAAGTCGATCGGTCAGCCGCTCATGTACCCGAAGAACTCGCTGCGTTACTGCGCGAACTTCATCCACATGATGTTCGCGGTGCCGAGCGAGGACTACGAGGTCTCGCCGGTCCTCGAGAAGGCCGTCAACCAGCTGCTGATCCTTCACGCCGACCACGAGCAGAACTGCTCCACGTCGACCGTGCGCATGGTCGGCAGCTCGGGCGCCAACCTCTACGCTGCGATCGCCGGCGGCATACTCGCGCTGTGGGGCCCGCTCCACGGTGGCGCGAACCAGGCCGTCATCGAGATGCTCGAGGAGGTCAAGGCCAACGGCGGCGACCACAAGAAGTTCATCGATGACGTGAAGAACAAGCGCGGCAACGTGCGCCTCATGGGCTTCGGTCACCGTGTGTACAAGAACTTCGACCCGCGCGCGAAGATCCTCAAGAAGATGTGCGACGAGGTCCTGACCCACATGGGCATCAAGGATCCGTTGCTCGACATCGCGAAGTCGATGGAAGAGGTCGCCCTCAAGGACGACTACTTCATCTCGAAGAAGCTCTACCCGAACGTCGACTTCTACTCGGGCATCATCTACCGCGCGCTCGGCATCCCGACGAACATGTTCACGGTGATGTTCGCGCTCGGCCGCATGCCCGGCTGGATCGCGCACTGGAAGGAGATGGTCGAGGACCCGCAGACGAAGATCGGCCGTCCGCGCCAGATCTACACGGGCAGCAAGCTCCGCAAGTTCGTGCCGCTCGCCGAGCGCGCGTAGCTAGCTCAGGCGCAACACGAGCCCGTCGGCACCACCGACGAGGACCGAGTCGCCGTGACGCTGTGCGCACCACAGGGTGCTCTTCGTCTCGACGGGGAGCTTCTTGAAGCTCTCGCCGTCGTCGTACGACACGTAGATCGTGCCGTTGTCGCCGGTGACCACGACGCGACCGTCGGGGAGCCAGTCGATGCCGGCGAGCAGGTCCTTCATGCCGATCGTGACGCGCTCGAAGGTCTCGCCACGGTTGGTCGAGCGCAGGATCGCGCCGCCCGCACCGACCACGATCAGCGTACCGCGTGGAGTCACGCGCGCTGCCATCAGGTCCGCGCCGGACTCGGCCGCGGTCTGTCGAAAACTCTTCGCCTCGCGGATGAACAGGTGACCTGGCGCATCCGTCGGCACGAGGACGCCGAGCGTACTGTTCGAGATGCGGCCGATGTACTCGGAGATGCCGTTCACGCGTGTGAACTTCGCGCCGTCATCGCGTGAGCGTGCGACGAAGCCAGAGTCGCCCGCGATCCACATCTGACTGCGTGCGTCCTCGACCACGCCGAACAGACACGCGCGAGTCTTGAGCGTGACCTTGGTCCACGTCTCACCGAAGTTGTGCGACCCCGCGACGTGGCCGTACTCACCGACCACCACCACATGCTCGCCATGCACGAGCACGCCACGCAGGCCGCCGCCGCCGCTGCTGGTGGCGCGGAACTTCTTGCCGCCGTTGTCGGACATCAGCAGCAGGTCGCTACCCTGCCCGCCTACCGCCACCACGCGATCGCCGTCGACCCCGATCGCGAGCACCAGGCCGCGATGCTTGCCGGCCGCGTGCACGACCTCGACCGTGGGCTTGGTCTTCGGAATCGCGGCGGACT
This sequence comes from Haliangiales bacterium, assembly GCA_038322185.1. GTDB lineage: Bacteria > Myxococcota_A > Polyangia > Haliangiales > Haliangiaceae > JABFXX01. Next base: position 10,465 of record JBBQFU010000199.1, read on the forward strand.
CCGTCGCGGTCGGTTCGGGCATTGCCCAGGGTTTCACACCCGGCCGCGAGAATCACGCACGCGCCACCGTGTCGTCACCGTGCCGACACATGCGGTGGCCACGAAGGGGGCGAGACGGAACAACCACGGAAGGGGTCCACATGTTGTTCAGGGCTTACAGGAAGCGGAAGGCACTCGAGCGCTATCAGACCGAGCTCGGCCAGCAGCTGCGGGGCACCTACGGCGAACGTGCTCACTACGAGGCCAACAGCGTCGCGGCGACCGCCCGCTTCTACGGCTTCAACGACGCGTTCCTGTGTTACGCGCTCGCGATGTACGCCGACCGGGAGTCGTTCGACGCGTATCACGCCGAGCGAGGCGAAGCGTGCAGCTACGACCGCCTCTGGTACGAGCTCAACACGAACGTCAGCGTCAGTGACGGCAGCATGAATCTGTCGGCGATGGTGGCCGCGTCGTCCCACGAGGAGAGCGCGATCGATGTGGGCGATGCCTTCGCCGGTAGTTACGATTCGCCGGGAATCAGTTTCGATTTCGGCGACTGAGGTCTAGGTCACCGTCACTTCTTGCAGCTCGTCGGCAACACGTGCTGCTTGTACTGGCCTTGCCAGTTACCGGGCGGGTCGTAATTGCACACGTAGATATCGTTGCCCTTGCACGTCACGTGTCCGCAGCCGATCTGCGTGGTCGTGGTCCACACGACCTGCGTGAAGTGGCCGGTCGCCATCGAGAACCCACCGTCGGGAAACTTGTAGAGCTTGATCTCGTCGTACCACATGGCTGTGGTGCTCTCGGGATCGAGCGCACCGACGGTGCCAGCCGCGAGGTTCTCGCCGTACTTGCGACCGGGACTGTGGCCGAACGCGCAGCCCTTGGCGGCGAGCTCGTCCGCCCACTTCTGCGCGACGGCCGCGAGCGTGGGCGAATAGGTGAGTGGTGGCGCGCAGTGCTTGGCACGCACGCGATTGTGCGCGTCGAGGAATGCCTGTGCGGTTGGATCGAGCTTGCTGCCGCTCGGCGCGGGCTTGACGGGCGCCGGTTTCTCGGCCGGCTTCTCGATCGGCTTGGCCGCGGGCTCCGGCTCGTTGGCGGCCCACGTGTCACCGCCGGAGCTCGAATCGGCGGCGCCCTCCGGTATGCCTTGCGCCGCCGGCTTCTTCGAACCGCAGGCGGCGAGCACGACAATGCCGAGCGCGAGCCTCACTTCTTGGTCTTCTTCGGTGCCGACTTCTTCATGGGCTTCGCCTTGGGTTTTGGCGTGGTGGCGGGCGCTGCGCCACCTGCTTCAAGCTCCTTCACGAGCTTCTTGGGCGCTTGCGCGCGATAACTCTCGTCGATCCACTCCTTGAACATGTCAATCGGCAGGGCCTTGCCCTCAGGAAAAGCCGCGCTCACCCAGCCGCTCTTGCCCAGGCCGTAGCCGGTGGGCTTGCAGAACGGCAGGAGCAGCGCGACCTCGGAGTTGCTGGGCAGCTTGCACGAGATACTGAACGGATCGCCCTCGATGCTGAGATAGGCAAAGGTCTTGTCGTTGACCGCCAGGTCGAGGTGACCGGGCCACGGGGACTTGGTGTGGGCGCCTGGATAGGCCAACCCGAACGCACGCAGCTCCTTCAGCACCTTGTCGGTCGCCTGGGCCTTCTTCTTCGCCATGCGCCGAGTGTAGATTGCGCCCGTGGCACGACCAACCGTTGCGGAGTCGACTTCGTCTGCGCTGACCGACGGCATTCGCGTGCGCGTGCAGTCGCACTATCTGCCCGAGCAGTCATCGCCGCGGGATGATCGGTTCGTGTTCGCGTACACGATCACGATCTCCAACGAGGCAACGTACACGGCGCAGCTGCGCACCCGGCACTGGATCATCACGGACGGCCGCGGGAGCATCGAGGAGGTCCAGGGCGACGGCGTGGTCGGCGAGCAGCCCCGGCTGTCCCCCGGCCAGAGCTTCCAGTACACGTCCGGCTGCGTGCTCACCACGCCGATCGGCACGATGCACGGCACCTATCGGTTCTGGAAAGACGACGGCACGTACTTCGATGCGGCGATCGCTCCGTTCTCGTTGGCATCGCCCGTGCGCAATGAAGATCTGAACTAATCAAGCCGTCACGCCCACTTGGCCGCGTAGGTTCATGTGGGCAGGAAAACCGCAAAGCCTTCCCCTAAGCTATGCGTCTAAACCGCAGATGACGAATGCCGAGCGCGAGGCAGCTACCGCGACCGCCCTGGTCGAGGCAGCGAAGGCGGGGGACCGACGGGCGTTTGAAGCGCTCGTGACGCGGTACCGCAAGCGCATCTACGCCCTCGCGCTTCACATGACGCGCTCGGCGAGCGAAGCCGACGACATCGCGCAGGAGGTCTTTCTCAAGGCCTACCGCGCGCTCCCCGAGTTCGAGGGACGCAGCCAGTTCTTCACGTGGGTGTACCGCATGGCGGTCAATCGCTCGCTCAACGTGCGCCGCGACCGTGCCCGCCGCGGCGAGGACACCCTCGATGACCCCCGTCTCGAGCTCGCAGTCGCCGTCGATGCGCGGAGCAATCCGGGCGGCGAGGCCGAGCTGCGCCAGACCTATGCGCGGCTATTGCGTGCACTCGACCAGCTTCCGATCGACATGCGCACCACCGTGATCCTGGTCTCGCTGCAGGGCATGTCCCACGGCGAGGCCGGCGTGATCCAGAAGGTGAGCGAAGGCACGATCGCGTGGCGCATGCACGAGGCGCGACGTCGCCTGCATGAAGCGATGGTGCCCGAGCGGCTCTCGCGCAAGCGCGGCGAGCTGTCGTCCGAGCTCTCGCGCGTGCTGACCGAGTACGGCCTGCCGTTGATCACCGGCAAAGCCCGCGCCTGAGTTATCATCGTAGCGCATGCGGCTGATCGACTCCGCAGTCCTTTGGGTGGTCCTTGTCGGTTGCAGCGATGACGGTCCCACCGCGGATCCGTACGCATGCATCGCCGCTGGCGGCGAGGCTTGCTTCGAGCTCCCGACCGACGTGATCGGCGGCGCAGACGCCAGCGGCACGAACGTCGTACCGGTCTTGTCGTGCGATTCGTACGAGGTCGTGTCGTCGCCGTCTCCGCTGATGTTCTCGGGTCACACGATCGACTTCGGCTCGCCGGACACGTACCTGCCCGACGTTCGGATCGAGTCGTTCGCCGACGTCGCGATGACCAGCCAACTCTTCGATGTCACCTCGGACGCCGAGGGTGCGTGGGCGGCCACCGCCACCGTGCCCAGCCTCGCGTTCGCGCGCAGCTCGGCGACCGGGCAACTGCCGCTCTACTTTCTGTATGGCCGCATCGACGTGAACGATCCGGTTCACGACATGTTCGACATCCAGACTGCGACGCGCCAGCAGATCGCGGGAACGATCGAAGTGGCCGGCGATCGATTCCTTCCGGGCCGCAGCCAGGTCGCCGCACGCGCGTTCGACTGTGTCGGCAACCGGGTCACGAATGCCGTCGGCAATATCGCGCCGGTGTCGGGCAGGAACGGTTCGCGCCTGTTCGAGTCCGGCGTGCGTACGTACTACGGGATCGACGGGGCGGTCCCGGTGCTCGGCCGTCGCACGGAGGAGTCGCAGACCACGAGCTCGGGCATCATCGGCTTCACGAACCTCTCGCCCGGCCGCCACTTCGTGCAGCTGTGGGGATTCCTCGACGCGAGCGCGCTCGCCAAGGGCAGCCTTGGCCTCACGCTGCTCGACGAGAAGGACCTGATCGTGTTCGACAGCGAAGCCGCGTATCTCCTCGAGCTCAACGCGCGCATCTAGCGAGCGCGCCGCATCGGGCCGACCGGCTCGGCAAGCGCAGCCCCGACCCGCGCCTGTGGATCGGCCGTGTCAGGACATGATGTCGTACGGACCGCCACGCTCCAGAGCAGCCTTGAAGGCCGGGCGCGCGTGGATGCGCGTGACGTAGTCGCGGATGCGCTGCGGCGGATCCGGGAACCGCGCCGCGATCGCCTCCATCGGGAAGCTCATCTGGATATCGGCGACGGTCAGCTCGTCGCCGGCGAGGAACTGCGACTTCGCGAGCTCGCTGTCGATGAACGCGATGTGGCGCTTGAGGTTCGGCATCGTGAACGTGCCGTCGATCTGACCCGCGATCGCCTTTGCAATCGGGCGCACCAGGAACGGCGCCTTGCGCATGCGGCCGGTGACCAGCTTCATCAGCAGCAGCGGCATCAGCGAGCCCTCGGCGTAGTGCATCCAGTAGCGATAGCGGCGGTGGTCCGCCGTACCAGCCGCCGGAACGAGCCGCCCTGCCCCGTGGGTCTCGACGATGTACTCGAGGATGACCGCTGACTCGGCGATCGTGTTCTCGCCCTCGGTCACGACTGGCGACTTGCCGAGCGGATGAATCTTCTGCAGCTCGGGCGGTGCAAGGCTCGTCTTTGCATCACGCTCGTACTTTTCGAGTCCGTAGGGGAGCCCGAGCTCTTCGAGCAGCCACAGCACACGTTGCGACCGCGAGTTGTTGAGGTGATGGACGGTGAGCATCGGGGAGCGTTTTACTCTAGGATTCGGCCCATGCGACTCCTTCTTGCCACAGTACTGCTCGCCAGCAGCGGCTGCGCGCAGCTGATGGGTCCGGCGAAACAGGAACCATTTCCCGTCGTGGAAGTGAAGGCGGAGCGTCCGCCACCTGGCCCCGGGCGCGTCGTGCTGACCGCATCGAACATCGCGATCATGGACAAGGTCCAGTTCGAGATCGGCAAGGCCGACCTCAAGGACGTGTCGTTCTCGCTCCTCGATGAGGTGGCGGCGATGCTGAAGGACAATCCACAGGTCGAGCTCCTCTCCGTCGAGGGACACACCGACTCGACGGGCTCGGCCGATCTAAACCGCCGACTGTCTCAGCAGCGTGCCGAGTCGGTCGCGAAGTATCTCGCCAAGAAGGGCGTCAAGGCGGCGCGCATGGAGCCCAAGGGCTTCGGTCCTGATCGGCCGGTCGCCGACAACGACACGGACCCCGGCCGCGAAGCGAACCGCCGCGTCGAGTTCAACATCCTCAAGCAGGGTCCCAAGAAAGTGCTGGTGAAGGATGAGTAAGCTCACCATGGTCGCGATCGTCGTCGCGTCGCTCGCTGGATGCGCGAAGAAGGGCATGACCCCCGAGATCCGCAGCGAGATCACCGCGAAGGTCGCGTCGACGCAGAAGCCGATGCAGAAGTGCTACGCGCGCCTGCTCACCACCCAGCGCAAGCTGCGCGGAATGGTCGTGGTCCAGGCCGCGATCCAGCCCGACGGCCAGTTCGCAGAAGTCTCGCTGCGCCGCGACGAGCCGCAGGATCCGGTGCTCCGGTTCTGCATCGTCCAGTCGATTGCGGCCCTCAAGCTCGACAAGCCGCCCGGCGAGCGCATCGTGCTCGACAGCCTGCCGATCAAGTTCGAATGGTCGAATCCATGACGAAGCTCCCCACCCGCTCGCCGACGCACGAAGAGGTCGAGCTGTCGCGCATGGCGACGATGGGCCTCGAGCTCGAGGACATCGCCGTCGACGACGAGATTCCCCTGCCCGCTCTCATCGAGCTGGCCGAAGATCGCGGCCGTCCGGCCAGCCACTATCTCGCCGCGATCCCGCTGGCGACCGAGATGAAGCTCGCCGGCAGCGCGCCCCTGCAGCTCAAGGTCTGCGCCGGCAACTGCCAGCGCTATGGCGCGCTCGACCTGCTCGATTTTCTCGCCGAGCACAAGGACGGCGCGAAGTTCCACATCACGCCGGTGTCCTGCCTCGATCGCTGCGATCAGGCACCTGCGTGCGAGCTCCATGGTGCGCACGGTCAGCTCGTGCTCGCGCCCGCGACGAAGACGTCGATCGACGAAGCGCTCGCGAGCCTGTAGTCGCTACGGACATCACGCGAGCATATGTCAGGAGATCCGACAGCCGTTACAACGGTTTGTCGCACGTGTCGCACGGCCTGGACGCTGGCCCACCTCCCGGGGGCGCGCTAGCCTCGGTGCGTGCTGCGCCTGAACAAGGTGAACAAGTACTACCAGGTGGGCGCGCACAGCCTTCACGTGCTGCGCGATGTCGACATGGAGATCGACGACGGCGAGTTCGTCGCGATCATGGGCGCATCGGGATCGGGCAAGTCGACGCTGCTCAACATCCTGGGCATCCTTGACGACTACGACTCCGGCGAGTACTGGCTCGGGGACACGCAGATCCGGAATCTGTCCGAGAGCAAGGCAGCGAGCTACCGCAACCGGTTCATCGGATTCGTGTTCCAGTCGTTCAACCTGCTGCCGTTCAAGACCGCGCTCGAGAACGTCGCGCTGCCGCTCTATTACCAGGGCATCACGCGCCGCAAGCGCAACCAGATCGCGATGCAGTA
>JBBQFU010000200.1:0-16751 GCA_038322185.1 Haliangiales bacterium
GGTGTCTTGTTCGTTGCTCATGTCGTTACTCCTTGATTTGGCCGGTTCGGCCGGTTCGCCCATCACGACGCAGCCCGGCCGACGTCATTACGGATCCGCCCACTTGGGGAGGGTGTAATGCCGCCCGGCCGGCTGCGTCGAGGCGGGTGAAATGTCGTGCAAGTCCAACGAAACCCTGGTCGCAGCAGCCATCTGCACGTTGATCAAGGAAATTGTCTCTGCTTACGAAGCACGGCGCCGTGCTCGCCGTGAAGCCATCCAGTCCGACGCGGCCGCCGGCCGCACGACCACCGTGGAGGCGACGCCATGACGCTCTCGGTCACCGCAACCAATGTGCTGTCGCAGCGGCCGCCTCCGGCGAGCGCGAGTCTCGAGCTGTCGATCACGGGCATGACGTGCGCCGCGTGTGTACGCCGCATCGAGAAGGCGGTGCGCGCGGTTCCCGGCGTGAACGAGGCGAGCGTGAACCTCGTGACGCAGCGAGCGTCCGTGAAGCTCGATCCCAGCGCGACGAAGCGCGAGCTGCTCGTCGCCGCGATCGAGAAGGCCGGATATGGCGTCGTCGACGCGCCCGCAACAACGGCGACCACCGGCTCGCCGTCCGGATCGCGTGCGGATGCACTGGCGTCCGCAGAAGCTCGCGAGCAGCAGTCGATCCGACGTGACTTCGCGATCGCGGCGATTCTCACCCTGCCTCTCCTCGTGATCGGAATGAGTCACGGCGCGATCCCAGGTACCGCCGGTCCCACTGGCCACTGGACGCAGTTCGCCCTCGCCACGCCAATCGTGTTCGGCCCGGGCATCCGCTTCCTGCGCCTTGCATGGGCAGCGCTACGGCACCGCAGCGCTGACATGAACACGCTGATCACGATTGGCGTCCTTGCCGCGTGGGGCTATTCGACGGTCACACTGTTCAGCTCCACCTTCTCGTCGCACGCAGGGCACGGGCCGCTGGCACACCTGTACTTCGAGGCGGCCGCCGCGATCATCTCGTTCGTTCTTCTCGGCAAGCTGCTCGAGACCCGTGCCCGGAAGCGACTCTCCGATGCGGTACGCGGCCTCGTCGCACTCGTTCCGAAGACAGCACGTCGCGTGAATGCCGACGGGACCACGACGGACGTCGAGGTCAGCGCGCTCTCCACAGGCGATCGCGTCATCGTTCGTCCCGGAGAGCGCATCGCGACGGATGGCAAAGTCGTCAACGGTGCGTCGGCGGTCGACGAGTCGATGCTGACCGGAGAGAGCCTTCCCGTCGACAAGGCTATCGATTCGCTCGTGTTCGGCGGGACATTGAACCAGAGCGGCGCGATCACGATGGAGATCACGCGCACGGGAAGCGACACCGCACTCGCGCGCATCGTCGAAGCGGTCGAACAGGCGCAGGGGTCGCGTGCGCCGATCGCACGCCTTGCAGACGTGATCAGCAGCTACTTCGTCCCGATCGTGATCGGGCTCGCGACGGTCGCGCTCGTCGCCTGGTTCGCCATGGACCCGACGTCGGGTGGCTTTGCCGTCGCCGTGGAGCGCTTTGTGGCGGTCCTCGTCATCGCCTGCCCGTGTGCGCTAGGCCTCGCGACACCCGCTGCCGTAGCGGTCGGCACCGGGCGAGGCGCCGAGCTGGGCATCCTCGTCAAGGGTGGTGCCGTGCTCGAGGCGGCAAGTCGCATCGACACCGTCTTGCTCGACAAGACCGGCACCGTCACCGAGGGCAAGCCAGCGCTCACCGACGTCATCGACGTGTCAGGCCGCGGCGAGCTCGAGCTTCTCGCGCTCGTCGCCGCGGTCGAGCGGCAGAGTGAGCACCCGGTGGCGCAAGCCATCGTCGCAGGTGCAGAGGAGCGCGGAGCCTCCAGGCTCGATGCGTCGAGCTTCGCGATGCAGCCCGGCGCCGGTGTCGAAGGCACTGTCGCGGGCGTCGACGTCCGCATCGGCACGACCGCATGGATGTCGGCTGCCGGCATCTCGACGTCCGCACTCGACGGTTCAGCGCACGAGCTCGCCATGCGTGGCCGCACGCCATCGTTCGTGGCGATCGACGGTCGGCTTGCCGGCATCATCGCGATCGCAGACCGCCCGACTGCAGAGGCGAAGCGGGTGATCGCCGAGCTCAAGACGATGGGCATCGACGTCGCGATGGTGACGGGCGATCGCGCTGAGACGGCACGCGCCGTCGCCAACGAGCTCGGCATCGAGCGCGTGTTCGCCGAGGTCCGCCCGGAAGGCAAAGCGAAGGTCGTCGCCGACGAGCGCGCCCGAGGTCGTACCGTCGCGATGGTCGGTGACGGCATCAACGACGCCCCCGCGCTCGCAGGTGCTCACGTCGGGATCGCGATCGGCACCGGGACGGACATCGCCGTGGCTGCCGCGGATATCGCCCTGCTCCGTGGAGGCATCGCCTCGCTGCCGCAGGCGCTCCGGTTGGCACGCGCGACGCTCCGTACGATCCGCCAGAACCTCTTCTGGGCGTTCGTCTACAACGTCATCGGGATCCCGATCGCCGCGGGCGCTCTCTACCCGGCGACCGGCTGGCTGCTGTCACCCATCCTTGCGAGCGCAGCCATGTCGCTGTCTTCTGTATCCGTGCTGGCAAACTCGCTGCGGCTGCGACGGTTCGCGCGTACACTGGGACGATCCGATGTCTGAGCAAGCATCTGAAGCCGACGAGACGCCTGAGCTTCCACCGACCAAAGAAGTGATCGCGGCTCTCGTCGCCAATCATCGCGAGTTCCTCAGGTTCGTCGAGCGGCGTGTCGGCAGCCGCGACCTCGCCGAAGAGATCCTGCAGAACGCGTTCGTGAAGAACGTCGAGAAGTTCGACACGGTCCGCGAGACCGCGGTCGGCTGGTTCTACAAGGTCCTTCGCAACGCCATCATCGACTACCGGCGCCGCAAGGACGTCGCCGACCGGCGCATGCAGAGCTTCGTGACCGACGTCGAGGCCGGCGGCGAGCGCGACGACGAGCTCCACGGAGTCGTGTGCAAGTGCGTTGCGGATATCGCGACGACCCTCAAGCCCGAGTACGCGGATGCGCTACACCGTATCGAGGTCGAGGGCGTGTCGGTGAAGGACTACGCTGACCAGATTGGCATCTCGACGAGTAACGCTGGCGTTCGCGTGTTCCGGGCGCGTGAAGCCTTGCGCAAGCAGGTCGTCCGTTCCTGCGGTACCTGCGCTGATCACGGGTGCTTGGACTGCACGTGCGCGAAGACTCCGACGTCGGGTTGCGGGCACACTCACCACAAGCACGACTAACGTTTCTCAAGTTCGCTGGCGACTCGCGAGCTTCTCGTCAACGTTGACGTCTCCTTCGTACTCAGCTGTGTTCCAAGGCCCGGGGCCCGACATCGAGGTCCGCGATTTGCAAGCCGCGGAACTTGGCGCGCACTGCACGCAGCTGAAAGCCGGCGAGCTCCGCGTCAACATCCGCGGCGACCACCGTGACTGCGCGAAACCCGAACGCCATCGAGCCGACCGCGATGTTCATCGGGCCCAGCTCCATGCCGGCGATCTGGGCGGCCGCAATGCCGTCGCGGGACGGAGTCTCGACCCCGTGATGCACGTCGGCACGCACGACGAGCTCGCCGATCCGCCGCAGCGGCAGCGCCGCCGGTGGTGCGGCGTGCTCGAGCCGCAGATTCCCATGGAGGTTCAGCAGTGACAGCTCGTTGAGTGTGACCGGTGACTTCCCGGAGCCGTCGCTGTCGCCACCATCGCCGGTGTCGTCGCCGATCGTGTGGAATTGCGGCAGCATTGCGAGACGGATCCAATGCTGGTGTGCAAGCGCGACATCCTCACCCTCCACGTGCCAGCGGAGGAGCGGCTTACCCATGCCGCGCGTCGGGAGCAACGGGATGCCCAGCTCGAGCACGAGCACGTCGTCGCGCATGGAGAAGTCGAGCAGCAAATCCTCGAGCGTGGAAAGGTCTGACTCGAGCTTCCTGTAGTCGAGCGCGCCGTTCTCGATCGGAATGCGGAACTTGTGCGTGGCACGCCGGTGCCCGAGCACCGGCACCGTGAGATCGAGACCGAGATCGACATCGAGCTGGCCGGAAAGTCCGTCGAGGAGCGGGATCAGCTTCTGGACCGCGAGCGGCAACAGGCTGCCAGTCTGCGCGGCTGAGGGCTGGGCGGCTATGGGCTCGGTGGCTGCGGGCTCGGTGGCTGCGGGCTCGGCGGCTGCGGGCTCGGCGGCTGCAGGCTCGATGGCGGCGAGCTTGGAGGCTGCGAGCGCGGCGGCTGCGGGCTCGGAGGCTGCGAGCTCGGCGGCTGCGAGCGCGGGGTCGATGGCGGCGAGCCCGGCCGGGCCGGGGTCGGTGGCCGCGGACTCAGAGACAGGTGGCTGGCTGACCACCGGAAGGGGAGCGCTCGATAGCTCGGCCTCGCTCGCGGTTCGCGCCGAGATCGCCGTCGCGGCCGAGGCTGCACCGAACGCCGCGCTGGTGGCGCGCACGCGGACCCCGGTGGGGCTCCACTCGATCGTCACGTGGATGCCCTCGAGGGTCTCCACGTCGAGCTTTGTACCCGCGAGCTCGAGCACCACCTCGGTCAGCGCGAGGTTCTCGGCGAACACCACGCCGCACGTGTCGTCAATCGTGAGTCGCGCGTCGGTGAGCACGGCGCGACCCGAGATCACGAGCTTCCCGCTCGACAACCCGAACGTGAGCTGGATCCGTACGCAGTCGACGCGGGCGGCCTGCAGCTCGCAGCGAACAGGTTCAGTCGGACCGTTCCGGAAGCGACCGCGTAGCTCGTCGAACAGGATCGCGGCATCGGACGAAATCAGCGTCGTGCCGAAGCGCAGGTCCAGCGTGGCAACCTCGGCGCGCGTCACACCTGCGCGCTCGATTTCAGTGATCGCGCTCTCAGAGATCAGATCGCCGCGCAGATTCTCCATCTGGCCCAGGACCACTCGCGCCGTATCACCAAAGCGCAGCTCGAGGCCACGCGCATCCATGTCATCGAGGCGAGCCCGCATGGGGTGCGTCTAGCATGCGATTGCCCGAGCTGCGACCGCGCGGCAGCGACCTCTCGTCGGCCTAATCGGAATGTGTCAATGCCTCTGAGACAGCCGTGTCCTCGATGATCACCGACGAGTCAGAACAGCGGATTCGGCGGCATCAAGTCCGTCCTCTGCCTTGATGTGTGCCGCAAGGCTCCTCGCGGCCGTCTTCCAGTGATTGTCCCCGGCCGCCAGCATCGCCGGCAGCACTTCCTCGGCGACGCGACTGATGGGACGTGCGCCGGTCAAGCTCGGGATCATGATGGATTCGACGCACACGCCGACGCCCAGTCGCTCGGCCGCAAGTGCCACGAACTCCTGGTCACCGAAGCCAGGGCTGATCAGGAGGGGGATGCCGCTCACGATCGCCTCGTAGAACGTATTGGCGCCGCCATGCATCAGCATGGCGTCCACGAGGCCATGGGCGAATAGCAACGGCTGCGGAACGAACGGCATCGCGACGACTCGGTCGCGCGCCGCGGGTCCGAGCGCTGATTCGTCGACGCCCAGTTCCGCGGCGGAGCACTCCGACGTCGATGCCACGATCGTCGCTCCTTCGCGCAACGCCACGCTGGAGAACGTCGTGTAGAGCCGCCTGAGGAATGCGAGCTTCTCTCCGCCCATCCTGACGAGGAGGCGGGTCACGACCGTACCCATCGACAACAACAACACCGGCGAGCCGCTCGCGCGTGCCAGCTCCAGTCGGCGCACCAAGTCCTGGTGGTTCGCTGGAGCGGAGCTGATCGCGTCGATGCGGGGCAGCGCATCACGCTGCACGCCGAGGAGCTGCACACCGGCCGGTACGTCGGGGCACAGGCGGGCAGACGAAAAACACAGCACGCGGAGCAACGGATCCAGCGGCACGATCCCGAAGCGAGGTGTTTCGGAGAACGAGCCGAACCCGGACGCGCGCAGTTGGTGCAACTCCCGGGTGTAGACGGCGTCGTCGATGTACGTGGCCGGCGAGATACCGTCGAGGATCGCGGGAAACGCACTGACGACGACATCAATGTTGTCGACGCCAAGGCGACGCATCGCGACGTAGAACCACAGCGCGAAGTAGTCGTAGACGCAGGCGAGGACCGGCCGTTCTGCGATCGCAGCCGCGATCGCAGCCGCAGCCGCCGGGGCGACATCGTTCGCGCGCGCGGTGACGCGTCGAAACACCGCTGCGATGGTCATCGATGCAAGCTCGTCGCTCTTCCCGCGCGGGAACCCGATGGCCTCATCGACATCGACGAATTCGACCCCGAGCTCGGAAAGCGGCTTCCGCCACGCCGACGCGGGTTCGTTGTCGTCACCGCTGATCGCCCAGATCACTGTGAAGCCGCGATCGACGAGTCGTTTCGCCAACGGCATGAGCGGGCGCACATGACCGACGGCCACAGGCGATCCGAACACGATCACACCTCGTTCGGCACCATCGGTCTTGTCTGCATTCACATCGACACGATACCTCCGTCCCCTCCATCATGCGTCGGAGAAGCGAGCCGCAATAGCGATCAGAATCGCGAAGCGCGCTGCGCGACCTACGGCGATGACTGCGCAGAACGTGCGGAGCCGGATCGCGAGCACGCCCGCTGCGGTCGAAGCGAGCGAGAACGGCGGCAAGCCGACGAGGGCACTGATACCGAGGAGCGCGACCGGCCGATGCCCCAGCCGCGCAGACCACCCGCGGATGCGCTCGACCCAGCGACGCTGGCGACCCGGTAGCGCGCTCACGGCCCGCGTGGCCGTGTACACCGGAAGCTTGCCGATCACCTGCCCGGCCGTCGCGAGCACGATGAGGATCACGGCGTCCGCGGGGCCGCGCGCGATCGTGAGGGCCACAAGGAACACCTCGATACTTACGAGCGGCAGTAGGCTGCTCATTGCGCCGACCGCGAATGCGCCCGCATAGATTCCAAACGCGCTGATCAGAGCTTCGGGGGTCACGCCGCCCGTCGCGTACCTTCGCGTGTGTAGGCAGGATCGGTAGCCGCGACGCGAGCGGAGTTGGGACCGACCCAGCGATACACGGATGGTGCGGCGACCGCGCCAACGGCATCGAGTACCGTGACGACCGCAACCAGCGCGAGGGCCGACGCGCGCGGGCCGCGTCGCAGCGCCGCCACAGTGCCTGTCATTGCGCGCATCCCGAGCATTGCGAGCGCAGTCACCGGACCTAGCGCCCGGACGATGGGGACCGTGGCGGGCGCATACCGCGCGAGCACATGCGGCAAGAGCTGCTTCGCGTCCGCACCGCGGAGCAGCCGGACCTCGAGCCACTCGCGTAGGCCGTCGGGCCACGCATGAGTCACGCGAGCCTCGCGTGCAAATGTGATCGGAATGCCTGCGTCGCCGAGCTCGAGCGCGAGCACCTGGCACTGGCCGTGGAACATCGGCGTGATCGTTGGATACCGGCGTGATGCGAACACGTCCCGCGAGAACGCGACGTTGTTCGCAAAGAAGTTGAGGACTGTGGGCGCGTAGCGTGTGGACGTCGCATCGAAGCGAGACGTGGGTGTCGCGAAGTACGGAAAGTCGAGCTCGTTCGCGATGACTGCGAGCGCACCCGCGTACGAGGTCGCGCCAGCAACCACACGCGCGCCACCGGCAAACGGCGCGACAATCGCGTCGAGCCAGGCTGGTTCCGGAACACAGTCGCCGTCGATGAAAGCGACGATGTCGCCGCTGGCCACATCGAAGCCACGGTTTTTGTGTTCGTAGTATCCGGCGTCGGCGGGGAGCTCGACCCAGAGAATCGGGGAGCCGACGTTGGCTGCGGCGGCATCGCGATCCGCAACCGAGATGCCCGCGTGGGTGATCACGACCTGCGCGCCGTGCGCTGCGACCTGCGGCGCGAGGAGCGCAAGCTGCTCGCCGAGCACCCCGGCATCGCCGCCGATGTTCCAGCTCTCGATCACGACGCTGATCACGACGCCACCTTCATGGGGACGCGCTCCGCGAGCACGCGCTCGTAGATCGACCACGTATCAGCCACCGCCGCGGACATGGCGTACCGCGCAACGTGCGCGCGAGCGGCCGCTCCCACGCGTGCGCGCAGTGGTGCGTCGTCGATCAGCTCGACGATCCGATGCGCGAGCTGGTCCGCATTGCCGCCATCGATCACGAAGCCGGTTGTCCCCGCAACGACGTGTTCCTTCGACGCACCGGCCGCAGCGACGATCGCTGGGATCCCACTTGCCGCGGCCTCGACGACGACGTTGCCAAACGTTTCGGTCTCGCTAGGAAACGCGAAGACGTCGGCCGACGCAAACACCGTCGCGAGCTCTTCGTTGTACAGCGTGCCGGTCTCGATCATGCCGGGCGCGCGAAACGTCCCGATGAGCGGCCCTTCCCCACCGACGACCAGCAACTTCGCAGTGGGCCGCTCGCGGTGGACCCGCGTCCACGCGGTCGAGAGCGCGGCTAGGTTCTTTTCTTTCGACAACCGGCCGACGTAGATTACGACCGGCTCGTTCGTGATCCCCCACCGCCTGAGCACCGCGCGATCGCGCCGTGCCGGATCGAACAGATCGAGGTCGACTCCGCGCCGCACCCTCCACACCCGATCCTCCGGAATGCCGAACGACGCAAGCCGCCGTGTGACCGCATGCGACGGTGCGAGACACACGTCCGCCTTCCGGTAGAACCAGGCAACCAGCGGCCCCACAATGCCGCGCACCGGCAGGCCGGTCATTCGCGCTGCGAACTCCGCCACCTCGGAGTGGTACTGAGCGATCACCGGCAACCCGAGCCTGCGCGCCGCGATCAGAGCCGATACGCCCATGGGTCCGGGCAGAGCGACCTGCACCAGGTCGGCATTGCGTGCGAGCCACGCCGTGAGCGGTCCCATCTCGGGCACGGTCCACGTCATGTCGCGATAGAACGGCAGCGACGCGGTCATCGCCGACTTCATGCGCACGACCTCGTCGACAACTCCGGCCTTCGAGGGACCCACGAGTTGGATCTTGTGACCCTCGCGGCGCGATGCCGCGACGAGCCGCCGTAGGCCGAACGCGACACCGTTTATGTCGTCGACCGTATCGGAGACGATGGCGACGCGCGGAGAGCGAGAGGCAATGGGCATGCGTGGACTGCGAGCAACTGGCGTTCCGTGCAATTGGCCGGGCCGCTGCCAGCGCATGCCGCGCTTTCCGGCGCATGAACGCTCATCGCCGCTCGATACCTGACGCTACCGATGAGGAAGCGTTCAGCCGTCGACAAGAGCTGGCATCAGTGTGGCGCCATCGCCACGCAGTGGTTCACCCCGTTGAGCCGTCGCCCGCTCGAGACCCGAATCATCTGGGTGCGGTCCCTGCAGCACGGCGGGCGTTGCAGCCGATTCTGATCGGGTACGCGGCCTTTGCGACGAGGATGACCGAAGTCATCGTCGTCGGAGTTCTGCTATCACATCGGCTGCCGGGCGAAACTGCCCGGCCTTGATCTGTTCGAGCGCGAGCGCCTCGTTCAGCCGCGCGAGCTCGTCATCGCTCATGTCGCCTTCGGGTTCGGCGAGACGCAGCTCGAGGTCTCTATCTGGAGTTCCTGGTGGTGCGTCGCCCGAGATGCGTCCCGAGATCGAGGGCGTCCAGGTCCGTGAGCGGTCGCGGTTGCGAAGTGGCCCACGGCCGCGCGGACGTGGTCACGCCGCATTGCTGCGCCCACCTTGCGAAGCGCGCGTGGGCGCACGTTCCCGCGCGCTAACCCGAGGTGTTCGGTCGAACCGTCGTGGCACGCGCCCTGCACTGGTAGGCGACATTCGTACCCTTTCCCTACCGCTCCTCGGACTCACCGTCTGGTGGAGCTGCCTTGGCGGAAGTGCCGCCCGGCAACGCGGAGACGACGGTGATCGCTACCGACGGTGCGACCGTTGGGGATGACCCCTCCGGCCGTAGTGCGCCGCGACCCGACCAGGCGTCGGGCATCGACACCGACGACGAGCCGGAGGCAACGCGCGACGTTCCACGCGCGCTCCTGTTCGTCCCACGCGCCTTCGTGTGGGCTGCGCTTCAACCCGTGCGTGGTGCGGTTTACGTGTACGCGCGCTACGAGAACGCGGACAAGGCGCAAAGCCCGGTGGACGCCGACGGCGAGAAGCCCCGGTTCGGCGTGTCCCCGGTGGCCGGCTACGACTCGCCGTTCGGCTGGAACGTCGGCGCCCGCCTGTATCGCACGAATCTTTTCGGCAAGGGCGAGCGCTTCGAAGCAGGCGGGTACGTGGGCGGCGACGTCAGCTACTCAGTGGGGCTCGGTGCGACGACGGGCCGCCGGTTCGGAGCGGTCCGCCTCGATGCCAGCTCGAGCTTCGAGCGCCGTCCACGCGAGTACTTCTATGGCCTCGGCAACGGCAACGAGCTCGCCACGGCGCCCGCGATGCCGCTCGACCCGACGATGATGGAGGTCGCGCTCTCATCGCGCTTTCGCCAGGACGTGCTGCGCACGGTGGTCGGAGTAAACGCGCGCCTCACCGACGCCGTATCCACGCGGCTGGCGGGTGCGTGGGCGATCCGGGACTTCAGCGCTGCCGACGATCAGAGCATCGCGATGCGGTTCGAGACCTCGAAGCTCGTCGGCTGGGACAGCGGCGTTAACAACGTCTACGTCGAGAATGAGCTGGTCTACGACAGCCGGCGCGCGGCGAGCGAGTACGCGACGCAGACCATCGATAGTGCTGGGTGGCTCATGCGCGCGCACGGTGGTTTCGGCCGCGGCGTCGACAACGATTCGACGCGCTACCTCCGCTACGGTGGTGAGCTGCAGCGGCATTTCGATCTCTACCGCGGGAACCGCTCGCTCGCGCTGCGCGCGATGGTCGATGCGGTCGCCGGCGAGGTCGCGTTCGTCGACCTGCCGCAGCTCGGCGGCCCGGAGCGCTTACGCGGCTACCCGACCGGTCGGTTTCGCGATCGGGCGGTCGCGGCCGCCACTGCCGAGTACACGTGGGCAATCGCGAACAATGCCGCGGCATACACGTTCTTCGACATCGGCGCGCCGTTATCGTCGCTTGCCGCCGTGAACGATCTCGGCACACCGCGCTTCGGATACGGCTGTGGCCTCCAGTTTCATACCAGGCTCTCGTTCTTGATGCGAGCGCAGCTCGCATTCTCGCGAGACGGCGACGTCGGGTTTCACCTCGTCTTCTCGCCCGCGTCGGGTCGCCGCACGCCCGCGAGGAGGCTGTGATGCGATCGATCATCGTCGTGATCGCGCTGGCCGCGGGCTGTGGCTCTTCCAGCGCCGTTGGAACGATCCGGTTTCAGAGCCAGCCGCCCGTCTGGCGAGTAGACGATCGCGTGCCGCAGGACAAGGCACCGAAGGCGCGCGGATTTAGCCGCCTCTTCAACAAGACCGACAGCGCCATGCTCCGCCGGGCAACCCGCGCCCTCGAGCTGCGGAGCGGAAGGCGTGTGCTCGACATCAATTCAATCGACGAGGTGCCGGACTCGACCTGGTTCACGAACCGGATCGGCGTCCGCGACATCTCCCTCGAGAAGCTGCGGCGCGGGCCGGACCTCGTTGACAGCCCGTTCGAGCACCGACCGTGGACGATCACGGGCGGAAAGATCGGCGGCGCGTCGATCGGGTTCACATTCGAAGATCGGAAGAAGCGAAAGTTCCTTCTCAAGTTCGATTTGAAGGAGCACCCCGAGACCGAGACCGCAGCTCACATCATCACGCATCGGATCCTGCACGCGATCGGGTACAACGTCCCTGACGATCACATCGGCTACATTCGGCGTGGCGACCTCGTGGTCGGTGACGGTGCGGGGAAGGACGGCATCGACGAGGCAAAGCTCGACGCGGCGCTCAAGCTCGTCCACCACCGCGACGACGGGGCGATCCGGGTGCTGACCAGCATGTTCATCCCGGGCACGCCGATTGGGCCGTACCCACGCGAGGGCGTGAGACAAGCCGATGTCAACGATCTCATCCCGCACGAACGGCGCCGCAGCATCCGCGGGCAGTATCCGATCCTTGCGTGGCTCGACCACACCGACCTGAAGGAAGACAACACCCACGACACATTCCACGACGGCTATGTCGCCCACTACCTGCTCGACTTCGGCAAATCCCTCGGCGTGATGGCGACTGGCGAGAAGGATCTCACCGTCGGCCACCGCTTCATCTTCGATATTCCGTCGGCGCTGGGCAACGCGCTTACGTTGGGGCTTCGCGTTCACGACTGGGAACACCGTCGCCAGCCGGCACTGCGCGGGGTCGGGATGTACGACACCGAGCACTACGATCCGGGATCGTGGAAGACCGTCATGCCGTACTGGCCGATGCTCGACAAGGACCGACTCGATGCGTTCTGGGGTGCGAAGCTGCTGATGCGGTTCAAACCGTTCGAGCTTGCCGCGATCGTCGACGAAGCGCAGCTGAGCGATCCGCGCAGCGCGCGCTACCTGGTCGACACTCTTGTGAAGCGCCAGCGCAAGACCGCCCGGTACTGGTTCGATCGCGTGGCGCCCCTCGATCAATTCGCTGTCTCCGCGCTCGGAGACGATGCGGCCAATCTGTGCTTCACCGACCTGATGGTGGCGCATCGGCTGCGTCTGTCGCCGGCGACGTACCGCAGCGACACATTTCACCACGACGGTACGGCGACGACGTTCGCCGCGACGGCGTCTAATGGCCGCGACGGCCAGACGTGCGTTCGGATCCCGCTCACCACTCGCCCCGATCGCTACACGATCGTTCGCCTCCGCGTGCGGCGCGACGATCGGGAGCTACCGCCCGTGGTCGTGCACGTCGCTCGCGTTCCGGGCGGCCGCCTCGATATCGTCGGCCTGCGCCGCCGGTAGTCAATCGAGGGAGTCTCGTGTGCGCCGGAGAGTGAACACCAGCCGCAGCATTCGCTGCGTGGACCACACGAGGATCTCGAGCGTCGCTGACTCCGATCACCATTGCTCCGAATTGATCATTCTTGGCGTCGCTCACCATCGACTTGATCGTGAGCGCCTCGCCGCTCAGCGACCCGGTGGACTTCACGGTGGTGCCGCCCTTGTCCGTGGACAGATCGCTCTGCCACGCCGTGAACGGCGCTGGGCCCGTGCCGGTGCCCTTGCCCGAGAACGTTCCATCCGACTTGGTCACTTTGAAGCTCGACGGCACGGCGATTGATTGCGCCGACGCAATTCCGACGATCGCGCGGCTGCTGAAGCTGGAGGCACTCGTGCTGCCAGCGCACGCACCGTGAGCTCGTTCTCGGCGCTCGTCGCACGGAAGAAGCTACGCAACTTCACCATGTCGCGGACGGCCGACGGCGCGAAGCCGCTGAGGCAGCTTCCGGCAGACATCTCACTGCTCCTCAAGCTGAGGTCCTGCACATCACGTGCACGTCGATGTCGCAACTACCGAGTCCCCATGACCAACTGTGGTGCGAGTCGTTGGGCCAAGCCGACTGAGACGACAACCGATGACGTAAGGCAGCGACAATCGAGCTGCGATGTTTGTGAATTTGAAAGCGACCCCGACGTGGCGTCACCCGTATGGAACCAGGAAAAGACGAATGAATCTCATGGTTATGCCTCCCGGCACTGTCGTGTAGCGACGCGTTTTTCGTCTGCTCCAACGGATCGCCGTCGAGACGGAAGATGAAAACGGACTTCAATTTCGCGGTTTCGTGCTGGCATGACAGTCGCCGTCGTCCTTTTACAAGGGAGGGAGGTATCGAACGGCGCGAGGTGGTCATCGAGACGTCGACAAGGCGCACGCACATGCCTGTCACTTCGGCTTGCATGCTTTTCGTGCTGCTGCCGGTGATCCCGTTGCACGACTGATCAGACCTGCACTCTCCTCCGCCTTCCTTGCAGATCTTCACGCACGACATCGCTGTGCCGATGATCGCGTCGCAGATCGAGCCCTCGGGACACCCTCGGTGGAGCCCGGAGTCGTGCATGCCTTCGTGCAATAGCCGGCCGTAGCGGCGGTCTCGCAGGTCAGGCCTCCAGCGCCCGAGCGGCGCGTGTGTCGCGGCGATCTTGGCGATGACGGGCCGCGGCGCGATGCTGGGGAGGCACTGGAGCTGTGGGCGGCCGTGGCATCGCGGCGGGTGCCGATGTTGGGACCCGGCGCCATCGGCGTCGGGGCTACAACCGAGGCCACTTGCAGCGGCGAGTTTCGCTCCTGCCAGAACCAGGATCTGCAGAGTTCGCGTAGCCTCGTGATTGGCACCGTTGGTGAAGTCAGCACAGATATGACGACCACGATCGACAAATCGCCGTTTGGCGATCGACTCCGGGAGCTCATGCTCGCGCGAGGTGTCAACCAAAGCACCCTCTCTCGCAAGAGCGGAGTGGAGCGCACACTGATCAGCCGGATCATCGCGGGCAAGGCCAAACCGCGACCGGAACAGATCGGCTGGATGGCGCAAGCGCTCGGCGTCGATGTAAACGACCTATTACTAGAGTCCGACGTTTCCCAGAACTCCAAAATGTCATCGTTCGACTTCGGGTCGCGACTGGGCGTATCGCGGAGCTCGAACGCGAGCGCAATGAAAGTCTGGCCCAGCTCGAGCGGCTCAGGCTCGAGCTGGCGGCGCACGTTCAGAAGCCCATCACTGACGCCTCTACTCGTAAGCCGACTTTGAAGCTAGCGCTCACGAACTTGGATCAGTCCTGAGCTGCGACGGCATCCGATTCGAGCTGCGCACCCACGTCCGTCGCTAGTTGCTGCAAACCAATGAATCGCCGCCGTGGCCTCGATTCTCTCGACCCTCGCAGTTGTAGCCACCACGGCAGTCCGCCGGAACCGCGCAGCCGAGCAGGCAAATGCCATCTTCCTTGTTGATGCAGAACGAGCCATCAGGGCAGTCGTCGTCTACGTTGCATGGCTTCACGCACGTCCCCTGCGGATAATCACCGCCGAGTTGGCAACGATACTCGCAGTCTCCGTTCGAAGCGCATGGGCCACCGACGGTGCTACCTCCCGTACCAACTGCGTCGTCGCCGCACCCGGAAACTGCGAGCAGCGCGATCGAGATCATCATAAAGAGTCGAGTCATTCGTTTTCTCCTAGTTCTTGGAGGCGATCGTACGTCAACAACCACGACGTCGCTTGGGCAAAGAGGCGACAGCTACGAGGGCGGATGTGAGCGGCCTCTGGTTCACGTCTTCGGCTTGCACGCCTTGATGTTGGTTCCGCTGACGCCATTGCAGTCCAGATCGGACCGGCAGTCCTCGGCGGCCTTGCAGATCTTCACGCACGTGATCGCCGCGCCCGAGATCGAGTCGCAGACGGAACCATCGGGACATTGATCCGTTGAACCGGATGTCGTGCAAGCCGCCGTGCAGTAACCGCCGGCGACGCTCGTGTCACACGACAGGTCCTCGTCGCAGCCATCCGTCGTCGTGCACGTGCCACCGACGTTCGGAGGATCGCCACCACACGCAGCGATCAAGATCACCAGGACAGGCAAGATGCGCACGCGAGCGATCGTATCGCAGACGCGCGCGGCCTGCGAACTCTGCACGTAGCATGTGCCGCGTTGTGCGACCCAGACACCGTTTCGCCCACGTTTGGCAGCGTCTACGATCCACGCATAACGGAGGTAATTATGTGGACTCGAATTGCTGTCGTACTACCTGGCTCGACGATTCGTCCGAGGATCGTTACGGTCTCGCCGTCTTCGACTCGTACGGCACGGTCGTTTGGGAATCGGAAACTCCGAAGAGCGTTGTCACGCTGCCCTACGGAGGCCCGGCGCTGGCATGCACTACCAGTTCCGCGTCTCGTCGATCAAAGATCCATCGACGATCATCTCGCGCTCCGAGGATCTCAAAGGCGTCTTTTTCGTTCCGTGATTCACCCCCGCGGGGGGGCGACATGCGCTTGCTGCACGCTGACACCGTGCGCGCGTACGTCGTGTCTCGGCGCCGTTCCCGCGCTGACGCAGTTGGCCTCTACCTCGACACGTCTGCATCAATCCGTTCACATTCGAGGTCGAGCGCGGCTTGGACAAGCCTTCGTATCGAATCGCGGTG
The DNA here is from genome assembly GCA_038322185.1 of Haliangiales bacterium. Taxonomy (GTDB): domain Bacteria; phylum Myxococcota_A; class Polyangia; order Haliangiales; family Haliangiaceae; genus JABFXX01. Next base: position 15,971 of record JBBQFU010000200.1, read on the forward strand.
ATGCGCAGAAAGGTTCATAAACGCGACCGCGATGCGGTCGCGGAACACATCCTGACGCTCGGCACGAACGACTTCGGCATCAACCTCGACAGGACGGCCATCGAGCTCGAAAAGGATCTGGATACGTTCCCCGACCTCCAGCGTCATCTCGCCGACCAGTCGCGCGCCACCGACTGAGATGTTTTCGATCACGAACGCCATGCCGGTGTTGTGGCGTGCAAGCACCACGGCCGGCTTCAGGTGTTCGACGCGCGAGTCGCCGCGTCGGTCGAGGTCCTCACTGGGTTTATGCTTCGAGTCGACCATTGTGGATCAGGGATGACGACTCGACTCGCTACTCGAACGCTGCAAACGTGAACGTCAACTGCAGGTCTGCCTTCGCGCCCTTGGCCGAGAAGTCAGGGGCCGCGGTGCCTCGGATCACGACCTTGAAGCTGCCGCCGAGGAACTTCGTCCAGTCCTGATCCACAACCGCGTCGGAATCGAGTAGCACGTTCACGCTGACCGGTCCGGGGCCCGTCGGATTCGTGACGCGCCCGATGTTGTAGGTGTTGTTCGTGGTGTCTAGCAAGAAGAGTACGTCGACGTCGCCGGTGTAGATCTGGTCGAGCGCGGTCACACCGATAGACTGCGCGCCGAGCGTGAGCGTCAGCGCGTCGACCTCGATCCGGCTCGGGTTGCGGCCGAGCCTCCCACGTGCGTCATCGATGAACTTCGCGTACGGGTTTCCGCTCTCGGTGGTGATTCCCTTCTCGTCGCTAATCGCTGAGTTGTTCTGGAC
>JBBQFU010000201.1:0-16596 GCA_038322185.1 Haliangiales bacterium
TGATGCCCGGCGACGAGCTGATCAAAGCCGACAAGACGACGTTCGGCACGGTGCGCGCCGTCGATCCCGCAGAGCGCACGATCGACATCAAGAAGACGCGAGAGACGGTCGGCGTGCACGTGTCGTCGGTGTTCGCGCACAAGTTCGTGTCGCCGGGCGCCAAGGCCGTTGCCCTTCTCCAGGCAGGCAGCTCCGTTGTCGACGGTGGGTTCGTGCGCGCCGACGAGCCGTCGCTCCTGCGTGACCTCTTGTTTCGCCGCCCGCCGCGAGGTGCGTCGCAAGCGCTCCGGCGCCCCGGCGAGTCGATCGAGAGCTGCGCCGTTCGGCTCGCGCTGACGCTCGACGGTTCGGTGCTGCCGATCCAGGGTCCGCCGGGTACCGGGAAGACGTGGACCGCCGCGAAGATGATCCTCGCGCTCGCGGAGGCAGGTCTGCGCGTCGGCGTCACTGCCACGTCGCACGCGGTGATCGAGAACCTCGTGGCGAGGGTCGTCGAGCTTGCCAAGGAAGACGGCCAGGAGATCAAAGCGGCGCTCAAGCGGGACGAGCCCGAAGAGACCAAGCTAGCGGGCATCCACTACACCGCCAGCGCAAAGGAAGCCGATGAGCTGCCGCGTACGGTCGATGTCCTGGGAGCGACCGCCTGGCAGTGGGCACGTCCCGAGATGACGAGCAGCGTCGACGTACTGTTCATCGACGAGGCCGGGCAGATGTGTCTCGCGGATGCGCTCTCGGTCTGTGCCGCAACGCGCAGCCTGGTGCTCGTGGGCGATCCGCAGCAGCTCGAGCAGCCGATCCTGGGAACGCATCCTGATGGCGTCGCGGTGTCGGTGCTGCAGCACATGGTCGGGGACGCACAGACGATCGCGCCCGAGCGGGGTCTGCTGCTCGATCAGACGTACCGACTCCACCCGTCGATCTGCGCGTTCACCTCGGAGCAGTTCTACGAGCGCAAGCTCAGCCCCGCCCCAAGCGTCGCCCTGCAGGGAATCGCGGCAGGTCCGTTCACCGTCCCTGGCCTCTACTGGCGACCGGTCGAGCACAGCGGTAACCAGAATCGCTGCCTCGAAGAAGCCACGGTGGTCGCCGAGCTGGTTGCCAGCTGCTTTGCCGACGGCGCGTTCTGGACGAACGCCAAAGGACAGCGATGCACCTTCACACCGGCCGACATCCTCATCGTCGCTCCGTACAACGCGCATGTGGCCGCAGTCCGCGACGCACTTGCCGCGCGATCGATGCACGGCGTTGCGGTCGGGACCGTGGACAAGTTTCAGGGTCGCGAGGCGCCGATCGCGATCTACACGATGGCGACGTCGCGTCCCGAGGATGCGCCACGCGGCCTGTCGTTCCTCTACGACCGTCACCGCCTCAACGTCGCAAGCTCGCGAGCTCGGTGTGTCAGCGTCGTTGTTGCGAACCCGTCTCTGCTGCACCCCGTCTGCAGCACGCCGGAGCATCTGCACCTCGCGAGTGCGCTCACGCGATTCGTCGAGCTCGCATACCCGCTCACCTCGAGTGCTGAATCGCACCAGCGACCAGCGACTTTGTAACTTCGTAGCTGATCGTCACGCAGCGGCGACGATTCGCGCTCACTTCAACGGGTGTGTGCGCGCTTGCCTCGCGTTGGCTTCGCTACCCCAGCGAAATCCCATCGGCGTGCCGCGGCACTATGGTTGCAAATCGTGGCGCGCATGAAGAACATGATCTGGATTTCGATGCTCTCGATGGCTCTCCTTGGTGGCACGGCGTGCAAGAAGTCGGCTGACGAGAACGCCGCAGACAAGGTCGAGAAGGCGCAGGAAAACCTCAAGGACCAGCGCGAGGACGTCAAGGACGAGCAGAAGGACGTCGCGAAGGCGCAGGACAACCTCGCCGAAGAGCGGAAGGATGTCGCGCAGGAGCAAGGCGACCTCGCGAAGGCGAACGCCAACCTCTCTGCCGCGCGCGTCGAGTACCAGACCAAGACCCGCGAGCGCCTCGCTACGGTCGACACGCGGCTCAAGACGCTCGAGGCCAAGACGGACGCAAAGTCGCGCGAGAAGGCCGTCAAGCTGCGCGCAGATCGTGACTCGCTGTCGGCGCGACTCGACAGGATGGGTGACGAGGCCGACGCGAGCTGGGACGCGTTCAAGAAGGACGTGGACGCGAAGTTCGACGCGATCGAAGCCGACCTGAAGGACTGACGGTCGTTGAGCTCGTCCCGGCAGAGCTGATCGCTGGGTCGGTCAGCGGTGATCGTGACCAACCCAGCTAGAGGCGATACCGCCTCATTCGAGGACGAAGGTGACCTTGAGCATCACGCGGTACTCGGTCACCGCGCCGTTCGTGACGGCGACCTTCTGGTCCTGCACCCACGCGCCCTCGATGTTCTTGACGGTCTTGCTCGCCTGGGCGATGCCGGTCTTGATGGCGTCGTCGAACGAGGTCTTTGACGAAGCGCTGATTTCGATGATCTTGGCTACTGACATTGTGTCCGCACTCTAGCGACGTTCGGCTTCTCGACACGTCCGGAGTGCGCGAAACGGTTGCCGATGGCACGAAAGTGCCCTCATCGAGAACGATGCCGATCGCCGCTAGGCCTTGAGCTCACGCGCGGCGCGCGCTATCGCCTCCACCCGTGTCTTCGTACGATTACGTGATCATCGGCGCCGGCATGGGCGGGCTCACCGTTGGGTCCCTGCTCGCTCGTGCCGGTGCGCGCGTCGCCATCGTCGAGGCGCACGAGTATCCCGGCGGCTGCTGCCACACGTTCCCGATGGGGAGCTACAAGTTCTGCGCGGCGGTGCACTACATCTTCTCGTGCGGCGAAGGCGAGCCGGTCTACAACCTGCTGCGCGAGCTCGGCCTGCACGACACGATCACGTTCGAGCGCCTCGACCCCGAAGGCTACGATCACTTCAGCTGTCCGTCGGCGAGGCTCCGGTTCCGGATCCCGAACGGGCTCACGAAGTGGTCTCGCCGTCTGTCGGAGCGATTTCCGGCCGACGCCCGGGGCATCGCGTCGTTCTTCGACACGGTCATGAACCTGGGTGCGCAGCTGAGGCGGCTGCCAGACAAGCTCTCGGGCCTCGAGGCGATCCGCGCCGCCATCGATTGCCCGCTCGTGCTCTGGCATCGCTCCAGCACGCTGCAACAGCTCTTCGATCGGCTGCGCTTGTCGGCGCCCGTGCAGGCGATCTTGTCGACCCAGCTCGGTGATGTCGGGTTGCCGCCACGCGAGCTGTCGTTGCTGCTCTACGCCGCACTGGTCTCGAGCTACAGCGACGGTGCGTACTACCCGACCGAGCACTTCAAGACGTTCATCGACGCGATCGCCGGCACGATCTCGAGCTCGGCCGGCTGCGACATCTTCTACGAGACGGAGGTGCGCAGCGCGCGCATGAACGGCGGGCGTATCGAGGCGGTCGTGACCGCGGAGGGTCGCGAGTTGCGCGCGGACAACTTCATCTGCAACGCCGATCCGAAGTGGTTCGTCGAGACGATCGGCGCGCAGCACTTTCCGGCGTCGTATCGAGAGCGCGTGGACTACGAGTACTCCGCGTCTTCGTTCTCGCTCTATCTCGGGGTACGCGGCATCGACCTGCGAGAGCACGGGTTCGGCAACTGGAACGTCTGGCACTACCCGAGCCTCGACGTCAACGCCGCGTATGCAGCGCAACACGAGCGAGACAACCTCGACGATCCGTGGCTGTTCATGTCGACGCCGACGTTGTGCTCGCCGAATGCCAGCGCGCGACACGCACCCGACGGCGAGCAGATCCTCGAGGTGATCACGACGTGCTCGTTCAAGCCGTACGACGAGCGCCTCGCTGGAAATCGCAAGGACTACACGCGGCGCAAGGTGGCGATACGCGATCGCATGATCGACATCGTCGAGCGCAACTACGTACCCGGCCTGCGCAAGCACCTCGTGATGAAAGTGGCCGGTACACCGACGACGAACCGCCGTTACCTCTGGGCGCCGCAGGGCAACATCTACGGCTCGGCGCTGACACCGGCCAACGTGTCTGCGGGCCGGCTGAAGTCCCACTCGCCCATCGACAACCTCTTCTTCACAGGCGCGAGCGCCGGCTGGCCATCGATCGGCGGAACCGTCGGAGCTGGCATTCGCCTGTACACCGATCTGACGGGCCGCCGGGTCGGTCAGTAGCGACACGCCGTGCACCCGATGTGCAGGGACGAGCGCAGTGCATCCCGCCGTCGGCGATGTGTCTCCTGCGGCTGTCAGCCGCCTCGTCGCAACCTCGCGATACCCCTCGCCCGCCGCACGGCACAGCGACTGCACAACCGTTCGTCGTTCGACAACCCCAAACAAGGCCAAGACGATGAACGCTTTCGCAACGATCGACCTGTTCTCCCTCGACACGGTTACCGGCGGCAACGACAACAACACCACGCGCAGCGGCAACATCGGCGTCACCGTGCCGACGCAGGCCGGTCCCGTTCAGGTCGGCGTGCAGGGCAGCCAGTCGCAGTCCACGACCAACTACGCCGAGTGCATCGGTGCAGTGCGCACGGCAGGCGGATCGCCGGCCGACATGCGCGCGAACTGCGGGCTCCCGGGCGGAGGCCAGTAGGCGCCATGCTCGAGCTTGCACTCGAGGCTCTCGCCGCCGTCATCGGTGGCGGCGAGAGCTCGACGCAGATCGGCGTGGGCCCGCTGCAGTATCGATCGACGACGACGGACTATCGAACGTGCACCGACGCCGTGACTCGCGCGACCGCCGCGCAGTATCCCGATACGCGCGTGCTCGGCGTGTTCGGGACCGATCGGAACGCAGCGGCACGCGGCCGCGCGACGAATGACAACATTCGTGATGTTTGTGGTCCTCCACCGACGAGCTGACCCGCCAACTACCCTCGGCGCGAGGCGGTGGTAGAATAGGCCGGTGGACTCGAGGCCCAAGCGCGTTCTGCTCGTGGACGACGATGAGGACATGCTTCCAATGTTCGCGGAGGTCCTCGAGCGCGCCGGCTTCGAGGTGCGCACGGCGACGAGCGTCGAGCAGGTACACAGCTTCCTCGGTGAGTGGCGCCCTGACGTGATCCTGTCCGACGTCAACATGCCCGGGACCTCGGGCGTCGAGTTGTGCCGCCAGCTCAAGGCCGCGTACGCGACGGCGGACGTGCCCGTCGTGTTGTTCTCGTCGCACTCCCACGAGGCGCTCGAGGCGCTTGCGCGCAGCTGCGAAGCGGATGGGTTTCTGTCCAAGTCGGATCTCGCACGGCTTCCCCGCGAGCTGACGCTGCTGATCGACGCGCTGAACTGAGGCTTAGGCCTCCCAGCGGACACGGAACCAGCAGGCATCGGCGCCAAGTGCCTCGCATGCGTCGTGCTCGACGGTGACATTGCGGCCGCCCGACAGCACGACAAGCTGCTCGAGCATTCCGCTGCTCCACGCGCAGAGGTCGGCGTTGCGCGGCGTCCCCGTCATGCGAACGTGTGACTCGGTGGGGGCCACGGGCATCGACACGACCGTGCCCCAGCTCTGGTAGCGCGCCCACACGTTGCGGATCGCCGACAGCGTTCGCTCGGGCATCAGGGTGGCCGCACTCGAGGGGAAGAACCTGCGGAACGACGCGCGCACACTCGCTCGTGCGACATCCCGCGCGAGCAGCGCCCCATCCAGATTGAGGTGAGCGATGTGTTCCGGCGCGACAGCGAGCAGCCGCGCGAACATCGAGGTGGGCAGCCACGACAGCGGCGGCGTATCGAGCAGCGCTTGCGCGATCTCGGGATCGTGGCCGTCGAGCGCGAAGCGGAAGCGCGCGGCTTCGTGGACACCAAGCACCCGCGTGACAGAGCGGAACACGACGCCCCGCGTCTGCGCGCCCGAGGTGTCGAGCCGGGGCGTGGTGCGCGTGTCGCGCTGGCGCATGAGGGGCAGCGCTGCGGGCGCGACAAACGATAGCGCCGCCGAGAGGGCACGCGCGAACTCACCGGCTGAGGCGGGACGCCGCGCCGGGTCGCGATGGAGGGCGGCGAGGATGACTTCGTCGGCGAGCTCGAGATCGGCGACATGGGACGACGGGCGCGCCGGCGGCTCGTCACTGTTTTGTCGCGCGAGGATGTCGGCCATCGCGCCGAGCCCGAATGGCTCGACGAGCGTGAGGATCGCGTAGGCAGTCGCCGCGAGGCCGTAGACGTCGGAGCGTGCGGTCGCCTCGCCCCCGATGACCACCTCGGGCGCGATATAGCCGGGCGTGCCCGCGGTCTCGGTGAGCTGGCCCGCGCGATGGGCGATGCCAACATCGACGAGGACGCCACGTCGGCGAAACGGATCGCGGATGACGTTACCGGGCTTGACGTCGCGATGGATGATCCCGCGCTCGTGCAGCGCATCGAGTGCCGAGGCAACCTCTTCGATCACCGCGACGATCACCGCGAGCGGCGGCGGCGGCGTGCCCTCGTTCTCGTGCCGCTCGATCGCCTCCTGCAGCGACTCACCCTCGACGAGCTCCATGACGAGGTACGAGTCGCCGCCGCCCTGGCTGAAGCTGTAGATCTGGACGAGGTTCGGGTGCTGGATGCGCGCGAGCAGCACGGCCTCGGTTCGCAGACGCTCGATGAACACGTGATCCTCGGCGAGGTCGGGACGCAGCATCTTGATCGCGACGGGCCGTTCGAGCGCGAGGTCGTCCGCGCGATACACCACGCCCATCGCGCCTCGGCTGATCTCGTGGCGTAGCCGGTAGGTGCCCGCGAGCGTGACCGGAGGTTCGTCGACGATGTCGAGCTGGGCGCCCGGTACGATCGCTGGAGCGGCGCCCGCGATCGCGAGACCTTGCGAAGGGCCACTGCGTGCGGCAGCGATGGCTCGCGCCACCATGTGACTGGGCTCCTCGGATGGCTCGAGCGCCGCGAGACCGACGGTCACCGGGATGACCAGCAGCTCACCGGTCGCGAGCTCGATCGGCCGAGCAGCGAGTGCGGTACGGAGATGCTCGACCACTCGCTGCGCGCCCTCGAGCGTGACGTCCTGCAGGACAACCACGATCTTGTCACCGGCCCAGCGACCGACGAGGTCCTCGACCCGGATGTTGGCTCGCACCGCATCCGCGATCCGGCGGAGCATGAGGTCACCCACCTTGAGCCCATATCGCGTGTTGATGCTGCGCAGACCATCAACGTCGAGCACGAGCGCGGTCACTGGCTGCTTCGAGCGCGCCGCCGAGGACGCGACGCCCGTCATCAGGTGCGCCAGCGCGACCTGGTTCCACGCGCCGACCAGCGGATCGAATCCGGGACCGCTCGCCAGACGCGCGAGCTCGTCGGCGGTGCGATCGTGCACGCCACGCCAGCCAAGCTCGACGCCGAGCTTGGACGCGACGGCCTGCAGGGTCGTGCGCTCCACGTCGCTGAAGAACCGGGGCGTCGCGGCGACGAGCCCGACGAAGCCATGACTGCCGAGCGGCGTGTCGAGAGGCACCGCGAGAAAGCTCTCGCATTGCTCGACACGTCCCACGCTCATCGCGAGCACGGTCGCGGCAGACGCGGCCGCCATCCGGCAGCGCTCGAGGTGATTCCAGATGCTCGGATCGGACGTGTCGCCACCGCTGGCCGCGCCTCGCACCGAGATCACGCAGCGATCGACTCCGAAGGCCCGCGCAAGCTGTGTGGACGCGGTCTCGAGCGCGGTTTCGAGAGCGCCCGAGAGCAGCGACACCGTCAGCAGCATCTCGAGCACCGGAGGACGGCGCTCCTCGAGCACGCGGGCTCGAGTCGCGAGCTCCAGGGCGAGTGCGAGCGAGGACCGAAACACCACCAGCTGCGTTCCGGGTGGTGGATCCTCGTTGCTGTCGCGCATCAGCAGGATCGTCGAGGTCGCGGGCGGCGTGCCGAGCTGTCCGATCGCGGTATCGGCGTCGATGTGCTCGCGGTCGATCACCACCGCGCACGGAGCGCAGCCCGTGATCACATGAGGCAGCTGGCTCGCCGTATCGACCACGACCGAGTCCACGCCGCTTCCCGTTGCCGCCTCGGCGACCAGCGCCTGGATCTTGCGGTCGGTGCTGAGCGTGGCGAAGCCTCCCGCTGGGATCACGCGCGTCGTCGGGGAGGCCATGTCCGCAGCCTACAGTGGCAGAGTTTCGACGGGGCCCCGGCCCCGGGCGCGGTCGATTCACGGGGCGACTGCGTGAGAGCGGACACATGTGAGCCGGGTGCGCCCGCATCACGTGGCATCCCGCCACACCCGTGCGTTCTAACGAGTCAGCTGACCATCGAGGTCGTGCAGGATCGCAACGGTCTCGCGGCGAGATGCGTCGGTCGCCATGGCGTCGAAGATGCGAATCCGCCGGTAGATGCGCCACAGCTCGTCGGTTGTGACTCCCGCGTCGTTCATCGCCTTGAGCTTGCTGCCGACGGCCGCGTACTGTCGCGCGACCGACTTGGCATCGCTACCGATCGCTGGTTCCTCGACTCGGATCACGGGCGCGGCCGGCGGCGGCGCAGCAACCAGGAGTTGCGGCTCGGGCTTGATGCTCGGCGCCGGGCGCAGCGTGAGCTCACGGCGCACACGAACGATGGCTGCGGGCGCAGGATCGCCCGCGGCCGAGCGGGAGGAGCGAGTACCGACTGCTTCCTCGACTGTCATCGCGATCGTCGGGGCTTGCGCACTCGCATCGCCAGGCAACACCAGGAGCTCGCTGCCGAGCACGATGCCAACGAGGAACGCAACAACGCCGAGGGTGCCGCGCAGCCAGCGCCTGGGCGCAACCTGGGGAGCCATCTCGCACGTAGGTGCCGTCCGGAACGTCGATGCGGGCGCCGTGGTGGGTTCGTTGATGATCGGTTGCGGCGTCGAGAGCGACAGGCCGAACGCGCGTGCGGCCGCCTCGCGATCGTGCTCGATCAAGTCGAGGAGCTCGCGCGCATGGCGGGCGCTCGACGGGCGCGCCGCCGGCTTCTTGGCCATCAGCTTGTGCGTGAACGCCTGGATCAGAGGATCCACATTCATGACCGGGGTGGGCGCCGAGATGCTCGCGAGTACCGCGTCGACGCCCGAGCCGCGGAACGGCAACTCACCCGTGAAGATCTCGTAGGTCAGAACGCCGAGCGCGAACAGGTCGACGCGATGGTCATAGTCGTGCCCCATCGAGACCTCGGGCGCGATGTACTGCGGCGTGCCCAGGATCATGCCGGCACCGGTGAGTCGCGCGTCTGACTGTGGACCCTCGAGCAACGCGATGCCGAAGTCGACGATGCGCGCGGTGCCATCGCTCTCGACGATGATGTTGTCGGGCTTCAAGTCGCGATGGATCAGACCGAGCGAATGCGCGTGGTCGAGGCCATCGCAAAGCTGGCGCAGCAGCGCAAAGGCGTTGGCGCGCATCCGCGCCGGTTCATCCACCAGCATCGAGGCGAGGGACTTGCCCTCCTCGAGCTCCATCACGATGAAGGCGCGGCCGTCATGTGTCCCTACATCGATGATGCTGGTGCAGTTGGGGTGGTGGAGCCGTCCGGCAAGCTGCGCCTCGCGCTGAAAGCGCTCGCACATCATCGCGTTGCTCGAGAGGTGCGTGTGCAGCAGCTTGATCGCGAACGCGCGTCCGACCTTGACGTGACGCGCGAGGAACACGGTGCCCATCGCACCCGAGCCCAGCTCGGCCTCGATGCGGTACTTGGACTCGAATACTGAGCCCAGCCAGTCCTCGCTGCTCATGCCCCCTGGTTCGACCGCAATACGGGGATCTTTAGGGTCGTGCAGCGAGCGACCCTGGGCCGCCATCCGCGCTGAATTTCAGGCGTCGCGCCGCGTGCAGCGATAGCGCCAGGCGAGCCACGCCAGCGCCGCGATGATCACGATCCAGCCGATCATCCGCGTGTTGCTCGCGATCGACAGGTCGCGATGCAGCACACCCCACCGCGTGAAGATGTGCAGAAAGTCGTGCTCGCCACCGCCGACGAGTGGCAGCTCCCCTGCCCGCGCGTCGGCCATGTAGCGCGCGATGTTGAACAGGTTCTGCGCTGCCCAGATCGCGCCGACCACGACCGACTGCGCCTCGCGGCGGAAGAAGAACACGATCATCACGACCACCGGGAAGGTCAGTTGACCGAGCACGCCGCCGTAGAGCCCCAGGGTCTCGCCGAAGATGCCGTAGACCATGTGGCCGGCTTCGTGGAACGCGAGGTTCGCGGAGTCGAGGATCGGGGTCCAGCCCGGATCGCCACCGAGCAGGAGCGCGAGCACGATGGCCGTGAACAGGCCGACACCGATGAGGTGATGGCTCTCGACCGGCTCCCACGGCTCTAGCTCGATGCGAATCGCCACGGTGTCATCCTACGATGAAGACCGCTGACCCGTCTCACTCAGCGTTCCACTGAACGGCCCGCAGCTTGCTACTGGAATGAGGATGCACGGCTGCGAGATCACGCGATGATCTTCGACTCCTGGTACGGGCTGGTACGCGTTGTCGTCGCCGGTACGCTCGCGTATGTGGCACTGATCATCGTGCTGCGTACGACGGGCAAACGCACGCTGTCGAAGATGAACGCGTTTGACTTCGTCATCACGGTGGCCCTGGGCTCCACGCTCGCGACCATCGTGCTCTCGCGTGATGTCGCGATACTCGAGGGAGTGGTCGCGCTCATCGTGCTCGTGATGCTGCAGTACGCCGTCGCATGGGTCGCGGTGCGGTCTCCGCAATTCCGGAACGCCGTGAAGTCGCAACCCACACTGCTGTTCTATCGCGGAGTGTTCCAGCATGCAGCGCTACGCCGCGAGCGCGTTACCGAAGGAGAAGTGCGCAGTGCGGTTCGAGGGCAGGGTCTGGGGTCGATGGATGATGTCGAAGCGGTGATCCTCGAGACCGCGGGTGAGCTCTCGGTGATCGCCCACAAGCCCCCCAGCGATCTCACGGCGCTGATCGATGCCGATCAATTCGCGACGGAACGAGCCCGAGGCAACATACGATGACGACCGATGAGCCGGCGCGGGAACCTCGATCGCTGTGACACGTGCCGGATGCACCAGACGCTGTGCATCTGCTCGTTGATCCCGAGCCTCGCGACGCGCACGCGCCTCACGCTCTTGATCCACGACAAGGAGGCGCGCAAGCCGACGAACACCGGGCAGCTCGCGACGCAGTGCTTGCAGCGCAGCACCGTGGAGCTCATCGGGGTTCCCGGCGCGCCGGCCACGCTGGCGCGCATCGATGCGGACGAGCAGCCGCTGCTGCTGTTTCCCGCCAGCGATGCAGTACCGATCACGGAGTTTGCGAGCTGCCCGCGACCGGTGGTGCTGATCGTTCCCGACGGCAATTGGCGCCAGGCAAACAAGATGCGGCGGCGCATTCCGGGACTCGCGGAGATTCCGTGCGTGATGCTGCCCGAGGCAGATTCGACGCAGTACCGGCTTCGCCTGGAGCACCACCCCGGCGGGCTCGCCACGTTCGAGGCGATCGCGCGGGCGCTTCGCGTGCTCGAGAACGAGAGTGGGCCCGCGACCGAGGCCGCGTTGATGGCCGTGTTCCACGTGATGGTGTCGCGGACGCTGTGGCTGCGCGGGCTGTTGCGCGACGACGAGGTCACCGACGGTTTGCCGGACGCAGCGCGCGAAGCGAATCCGCGTGGCACCTCGGCCACCCGACCGCCGCGAGCCTGATCACTCGACGCGCTTGATGATGTGAATCCCGAACACGGTCTTCACGACACCGATCTCGTCGAGCCGGAGCCGCAACGACATGTTGAGAAACGGCTTCACCAACCGGGCGTCCGGCGTTACGTCGTAAGGCTCGCCCGTCGCCGCGGAACCCGGATCCTCCGATAGCTCCTTCATCGACGCCTCGAAGCTCGCGCCCTTCTTCGACAGCTTCTTGAGCGTCGCCTTCACGAGCACGTCGAGCTGCTTGCGCGTGCGTGTCTTGCCGCGCGGATCGTCGGCGTGGACTTCCTTCCAGCCGACGAGGATGTGCTTGACCTTCACGCGCTCCGCGACGGTCGTGCGATTCATGATCGCGACCGACTCGAGCGGATCCGGCGGCGGCGGCGGTACGCGCTTGATGATGTGCCAGCCCAGGATTGTCTTCACGAGTCCGGCTTCATTGATGGCGAGGCGAAGCGCGAGGATCTTGAAAGACGCGAAGCCGATGCTGGGGTTCTCGTCGGCGATCGTGATGACCTTGCCGGTATCGCGTGAGGCCGGATCGTCTGAGTACTGCTTCATGAGTGCGGTCATGTCGTCGCCCGCTCGGACCTTGGCGAGCAACTCGGTCGCGAGCGCGTCGGCCTCTGCCTTCGTGCGCTGCTTGGCGATCGCATCGAGCGTCGCGTCGAGACCGTCCCAGCCGATCAGAATGTGCTGCACGTCCACCGGTCCGGTCCCCTCGGGCCGCGCGAGGATGTCCGCGGACTCGAGCGGATCGGGCGGTGGCGGCGCGACGCGCACGATCACGTGGTAGCCGAAACGCGTCGTCACGATGCCGACCTCGCCAAGCGCCAGGCGCAAGCTGAGGTTCTTGAACTCCGGCACGTACCGGTTGTCGTCGGTGACCTCGTACGGCTGGTCACTCGCGAGCGAGCCCGGATCCTCGGAGTGCAGCCTGATGAGTCCGTCGAGCTTCGACGGATCCTGGCGTAGCTGCGCGGCGATGTCCTCGGCGAGCTTGGCCGCTTCGGCCTGGGTCCGCTTCGCGGCACGCGGATCGAGGCGCGCGCCGTAGTTGGCCTCGAGCTCCTTCCAGGCGAACAGCACGTGCCTGACGAGGGCCGTCGGCGCGAGCGTCGTGCGCGCGAGGATGTCGCGACTGTCGATGTCGAGCTTCTGCGGCGGCCCCGGTGGCGGCGACTCGTTCGCGAGCACCGGCGCTGGGGCTGCGGGCGGTGCCGCAGAAGAGCGACACGCGACGACCAGCAATGAGAGGAGCAGAAGCGAGCGCGTCAGCACGACGCGACTGTACTCGGCTTACGGACGCAGCGTCGGTGCTACTGGCAGGCGCCGTCGTGCAGCACGCCCGAGCCCGCGACGCCCGCGGCGCACTCGTTGCTGTACGTGTTGCCGTCGCAGCCGCAGACCGGCGCGAAGACCTGCGCGCAGACCTCGGGGCGAGGAGCGCATGTGCCCTGGCCATCGGCCTGGCCGCAGATCGCGATGCGATCGAACTGGCAGAACTGGTCGGCCTGGCACGTGTCACCCGCGCGTGCACCACATTGCACCGCGCACTCGCCGGGCGCGCTGACCGAGACGCCGGCCGAGGCGGCCGTGCATGCGTTGCCGTAGGTCTGACCGTCGCAACCGCAGACCGGATCGTACTGCGCGGTGCAGACTTCCGGCATCGTCGAGCAGGTGCCGAGCTGATCGGCGGCGCCGCAGATCGCTTCGGGTGCGTAGGCGCAGAACTCATCGGCGCCGCACTGCAGGCCCGTGATGCCGCCGCAGCTGCGGTCGAGGCACGCGCCGTCCTTGCAGGTGATCGCGAAGGAGTAGTTGGCGATGGTCGGCGTACCGGTGAGCGCCTCGTACGTGGTGGCCACGAAGCGGTACTGACCGGCCGTCGACGGCAGCGCGATGCACGAGTTCAGCGAACCGTCACCGCAGTCGTCGTTCCACATGTCGAGCAGCCAGCTGTTGCCGACGCGGCGATAGGCGACGAGCACGAGGTCGCGACCCGCGGTCGACTTCAGGTCGAGGCGGACGAGCGCGGGACCGCCGGTCCAGGTGAAGTCGTACGCGTGATAGGACCGCTGCTTGGAGACGCGCCCGGTGATCGTGTCGCCCATTCCGAGCGAACCCTTGAGGGTCGGGAAGCGGAGCGAATCCTCCTTGCCCTCGTTGATGTCGATCGCGTCGATCGTCGTGGGATCGAGGTCGGGCTTCTCGGTGGCACAGGCGGCGAGCGAGGCGAGCAAAACGAAGCTAGTGGTCAGCGACTTCATGGGTTCCGCCATGAGCAATCGACGTACCGCGTCATTACGCTGCAAATAGGCGGAACTGCACAATATCAGCGTGACAACTCGGCGCAGTTAGCGACTCGAGTAGCCACTATACGAAATGGCACACCGCGCGTATCTGCTCACTGAACGACGGTGAGCAGCGCCCTGCCCCACTCGGCCACCCGCCACTGCCGGATGCCTTCGATCGCGGCGAGCTCGTCGAGCGTTTGCGGCGCTTCGATCGCGACGCGCTCGATGAGCTTGAGTGACATCACGATCGACGAGTCGATCTTCGCGAGCTTGGCCTGCTTGTCACGCCAGGTCTTGAGCGCGTCGACACGCTTGCGCGCGGCGTTCGACAGCGGCGTCGGGCGCTCGCCTTGATCGCGCGCGGGTAGCTCGCTGTCGGGAAGGTCGAGGCCACGCTCGATGGCGTCGAGCACGGCATCGGCCTCGCGGGCCTGACGCGGATACGAGGCGAGCGCATCCTCGACTTCCTCGATCGTCGTCGGCGGATTTTCGGCGAGCGCGAGCAAGACATCGGGCCCCACGATCTTGAACGGCGGACGATCGGCAGCTGCGGCGCGGGCCTCGCGCCACATGTGGAGCTCGCGCAGCACCGCTTGCTTGCGAGGCGACAGCTTCGCCGAGCCCTTGATGCGGCGGAACTCCTCGGGGCCCGCACGCTTCACTGGCACGGGGAGCGCGGCGAGCGCGGCGAACTCTTCACGTGCCCACTCGGTGCGGCCGGCCTCGGCCAGACGCTGCGTGAGGATCGCGGCGAGGTCCATCAGATGCGCGACGTCGGCGAGCGCGTAGGTCTCTTGCTTCGGGGTGAGCGGGCGCTTGGACCAGTCGTCCTTCTGGCTGCCCTTGCTGAGCTCGATGCCGAGCTCGTTGCGCACGAGTGCCTGCAGGCCGACCTCGGTGTCACCGAGGAGACGCGCGGCGATCGAGGTGTCGAAGATGGTGCGGAAGGCGAGGCCGAAGTCGCGGCGCAGCGAGGTGACGTCGTTGTCGCCACCGTGCATGACCTTGAGGATCGCCGGGTTCGCGAACACCGGTGCGAGGGCCGAGAGGTCACGCAGCGCGAGTGGATCGAGGAGCCACGATTCGCCGCCGTTGGCGCTCAGCTGGATGAGACAAACCTTCTCGGTGTAGTGATGGAGGCTGTCACCCTCGGTGTCGATGCCGATCGCACGCGCGCGCGAGAGAGCAGCGACGAGATCGGCGAGCTCGGCGGTGGTGCGGACCCACTGGGTCGCCATCTAGCGTCGCCACGCGAGCGCGACGAGCTCTTTGAGGCGAGCTGGATCGGTCGCCGACGTTTTGCACATGAAGCCGCTCTTGTGGGCGAAGTGCACGTCGGGCTGGCCTTCGACCTTCGAGAAGTCGAGGCGCGGATGATCTTCGTAGCGGCCGATGCCGAAGCCGCCACCGCGGCGGTCGGGATAGATGGTCGCGACGATCACGTCGTCGAGCTTGCGGGCGCGGATGTAGCTGCCGAGCATGGAGCTGGGCTCGTCGGCGGCGGGCTCGGTGCGCGGCAGGTAGAGGGTCTCGATGCGATCGTCGCCGGCGGGGATCGACCAGCGCTCGACGCGCTTGTCGATGAAGTCGAGACGCTCACGCGCGTCGCGCAGGTACTCGAGCAGGTCGTCGCCGACCATCTTCATGTAGACGTAGAGCGGATCGCTCGGCTCGAGACGCGTGACCTGGCCGAAGCGGCGCAGCAGGGTCATGTCGATCGGCGAGTTGAGCTGCGAGATGGCGCGACGCGGCACGCCGAGCCACTCGCCGGTCTTCTTGGGGCCACGCGAGTCGAACCACTCGGCGGTCTCGAGCCAGTCGCAGAACTGGAGTGCGTCCTGGTACAGGCCGAGGTGATCGAGGACGAGGGACAGCGCACAGGTGGGCGGGTGCTCGCGCGGAAAGTGGTGGTGGTCGAAGTTCGAGCGCGCCGGGTCGTGGCTGCCACCGATGTCGACGATGGCGACCTCGGGATCGTCGAGCTCGGCCGGCGTCGGCTCGCGTCGCACGATGGGGCAGCCGTGGAGCGATGCGAGGACACATGCAGCGAGAAGGTCGTCTTTGTGAGAGCCGCCTGGATGCGTAACGATCGTGTGCACGGGCGCGCACCCTAACATTTGCGCTCGTTCTGCGGACTGGCACACCGCGTGCCTCCCTACGTCACATGTCCTCCCCACGTGCATCTGACCAGGAAAGCTCCAAATCACCGAGTCAGCCGCGCGTGTCGGAAAAGGACGGAGATCCGCCGGCGCACGATCCGGCCGGGCAGTCGCCTGACGACCCGATCGAGTTCGACGCGAACACCGAGGTCGCACGCGGCAACGAGGAGCGGGCAAATGCGGAGCCCGAGCCGCCGGCGCTGCATGACGCGCAGGTTCCGGGCAAGGCCGACGCTTCGAAAGCCCGGCGCGAAGCAGCGAAGACCCACGATCACTGATCGCTTCGTCGCTGTGGACTTCTTGACGCGTCATTGACCTGACGCAGCCGCACAGCTACACAGGCTGTCTTGTCGACGCTCGCGTTCTCGACGCTCTCCCTCGCGCCCCCGTGGCTCGAGAACCTGACGCAGCTCGGTTACGTCGAGATGACGCCGATCCAGGCGCTCGCCCTGCCCGCGATGCTCGAGGGTCGCGATGTGCTCGGCCAGGCGGCGACGGGCACCGGCAAGACGGCGGCGTTCGGGCTCGCGCTGC
>JBBQFU010000202.1:0-16550 GCA_038322185.1 Haliangiales bacterium
TGACGCACATCGAGTGCGTCAATCCCAACGCGTACTGCGACGCCGCCAAGTGCACGCCCGACGAAGCCGGTGCACGCATCGTTGGCCAGAAGCAGCTCTGGCACCTCGAGACCATCGAGATTCTCCGGTCCGGGTCGTAGCTAGAAAAAATGCAAACCCCGGCTTTGCCGGGGTGCGCAGCAACGCCGAATGGCGTTGCGCAGGTAAACGATGGGGCGGCCGCTGGCTTCGTTTGCGCATCCACCGATAGCGGACCGCCCCGAATCAGCCGTCTCCAGCCGATTCATTCTTGTCGAACACGGGGTCTCTAGTGCAGCGCGTGTGCCACGAGACCAGCTCCCTGTCCTCGCGTAGTTGCGCGCGACCGGCCCGCCCGGATTGATCCCGTCGGTTGACGATGTGATCAGTCGGGGTGACGGCTAGCGCTTGAGCCGGCCGAAAAACTCGCGAGCGACCGTGCTCTGCGGGTGATCGACGACCTGCTCGGGCGGACCATCCTCGGCGATCGTGCCCTTGTCGATCACCCAGACACGCGTCGCGATGTCGTGCGCGAACTGCATCTCGTGCGTGACGACCAGCATGGTCATGCCGCCCTCGCGCAGATCCTTGATCACGCCCATCACCTCGTCCCGCATCTCGGGATCGAGCGCGCTGGTCGGTTCGTCGAACAGCAAGATCTCCGGCCGCAGCGCGAGCGCCCGCGCGATCGCCACACGCTGCTGCTGTCCGCCCGACAGCTCGTGCGGATAGGCACCGCCGCGATCCCCGAGGCCCACGCGCTCGAGCAGCTCGAGCCCGCGCTTTGCACTGGCCTCGGCCGTATCCTTCCGCACGACCTGCGGCGCCAGCGTGATGTTCTGCAGCGCCGACAAATGCGGGAACAGGTTGAACTGCTGGAACACCATTCCGACCTTGACCCGCAGCCCGCGCAGGATGTCGCGCTGCCGAACGCCCATCCCCGGCCGCAGCTGCACGCCCACGATATCGATCTCGCCGCCGTCGAAGTGCTCGAGGTAGTTGAGGCAGCGCAGCAACGTGGACTTGCCGCCGCCCGACGGACCGACGATCGCGATCGTCTCGCCCTTGGTCACCTCGGCGCTGACCTCGGCCAGCACGCTGCGGTCACCGTGGCGCTTAGAGAGCTTGCGGACGCTGATCACGCGCCAGCCTCCTCTCGAGTCGCCGCGCGAGCTCCGACAGCGGGAAGCTCAGCATCAGGTAGAACGCCGCGCAGGCGAGCCCGGGCACCAGCCAGCCGCGCATGTCGACCGCCGCGATCGTCATCCGCTTCGTCAGCTCGATCACGGTGATCACACTCACGAGCGAGCTGTCCTTGAGCAGCGACACGAAGTCATTCGTCATCGGCGGCAACGCGAGCCGCAATGCCTGCGGCAACAGCACGTGACGCAGCGTCTGCGTTGGCGCCATGCCGAGCGCCTTCGCCGCCTCGGTCTGACCGCGCGGGATCGCGAGCAGCGCACCGCGATAGACCTCGGCCTCGTAGGCGCCGTAGTTGAGCCCGAGCCCGAGCACCGCCGCCGTGACCGGCGAGAACGAGTAGTACGGCGCTAGCCCGTAGTAGAGGACGAACAGCTGCAGCAGCACCGGCGTGCCGCGGAACACCTCGATGTAGATGCGCGCGAGCGTCGAGCTCACCGGGCCGCCGTACACGCGCGCAACCGCGAGGAGCAGACCGACCGGCACAGCGAGGCAGAACGCGAGCAGCGACAGCTTCAACGTGACGAGCGCAGCCTCGAGGAACTGCCACACCATGTCGCCGTCGAACACGCGCTTTCGCACCGTGGCGTCGGCCGCGATCTGCGGCGGCGCCTCGGTCTGCCGCGCGTCCCACAGGTTCGCCTTGCGCAGGATCTGCTCGAGCTCGCCATCCTTGCGCATCTCCGCGAGCGCCGTATCGATCGCGTCTTTCAACGCATCGTCGCCGCGCCGGATCCCGATCACGTAGGTGCCGCGCGCGACCTCACCGGGCACGCACTTGACCTTGGGCCGGGTCGACACGCAGCCGTAACGATCGGCAATGATGTTGTCGAGCAGCACCGCTTCGGTGCGGCCCTGTTCGAGATCGATGTACGGCTCCTCGTTGCCCTCGTAGAGCACCGCCTCGAGCGGCTGCCCGCGCAGCAGGTCGTGCGCGTAGGTCTGGTTGAGCGTCCCGACGCGCTTGCCCTCGAGATCCGCCAGCGTCTGGTACGGGCTGTCCGCGCGAACCGCCAGCGTCTCGGCATAGACGAAGTACGGCTGCGACAGCAAGATCCGCTGCTGCCGCTCGGTCGTGGCCTCCAGCCCGTTCATCACGATGTCGAAGTCGCCGCGCTCGAGCGACGGCACCAGGTTTGACCACGCGTACTGGACGAACCTCGCCCTCACGCCGAGCCGGCGCGCGATCGCTTTCGCGATGTCGACCTCGAAACCGATCACCTGCTTCGGATTCGCCGGGTCTTCATAGACGAACGGCTCGCCGCCCTGGAGGTCGGCGCCCCACGTCAGCTCGCCGCGCTTCTTGATCGCCTCGAGCGTCCCGGTCTTGCTGCCGCTGCTGCACGCGCCGATGGCGACGAGCAACAGTGCGAGAACAACCCGGCAGATCACGGTCGGCACTATAGGGCGCGTTCTGTGAGCCGGACTGCGAGCAGGCGACGAAAACCAGTTCCTGGTCACTGGAATGCCCCTTGTAGGCGCCCGGAACTGTTAGCCCCAGGCAAGCTGCGGAGGCGGCGGGGACGTGGTGAACTCTGACATGCTCACGGAGCTACTGATCCTGGTCGCGCTCGTCCTCACGAACGGGTTGTTCGCCGGTGCGGAGATCGCAATTCTGACGGCCTCGAACGGAACCGTTCGACAACGCGTAGCCGCTAAGGATCGAGGCGCATTGGCCGTTCATGCGCTGCGTGAGCAGCCAGAGCGCTTCCTCGCAACGGTGCAGATCGGCATCACCGTGATCGGGGCGGCCGCCGCTGCCTTCGGCGGTGCCAGTATCGCCCATGATCTGACGCCACACATGGAAGGTGTGTTTGGCGATGCTGCTCACGAAGTGTCGATGGTGATCGTGGTCGCGAGCGTGGCCTTCCTTTCACTCGTGCTTGGAGAGCTGGTTCCGAAGTCGCTCGCACTCCGTTACTCCAACCGCTACGCGTTCCTGATCGGCAGGCCGCTGTTGCGTCTGTCGTTCATCATGCGCCCGCTCGTCTGGTTCCTCACGGGATGCTCGAACGTCGTGCTCAAGCTGTTCGGAGACAAGACGTCGTTCACCGAAGCTCGCATGTCGCGCGAGGAGCTGGGCGAGCTCGTGCGGGAGGCTGCGAAGACGGGCACGGTGGATGCCAAGTCGAGTGAGATTGCCGCACGTGCGCTCGGATTCGGCGAGGTGATCGTCGCGGAGGTGATGGTCCGACGCGATCGGATCGTCGCCATTCGTCGCGACGCCCCGCCCGAGGAGGTCCAACGCAGCCTCGTCGAAGAAGGGCACAGCCGCATGCCGGTCTTCGACGGCGATCTCGATCGAGTCGTCGGATACATCGTCGCGCGCGACGTGCTCGCTTTGGCGTGGGAGCGAAACGCGATCGCTCTCGACGACATCTTACGCCCCCTGATCTACGTGCCACTCAGCGCGCGCATCGGCTCGGTTCTACGCGAGATGCAAGCGAAGCAGATCCAGATCGCGATCGTCATCGACGAGCACGGTGGGACTGCGGGCATCGTGACGATCGAGGATCTCCTCGAGGAATTGGTCGGCGACATCTTCGGCGAGAACGACCTTCCTGAAGAAACGTTGCGGATGGAAGCTGACGGAACCGCTCTGGTGCCGGGTTGGATCCCGACGCGCAAAGTCAACCGGATGCTGCACACGACGCTCCCGATCGCGCGAGAGAGCACCACGATCGCGGGGTTGTGCATGGCACTCGCACTCACGGTCCCGCCGGTAGGCAGCAAGCTTTCCGCGCCTGACGGGACGGTGCTGGAGATCGTGGAGGCTACGCCACGGCGAGTTCGCATGGTGCGTGTCCACCGGCGCGACGAGCCCAAGACGAGCTAAATCGCGCCCGCATAGGGCCATATCAGTCGACCATCGCGGGCGTTCCGGTGCGGCCGTCGAGCCACTGCTGCAATGCCGGCCACCACGTCGCCAGATACGGGTAGTGCATGCGCTCGAGCGCCTCGGTCGCGAGCCACTGCGCCATGTCCTCGTCGCCTGCGCGCTCGAAGGCCAGCCCGATCGCAGCGAGGTCGACTCCGGTGTGGCTGTACTCGAGTGCGTTGCGCGCCAGATCGTGCAGCTCGTCGACCGTGAGCTGCGCCCGCGGATCGTGCAGCGCAAACATCACTTTCACCAGGTCCTGACCTGTGAGCACGGCGTCGGCGCCGGGCGGAAGTTTGGTGTCGTCCCAAGAGCGCTGTGCCTCGACCAGCTTGCCGTCGAGTAGAAGCGCCTTGGTGATCGACATCTTCAAGATCTCGCGCGCCAGCCCGTTCGTGCGTGGAAACGCTTCGCGCCACCACGTCAATGCGCTCGCGTAATTCCCGCGATGCGAGGCGAGGTTCCCGGCGAGCATGCAGTACGCCGCCGGGCTCCGCCGCCGCAGGTGGGGGACCGCGTCGAACCGGCGCTGCGCCTCGTCGAGATGACCCTGCCGGATGACCACGTCGATCCCCATCAACACCGGCGAGCCTCGATAGCGCCATGATGACCGGCAGCGCTCCCGTGACGTACAGTGCCGCACCGGGAAGCCACGCTCCTGAGAGCGCGAGCAAGCTGCCGCCGATCATGGCGCCCAGCATGCCGAACCGCCACACGCCCACGATGCGCGAGAACCGCCCGCGGCCGATCGGTGCGCCGTGCTTGTCGAGGAACACCATCTCGCCACGCTTGATGTCGAGCGGCGACTTCGCCACGACCTCCGAGTACCGGCGAACGATCGCCTCACCGGATGGGACCTGCGCAACGAGCTCCTCGGACTTCCCCACGCGCCCCAGCTATAGAGCGCTCCCCCGTCGAGCGCAACCGGGGTACAGTCCAGACATGGACCTCGCGCGCATGCTCGAAAAATGCGTCCGCGATCAGTGGTCGATCGACGACCTCGACTGGTCCCTCCCCCCGCCGCAGCTACCGCGCGACAAGGAAGAAGCGGTCGTCCAGTACTTCAAGGACATGGCCGGCATCGAGCTGCTCGCGATGTCGCTGTTCGACGTCCAGCGCAAGAAGACAGAAGACCCGACCCTCAACAAGATCTTCTCGACGTTCGTCGCAGACGAGAAGCGCCACTCCGAGGTCGCGCAGCGGCTGTCCGATCACTACAACGTCAACCACTACCGCACCTACAGCGAGAGTGCCTCGCTCACCGCGTTCCGCCCGCACTTCCTCGCGCTCGTCGAGAAGGCGTCGCCCGAGATCGCGAACGCGTATATCACGGCCGGCGAGCTGATCCTCGACGTCGCCCTGCTCCGCTCGCTCGATGACTATGTCGCCGACGAGATGAGCCACGCCGCGATGCACCTCATCAACCGCGACGAGTCGCGCCACATCGCGATCGACTTTCACATGACCGAGGTCTACACCTCCGACGAGCACCTCGCCTCGATGCGCGCCCGGCCATGGCCGGCACCACGCGATCTCCTCGAGGGCGTCCGCGCGCTGGTCACGATGATGTGGCACGCCAAGCCGTTCCTGCAGCAAGTGTTCATCGCGCCGATGGACCGCACCGATCCCAGCGGCAAGCGCCTGCAGGAGGCGTTCAAGCGCATCCAGCTCGTGCTGCGCAAGCAGAACGTGGCGCGCACCCCGTGGTCGCAGTTCATGATCGGCGTGCAGAACGCCTACAACCATCCGGTGCTCGGCAAGGTGTTCGGCCCCGTGCTGCTCCGCGCTCTCGGCGCCGAGGACCGCGCGGCCCGCATCCTGTTCACGCAGGACGAGCTCGTGCGCGCCCAGCGCATGAGCTTCGAGCAGCTCGCCGACGAAGCGCTGGCCGCGAAACTCTCGTAGTCGCACGCTGTCGCACGCAGTCGCAGACTCGACGACAAATTGCGTGTGTGCGAGAACGGTTGCCGATCGACGTGTCCCGTACCAAGGCAGAGATCGTGGTCGCCGCCTGGGGCGCGATCACGTTTGGCGCGCTGCTCGCCAGCTTCATGGCGTTTCGGCCAGTGCGCGACGCGCTCGTGCTCGATGGCAGTCCCGATGCGATTCCGTGGCTGTTCACCGGCACGCTGATCGCGGTCACGGTGGTCACGCCACTGTGGGGCAAGCTCGTCGCGCGCGGTCCACGCCGCGTCGTGCCGCTCGCGTTCCACGCGTTCGCGCTGTGTGCGCTCGTCTTCTTTGGCCTCATTCGCTCCGAGGTGTCGCCGATCGGCGTCGGCCGCGCGTTCTACATGTGGAGCGCGGTCTTCAACATCTTCGTCGTCAGCGTGTTCTGGAGCCTGCTCGCCGACCTGCTCGGCCACACCACGGCGCGCCGGCTCTACGGCCCGATCGCGGCCGGCGGCACCGTGGGCGCTGCGCTCGGTCCGATCCTGACCAAGCTGCTGCTCGACGACATCGGCGTCGCGGGCGTGCTCGTGATGACCGCGATCCTGCTCGAGCTCGCGGTACTCGGTGCGTGGCGTTTGCGCCGCCTCGGCGAGGCCCTCGACCACGACCGCGCGCCCGACGAGCCGCTGCGCGAGGGCCCGTTCGAAGGCTTCCGCCGGATCTTGTTCGAGGAGCCGTACCTCGCCGCGATCGCCGGGTTCGTGCTGTGCACGACCGCCGCCGGCACGTTCGTCTACCTCGCACAGGCCGACATCGTGAAGCTGGCGATTCCGGATCGCCTCGCACGCACCGACTTCTTCGCGACGATCGACATATGGGTCAACCTCGGAACCCTCGTCGTCCAGCTCCTGATCGCTGCGCCACTGCTGCGCTGGCTCGGCCCCGGTATCGTGCTCTGCGTGCTGCCGCTCATCCAGGGCGTTGGCATCTTCGCGCTCGTCGCGAGCCCGACGCTCGCCACGCTGGTCGCGGTGCAGATCACGAGCCGCATGGCGACGCATGGCCTCACCCGGCCCGCACGCGAGCTGCTGTTCACCGTCGTGTCGCGCGATGACAAGTACCGCGCGAAGAACGTGATCGACACGTTCGCGTTTCGCCTCGGCGATACCGCGTCGGGCTGGCTGTATCAGGCCCTCAGCGCGGCACATGCCGGCGGCAGCGCGCTGTCGGTCGCCGCCGTTCCACTCACTCTCGTCTGGTTGGTGCTCGCTGTTGTTCTCGGTGCCGGATTTCGCCGGCGCGCCAAGGAGTCGTCATGAAAGTAACTCGTCGCCAGTTCGTGCTCGGCTCCGCCGCCGCGCTCGCCGCCTCCGCGTGCAGCTCACCCTCGAAGAAGACCGTGACTGAATCCAAGCCCATCGAGCCGCCGGTGGATCCCAAGAAGAAGATCCTGATCCTCGGCGGCACCGGCTTCCTCGGCCCTCACAT
This sequence comes from Haliangiales bacterium, assembly GCA_038322185.1. Lineage (GTDB taxonomy): Bacteria > Myxococcota_A > Polyangia > Haliangiales > Haliangiaceae > JABFXX01. The sequence continues at coordinate 7,478 of JBBQFU010000202.1, forward strand.
CGTGCGCACTGCGATCGAGCGCGGCCACACGGTCACGCTGTTCAATCGTGGCAAGACGCAGCCGCACCTGTTCCCCGACATCGAGAAGCTGCAAGGCGATCGCGACGGCAAGCTCGACGCGCTCGAGGGCCGGCAGTGGGACGCTGTCGTCGATCCTTCGGGCTACGTGCCGCGCATCGTGAAGCTGTCCGCCGACCTGCTCGCGCCGAACGTGAAGCACTACATCTTCGTGTCGACGGTCTCGGTCTACAAGGACGGCGCGCCGGTCGGCGCCGACGAGGGCGCCACGCTCAACACGATCGACGATCCGACGAACGAGGACGTGAAGTCCAACTATGGCGCGCTCAAGGCGCTCAGCGAGCAAGCCGCCGAGACCGCGATGCCCGGCCGCGTCGCCAACGTTCGCCCCGGTCTCATCATCGGCCCCGGCGATCCGACCGGCCGCTTCACGCACTGGCCGACGCGATGCGCCGATGGTGGCGAGGTGCTCGCGCCTGGCGATGGCACCACGCCGGTGCAGTACATCGATGGCCGCGATCTCGGCGCGTGGATCGTGACACTCATCGAGCAAGGCACGGTCGGTACGATGAACGCGCTCGGCCCCGAGCGGAAGATGACGATGCGCGAGGTCCTCGAGTCGTGCAACACGGCGGGCGGCAACCAGGCCACGCTGACGTGGGTGCCGTGGAAGTTCCTCGAGAAGCACAACGTTGGCCCGTGGATGGAGATGCCGATGTGGGTCCCGTCCGAGGAGGATCCGGGCTTCGGCACGATGTCGAACGCGCGCGCGGTCAAGGCCGGCCTCGTGTTCCGCCCGCTGGTCGAGACCGCGAAGGACACGCTCGCGTGGCTCGAGACCCTTCCCGCGGACAAGCGCGACCGGATGCGCTCGTCGGCAATCGCGCGCGACAAGGAGCTCGCGGTCCTCGCCGCGTGGAAGGATCCGGCGAAGAAGTAGCTTTGCCGGACCGCGCAGCAGCGCCGAAGGCGGTGCGCAGGTAAATGACCTACGGGTGGTTGTGACCTTCGTGGCCGTGACCGTGACCGCCCTGCACGCCGCCCTCTTTCGGAGGCGGCATCACACCGGGCGCCGTCGTCATTGGATAGCCGCGGCGATGCCACTCGAGGACGCCCTCGTCGAGCACGAGCGCCTTGGTGTGGCCCGCCTTGATCAGCGCGTTGACGACGTCGCCCGACAGGTGATGCGGGCACGCGCAATACGCGATCGCCCACACGTCCTTCGGGATCTCCGAGAGCCGCGCGAGCTCGTGATACGGGATCGAGACCGCGCCTTCGATGTGCGCCTTCATCCAGTCCGACGCGGGCCGCGCATCGATGATCACCATGCGCTTCTTCTCGGCGAACGCCTTGTTCACCTCGTCGACCGACACGTAGCGATCGACCGTGCCGCCTGGATCGCGGCGCAGCTTCGTCCACACCGGGTTCTTGCCCTTGGGATTGATGACTACCGGCTCTTTGCCCGTCGGTGGCGGCAGCGTGCCAACCGCCGCAGCGCCGGCTTTCTGATAGCTGCGCACGTAGGCGACGACGTCGTCGATCTCCTTGGGCTTGAGCTTGCCGCCGAACGCTTCCATCGGCGTTCCTGGTCGGCCCATCACGATGCCGTAACGAATGAACGCGTCGGTCGCGGTCGCAAGGAACTGCGGGTTCGCGAGATGGACCGCGCTGCTGCGCGTGCCGGCATCACCGTGGCACTTCACGCAGTGGAGGTTGTAGACGGCGAGGCCCGCGGCCGCGTCGCCAGGTGCCGAGGGGGGAATCGGCCCCGCTGGCGGGCCCTGCGCGCGGATGTAGCCGACGAGGCGATCGAGCGTCGCATCGTCGAACGGACCACCGACCTTCGCCGAGTAGCCAGCCATCGACGTGCCGGGACGACCGGCCGCGATCGAGCGCTTGATGTAGTCGTCATCGGCGCTCTCGAGGAACGTCTTGTTGACGAGCGACGGCGCGTTGTCGGCCTTGTAGCCCTTCCCGTCGGCGCCGTGGCAGTTCGCGCAGAACCCTGCGTAGACCTGCTCGCCCGAGAGCTTCGCGGGATCGGCATCCGCCGTCTTCGCATCGCGCGGCTTCTGCGACTGCGCGTGCGGATCGGGCTTTGCGGAGCCCTGGCCGCACGCAATCAAGAAACAACAGAGTCCGAGCAACCTACGCATGGCGCCCGGACTATAGCGTCACGCCAACGTTGGCGCCGCGTTGCTAGCGACGATGATCGCGAATGACGGGGCCGTTTCCGTTCCCGTTCCCGTTGTTGCCCCTGCGATGGTCACGCACGTTCGTGTTGCCATTGCCCCGGCCACCGCCGGCGCGCCAGCGTCCCTGCACCCATACATGACCGCGCCCCTGGCGCTGCCAGCGACCTTGCTCCCAGACATGTCCGGATCGCTCGCGCTCCCAGAAACCGTCGGACCACACCCAACGATTCCCGCCACGGGTCCAGCGACCCTCGACCCACACGAAGCCGGGACGGGTGTCGACGACCACGACGCGCGGCGGCGGCGGCTCCTCCTCGACCTCGACGTAGGCGACCGGCGCAGCGACCTGGCCCTGCGCGCGAACGATGCAGCCCGAGGCGAGTACGACCAGCGACCCAGCGAGAGCAAGCGAAGCAAGGGTGTTCTTCAGTGACATAGGTTCCTCCAGCTGCTTGGTCTTCGAGCAAACGCGGGACCAAGCCGACTGGCTGAATTTTACGCGGGATTCCGCCGTAACGTGAATTCCGGACCCGTGAATGCCACACCACACCCGTGAGCTGGACATCGCTTGCAAGCGCACTTTCAGCGCGGATGGCCGGGCGTGTCGTCTAGAATGGGAGCATGGGCCGTCGAGGGGTTGCCGCTGCCTGCATGCTGCTTGCGGCGTGCAAGGCGGAGCTGAGCAGCGGCGGCGCCGCGGATGCCAGTTACTCGCAGGACGGCAGCAGCAATGTGGTCCTCGATGCGGGTCCCGACGCGCCCATCGTGCTCGGTGCCTGGGGCACGCCAGCGCTGGTCGCAGGCGCGAGCAGCAACAACCTCAACGAGGACGACTGCACGCTGTCGTCGAACACGCTGGAGATCTACTTCAAGCGAAGCGACGGCGGCGACAACAACCTCTACATGATGACGCGCGCGAGCGTGACCGACGCGTGGAGCTCGCCGCCGACCGCGCTCGGCGTCCTCAACAGCTCCGTCACCGAGGAGAGCCCTCGCCTGTCGCCCGACGACAAGACGATGTACTTCGGGCGCAACGGGCAGATCTACAGGTCGACGCGCGCGGCGATCGGCCAGCCGTGGGGCGCACCGACGGAAGTCACCGCGCTCAACACGAGCGCGTACGAGAAGTGGGCCGACGTCTGTGACAGCGGCTACGCGGTCGTCAGTCGCGCCAATGGCAGCAATGATCAGGATCTATTCGAGGGCACCGTCACCGGGGGCGCGACCACGGCGATCACCGCGTTCAACACGACCGGCGCCGAGCAAGGCACGCTGCTGTCGGCCGACTGCCTGAAGATCTACTTCCAGTCCAACCGCGACAACGATCAGTTCGATCTGTTCGAGGCGACGCGCACCGCGCCGACCGCACTCTGGAGTAACCCGACGAAGATGACCGACTTTAACACCGCGACCTCGAGCGAGGAGGATCCGTGGGTGTCGACCGATCAGCGCGTGTTCGTGTTCGCGAGCAACGTGAACGGCACCAAAGACGTCTTCATCTCGACGCGGTGATCAGCCCGGCGCGAATCGACACGCCGCGTGACCGAGCACGCGTGGACCGTCGACGGTTCCCGTCGGAATTGCGACCCAGCCCCGCGCGATCCGGGCATCGAGGAGCTCGTCGGCGGTCGGGCGATGGTCCCACACGGAGACCCCGTTCACCGCGCCCAGTCAGGTCGTGTCAAACACGAGAAACTCGGCGCGGCTGCCCACGATCACGTCGTGCGTGTACTCGTCCTGGACGATCACCTCGAGCAGCGCGCCGCCCGTCGCGTGCGCCCACGCGAGGACGTCCTCGAGCGTCTTACACGTACTGCTGTTCACGGCCACAGAACCAACGCTGGTACTGGGCGACGAACTGAAGCGGCTCACCACAGCGCGGGCAGTTGGGTGCGGCCTGCGGCGGCGCACCTGCCTGCGGCTGCATCGGTTGCGATTGCTGCGCGGCCGGCTGCTGACCATACGGCTGCTGCGGCTGCGACTGATTCGCCGCCGGCTGACCATAGGGCTGCGACGGCTGCTGCCCGTACGGCTGCATCGGCTGCGACTGCTGCGCGCCCGGCTGCTGACCATAGCCTTGCGGCTGCTGGCCATAGCCCGGCTGCTGGCCATAACCCGGTTGCTGGCCATAGCCCGGCTGCTGGCCATATTGCTGCTGGCCGGGGTAGCCACCGCCCGCAGGCAACAGCCCCAGCGGCGCGCTGCCGCCCAGGAACGGCGATAGCTTCTTGAGCCCGACGCTCGCGAGGATCGCGCCGCCGATGCCGGGGAACATCGCCCACCCTGGGCCCAGGCCGTGACCGCCCTCGGAGAACATGCGGATCACGAAGAACACGAACGAGAACGTCGCGAGACCGAACGCGATGTGGCCCAGCTTGACCGGCGGGAGCTTGTCCTTCTTGCCGGCGAGCACGGCGCCGCCGAACCAGCCCGCGAGCGCGACCGAGGCGAAGCCCGCGATCAGGCCGAGCACCATGACCATCTCGATGTCGCCGGGCATCTTGCTGCCCTTGCTCGGCACCTCCATGCACACGCTGCCCCGGCACATCTCCATGCCCATCGGGCCAATGTGAACGGCGCGGCTGCTATCGCCAGCGCTGATCCAGTTCTTCGAGATCAGGCCCACCAGGATCAGCACAGCTGCCACGACGAGCATGATCGCGGCAGTCTTTGCCGGATCGTTGGGTCGTGCCGCGGCAGGCGGTTGCTGATGCATCGGTTGCTGCATTGGAGGGGGACCGCCCGGGACGCTCATGCCCAGCGAGCATGCCATCGTTTGAGGTACAGTAGGGCCGTGCGCGTGACAGGCCTGCTCGTCGCGGCGATGGCCCTCTCCACGGGCTGTACGCGTGATCCCGTTGGTGAGTGTGCGTCCCTCGATCCCGGAGACCTCGTGGTCACCGAGTTCCGCGGCGACCAGACGCCCGACGACACGCTCGGCATCTGGGTCGAGCTGTTCAATGCCTCACCGAGCACGCTGGATCTCCAGGGGGTCAAAGTTCGGTTCCGCAAGAAGGACGGCAGCTCCGAGGTCCCGATCCTGGTACGCCGGTCCGTCGTCGTGTCACCCGGCGACTACGTCGTGCTCGGGCTGGTCGCCGACGACGAGAACAAGCCCACGCACATCGATTACGGATTTGGTGACGATTTTCACGTTGGCTATCTGGCGGCCGCCGCCGTCGACGTCGAGACGTGCAGCGAGCGGATCGATCGCGCAGTCTATGACGTGCTGCCCAAGACCGGTACGTACTCGTTCGGTGGCCAGCCGGACGCCGACAACAACGACATTCCGGCGATGTGGTGCGTCAACAGCGCCTCCCCGGGCACCCCGCAGCAGGCGAATCCATCATGTCCCTAACGCGCTTCGCACTCGTCGTCACTGCCGCCCTTGTCGCGTGCCATCCGTCGAAGACGGATCGCTACACGCGCAAAGAGGCGCAGAAGTCGCTGCAGAAGCTCGAGGCGCCTGGCCTCGTGCTCGGCGAGTTTCGCGTCACCAAGATCACCGACGGTGACACGATCCGTGTCGACGGCCTCGACAGCTCGCTGCGTCTGCTCGGCATCGATACCGAGGAGACGTTCAAGTCCGAGAACGACCGCCGCATGTTCGACGCCGGCTGGCAGCAGTACATGAAGGACAAGCGGGGCACCAAGCCGCGCCCCGTGAAGTACCCGACGCCGCTCGGCGAGGACGCGCTGAATTGGGCCAAGAGCTTCTTCGCGGACGCCGGCAAGGTCCGCCTCGAGCGCGACCATCCCGCCGAGATCCGCGACGCCTACCAGCGCTACCTCGCCTACGTGTTCGTCCAGAAGAACGGCACGTGGGTGAACTACAATGTCGAGTCCGTCCGCGCCGGCATGGGCCCGTACTTCCCGAAGTACGGCAACTCGCGCCGCTTCCACGACGACTTCGTCAAGGCAGAGGCCGAGGCCAAGGCCGCCAAGCGCGGCATCTGGGCGCCGGGCGTGATGGCCTACCCCGACTATCCGGAGCGCATCGCGTGGTGGAGCGCACGCGGCAACTTCGTCGACTCGTTCCGCAAGGAAGGCGAGGGCAAGACGAACTTCGTCGACATCTCCCACTGGGACGCGACCAAGAAGCTCGAGGAGATGGTCGGCAAGGAAGTGAACGTGCTCGGCATCATCGGCGACGTGCGGATCGCCGAGAAGGGGCCGACCCGCGTGCTGCTGGCCCGCCAGCAGTTCTCTGACTTCCCCCTGATGTTCTTCGATCGTGACGTCCTCACGCAGTCCGGGTCCGTGACCTGGAAGGGCGAGTACATCTGGGTGACCGGGGTGCCCACGATTTACGAGAATCGTCACACCAAGAAGCGGCAGGTCCAGATCGTGATCGATCGCGCATCGCAGATCCGCCTATCTCCCGTGCCTGGCCTGCAGATTCCAACCAGCACGCCCTCTCCATGACGTATCGTAGTGGGGTGATTCGCCTCGCCTGGCTCGCCGCCCTCCTCGCTCCGCTCGCCGCATGCGGACCCGATGACAGCACCGGGGCCTGCAAGGACGACTTCGTCGCGGGTGACCTGGTCGTGACCGAGGTGTTCGCCGACTACGCGGCGCCCGCAGGCGGGACCGGCACCGATGACGGCAAGGAATGGTTCGAGATCTACAACAACTCGGATCGTCCGGTATCGCTCAAGGGCGTCACGGTCGTGCACAGCAAGATCGACGGCAGCAAGCCTGCGAGCCACACGATCGACGACGTCACGATCGCGCCCGGCCAGTTCTTCACGCTCGGTAACGCCACCCAGGATCTGCTGCCGGCGTACATCGACTATGGGTTCTCCGCCGACCTCGGCGACTTCTACAACACCGGCGGCGGCAAGCTCGCACTCAAGTGCGGCGATCAGGAGATCGACAGCGCTGTGTACGAGGCCGTGAGGTCGGGCCACGCGCGCCAGTTCACCAGCGCGAGCCCGCCGGATTACACACTCAACGACGACCAGGTGAACTGGTGTGAGGCCAAGGACTCGGAGTTCGAGACCAACAACTTCGGAACGCCGGGCACGGATAACGACTGCGCGCCGGTCGTGTCGGGCCTGTGCGCGGACGCCGGTGTGATGCGCGCCACGATCGCACCGACGGTCGGCTCGCTCGTGATCACCGAATTCATGCCCAAGCCAACCGACGTCAGCGCGACCGTCGGCCAGTGGCTCGAGGTCAAGGCGATCACCGATGTCGACCTCAACGGCGTCGGCGTCGATCGCGCGAATGACACCGCCGGTGCGTCGGTCGTCACGTCGCCCGAGTGCGTGCACCTCTCGGCCGGCGAGTACGGCATCTTCGCTCGGTCGAGCGACACCTCGATGAACGGCGGCCTCACCACGATCGGCACGTTCAGCTTCTCGCTCAACCCGACCGCCAATGCCGATGTCCAGCTCGTCTACGGGGCGACCGTGCTCGACGCGGTGACGTGGGCTGCCTCGACGAGCGCGCGCTCGAAGAACCTCGATCCGGACTTCGAGACCACGTCGGGCAACGACGATCAGGCCGCGTTCTGTGACAGCCAGACGATCTACGGAACCGCGGATCGCGGCTCGCCCGGCGAGGCCAACGAGCAGTGCGCGGCCGTGACGCCGCCCGGCATGTGCGACGACAACGGCACGCTGCGCGCAATTCGTAAACCGACCGGCACGAACCTCGTGATCACCGAGGTGCTCGCGAACCCGGCAGGCACCGCCACCGGCGTCGATGCCGCGCAGGAGTGGTTCGAGATCAAGAACGTCGGCTCCACCGACTTCGATCTCAACGGCCTCATCCTGAAGAACTCGCTGACGTCGACGACCACCTATCCGATCCAGGTCTCGGCCTGCAAGAACATCGCGGCGGGCGCGTACGGCCTGTTCGCGCATCACACGGACCCGACCCTCAACGGTGGCTTGCCCAACTCCGTCGATATCACGTTCACGTTCTCGCTCGGTAACTCGACCGGCGCGATCCAGATCCTCGACGGCCTCACGCTGCTCGATTCGATCTCGTGGCCGACGGCGACCTATGCCCCCGATGGCAAGTCGCGCCAGCTGCAGCCGGCGATGACCGACACGGTGTCCAACGACAACCATCTCAACTTCTGCAGCTCGCTCGCGACGCAGATCTACGGCACCGCGGCGAACGTCGGCACTCCGAAGGCCGTCAACGTGTGCATGTGAAGCTCGCGGTCGCTGCGCTCCTCGTCGCGGCGGGCGCCGGCTGTGGCGGCTCACCATGCGGCCCGACCGAGGCCAAGGTCACGCGCGTCGTCGACGGTGACACCATCGAGCTCGAGGATGGCCGCAAGATTCGCTACCTGCTCGTCGATACCCCCGAGTCCACCAATGGGAAGAACGAGTGCTTTGGCACCAACGCCAAGGACTTCAACACCGACCTCGTGATGGGCAAGAACGTCACGCTGGCCTACGACGTCGACTGCACCGATCGCTTCGATCGCACGCTCGCGTACGTCTACGTCGACGGTACCGAGGTCAACACGCTGATGATCGACCGCGGCTACGCATGTGTGCTGCACATCTCGCCGAACGGCGACGATCGCGCCGCCGAGTTCGAAGCGCTGCAGCTCGCCGCGGAGCGCGCCAACCGCGGTCTGTGGGGCGCCTGCGATCCGCTGCCGCCCGGCTGCGATTAGCCAGGTAACTAACTAAGGGTTGTCCCGCAATAGGTTGTCGTACCCATGATGTAGGGTCGGTGCCCTTGAAAACCGAATAAGGGGCGGCAAGGCGCCCCGTCGAGTAAAACGCAATTCCGTCACGCTGCCCGCACCTGCGGGGCCTGACGAGCGCACACCGAGAGCATCGGTGGCTCGGCGAACGTCGGCACGGCCAAGTGACCAACCCCGGATGAGACCT
>JBBQFU010000203.1:0-16411 GCA_038322185.1 Haliangiales bacterium
CGCGGCCCTGTTCGTGATGCCCATCGTGGCGTTTGGCACGTACGCCGAGATTGGCCTGGTCGGTGGTATCGCGCTCATCCGCATTGCGAAGATCGCCGAGAACTCCACGGACTACTCGCTCCAGAACACGGTACGCCAGGCGCTGTTCCTGCCAACCGACCGCAACGTGAAATACAAGGCGAAGGCCACGATCGACACGTTCTTCGTTCGCATCGGCGATACGCTGTCGGCCGTGCTCATCGGTGTCGGCCTCCACCAGCTCAACTTCGGTGTCCGCGAGCTCGCCTTCGTGACCATGGGTCTCGTGGCCGTGTGGATCCTCATCGCAGTCGGCATCGCCCACCACCACAAGAAGCTCAGCCACGACGAGCCGGCCCCGCAAGACGCGCCGCCGACGCACAGCCCGCGGCCGCTCAGGCCCGCCGGCGCAGGAGCTGTATGAAACGCGCCCTCGCCCTCGCTTCGGTGCTCGCTGCGACCTCTGCGTATGCAGAGGATCCGGCAGCCACGCCCGTGCCACCCCAGGGCGTCCCGACCGAGGATCTGTCGTCGCCCGAGCCGGCAACCGACAAGAAGACCGAGAAGCCCGACGAGCCGCAGCCGCCCGAACCACCGAGGCCGGAGAAGGCGCCGCCCACCGAGAGCGACGAGCCGAACGCGGCCGACGCTGCAGCAGGACCGCCGCCGGGTCAGGAGAGCGGTCGCATCGACGAGGACCAGGGCGACTCGCTCCTGCGCAACATCGGCCAGGGCGTGCTGGTCCTGCCGAAGATCGCGCTCGTCACCGCGCTGGCGCCGTTGCGAACCACGGTCTGGATGTACGACCGCTACAACTTCGGCGATCGCTTCAACGCCGCGTTCTTCGACGACACCGTGACATATGGCGTCTACCCGACGCTGATGGTCGACAGCACGTACGGGCTCAACCTCGGTGCCCGCCTCGTTCACCGTGACTTGCTCGGCAAGAAGGAAAAGATCTCGCTGCGCGGCACGACGGGCGGACAGTTTCGCACCCTCGTTGACGCTCGGCTTCGGTCGGGCAGCCGGCTCGGCGACCGCGTGACCCTCGAGCTGCGCGCTGAGTACGAGCGTCGCCCGCGCGAGCCGTACTACGGCGTCGGCAACGTGACCGATGCGCAGCAGAGCCGCTTCCGCACCGAGATCCGGCGCACGACGGCGTATCTCGACACGCGCGTCGCGGATCGTCTCGTGTTGCGTACGACCGCCTCTATGACCGATCGCGAGTACACGCCGGCCGACAGCGCGGACGGCACCCCGATCGACGCGGTCTATGACCGGACGATGCTCACCGGGTTCGACTCCAGCGTCCGCAACATGTACGGCGAGCTCGAGCTGCGCTTCGACCGTCGTGGCCGCGAGGAGACTCCCGGACGCCATCAGATCTACGACACCGGCTACCTGCTGTCGGCGTTCGGTGGTCGTGTGCACCAGATGGAGTCCGGACCGATGGCGAAGGGCTACTGGCGCTACGGCGGCGAGGCCCAGTACTTCCTCGGCATTGGCGTCGGACCGCGGTCGCTCATGACGAAGGTGCACGTCGAGTCGGTAAGCGGCGAGCTCAACGACGTCGTGTTCAACCAGCTGCCGGCCCTCGGTGGCGCGACCCTGCTACGCGGCTACTTCGCCGACCGATTCCGCGACCGCGCGGCGGCCGTCGGCACCATCGAGTACACCTGGGGCCTCGGCCAGCTGTTTCTGGCGAGCCTCTTCGTCGACGCGGGCCGGGTCTACCCGTCTCTTGCGGATCTGACCGTCAAGGATATTCGCGTCGGCTATGGCGCGTCCCTGCAGTTTCACGGGAACCGCCAGTTCATCTCGGGGCTCACGGTGGCGTCGTCGCTGGACGGCGGCGTGGTCTTCAACCTGACGTTTGACCCGGTGTTCGACTACGACCCACGAGCGGAGCGTCGCTGATGCGCAACTTGATCTATCTCGCGACCCTCGTCGCATGTTCGAGCGCACCGATCCCGTCGGTACGGTTTGCCAACGCCCCACCCGTGGAGGTCGTCAACGACCGGCGCCACGTCGAGAAGCAGCCCAAGGAGCGCGAGTTCGTGCGCTTCCTCTACAACTTCGACGGTCAGCTCATGCGTCCGATGACTCGCGTGTTCGACCTCGAGCGCAACAAGCGCGCGCTCGGCGTCAACGCGCTCGACGAGGTGCCGAACTCGACCTGGTTCACCAACCGGATCGGGGTTCGCGACGTGTCCATCGAGGAGATCAAGAATCCGCCCGGCGCGATCGGCTCGCCCGAGGACCACAAGCCGTGGACCATCGTGAGCACCAAGGTCGGCGGCATGACGCTCGGCTTCATCATGACGGACGCGCGGGGCGAGAAGTTCCTGTTGAAGTTCGACCCGAACGGCTTCCCCGAGGCCGAGACCTCGTCGCACATCATCGCCGGTCGCTTGCTCCGGGCGTTTGGTTACAACGTCACCGATGACTACGTGGTGTACGTCAAGCGCGAGGATCTCAAGCTTGCCGACGACGCCGTGGTCAAGGACCTGTCGGGCAACAAGCGGCCGCTGACGATGGCGGTCTTCGAGCGCAGCCTCGAGACCGTCGACAAGGCCGCAGACGGCACGATGCGCGTGATGACGTCGCACTATCTCCGGGGTAAGCCGCTCGGCGGTCACGTCGCCGAGGGCACGCGCCCCGACGATCCGAATGACGTGATCCCACACGAGCTCCGTCGCGACCTGCGCGGCACCTACGCGGTATTCTCGTGGCTCGATCACAACGATCTGCACGAAGGTCAGATGGTCGATCTGTTCGTCAAGGACGCCGAGGATCCCAAGCGCCAGTACGTGAAGCACTACTTCATCGACTTCGGTATCGCGCTCGGTTTTGCTGCGACGAAGAACAAGGAGCCGCGCTTCGGCCACGAGTGGTTGCTCGACCCCAAGCGGATGCTCAAGAACCTCATCACGTTCGGCGCGCTGGAACCCGCGTACGAGCGGCGCCGCCGGCCACTTCTGCGCGGCGTCTCGCACTACGAGGTCGAGAGCTACGAGCCGGGGAACTGGAAGGCGCACACGCCGGCCTATCGCCCCGTCTACACCGCTGACAGGTTCGACAAGTTCTGGGCGTCAAAGATCATCATGCGCTTCACGCGCGATCATATTCGCGCTGCGGTCGAGTCCGCCCGTCTCACCGATCCGCGCTCGGTGGAATGGCTGACCGACGCCATCATTGCGCGCCAGCGCCGGACCGCGAAGTACTGGTTCGATCGGGTCAACCCGCTCGACCAATTCGTCGTTGGCGACAAGACCGACGCGCGCCGCCTGTGCTTCAAGGATCTGTCGCTCGCCTATGCGTTCGCCGCGGCGAAGAACACGACCTACACGCTCAGCTCCTACAGCCGGGACAGCAAGCGATTGGGCACCAGCTCCGTGGTTGCCGGCGCGAGCGGCGTGACCTGCGGCCAGATCGACCTCGCGATGAACGATCCCGAGCGCTACACGATCGTGCGGATCGACACACGTCGTCCGAACTTTCGTGGCACGACGTTCGTGTACGTTGCGCAGGAGCCCCACACGACTCAGATGCGCGTGATCGGCATCTGGCGCGAGTGAGCTGCGTGCGGGCATACTGGTTGCACTGAAGGGGTTCAAGTGCGCAAAGCCATGTCCTCACCATTCGCGAAGGTGAAGCCCGGCGAGGGCCTGCGCGTCGGGCTCATGGTGGTTTGCGTGTTCATGATCATGACCGCTTACTACGCGATGAAGACGGCCCGCGAGGGCCTCATCCTCGCCGGCGGCACCTTCGGACTCTCCGGCGACGAGCTCAAGGCATACGCGACCGGGGCGATGGCGGTCTTCCTCGTCGCCATCGTGCCCGCATACGATTTCCTCGCTGAGCGTCACCCACGGATCCGGGTTCTCAACATCTCCTACGCCGTGGTGCTCGCTGGCCTGGTCACGTTCTACGTGCTCGGTCAGGCGGGAGTCCCGCTGGGCCTGCCCTACTTTGTGTGGTTCGGCCTCGTCAGCATCTTCCTCGTCGCGCAGTTCTGGTCGTACGCCAACGACATCTACACCGAGGAGCAGGGCACCCGGCTGTTCGCGATCATCGCGACCGGCGGCGCGCTCGGCGCCATCTTCGGCCCCAAGATCGCGAAGCTGTGCGGCACGTTCACCTTGATGCTGGTAGCCGCCGGCATCTTGCTGGCCGCGATCACGGTCCTCAACGTGATCGAGAACCGTCTCGACGGCAAGGCGATGCGGCGCGCACACAAGCCGATCGAAGGTCCGGGTGGCTTCGCGCTCGTCGCGGGCGATCGCGGCCTGATGATGATCGCGCTCATGCTGCTCGTGGCAAACCTCGTCAACTCGACGGGTGAGTATCTGCTGTCAAAGGCAGTGCTCGACCACGTGAACAGCCTGAACCTCAGCGAGATCGCGAAGCGCGAGGAGATCAAGCACATGTACTCCGACCTGTACATGTGGATGAACGCGCTCACGTTCCTCATCCAGGCATTCCTCGTGTCACGCGTGATGCAGAAGATCGGTGTCCGCACCGCACTGTTCATCCTGCCCGTCGTCGCGTTCGGCGCCTACGCAGCCATCGGCCTCGTCGGCGGGCTCGCGGTGATCCGCGTTGCCAAGATCGTCGAGAACGCGACGGACTATTCCCTCCAGAACACGGTGCGCCAGGCGCTGTTCCTGCCGGCAGACCGCGCGGTCAAGTACAAGGCGAAGACCGTGATCGACTGCTTCTTCGTTCGCTTCGGCGACATGCTGTCCGCGCTCCTCATCGGCTTCGGTATCCACAAGCTGGACCTCGGCACGCGCGACCTCGCGATGATCAACCTCGGGCTGATCGTCGTGTGGATCTTCCTCGCGAGCATGGTGTCGCGCGCTGAGGGTCAGCTCGCGAGCAGCTCGAGCTCGCAAGCGATCCCGCTGCCGCACTCGGCCTGGGTCATTTCGCTAGCAAGGCCAGCAGCGCATCCAGCTCGATCGGCTTGATCAGGTGATGATCGAAGCCGACCTCGCGGGCCTTCGCACGGTCGCTCTCTTGACCGTAGCCGGTCACTGCGATCAAGCGTAGCGCCTCGGCACCGCGCTGCTCGCGCAGCTTGAGAGCGAGCTCGTAGCCGCTCATCACTGGCAGGCCGATGTCCAGCACGCAGATGTCGGGCTTGAACGATGCCGCGAGCTCGAGCGCGCTCGGACCGTCGTGGGCGACCACGAGCTCGTGGCCCATCTCGCTGAGCATCTCGCGCAACATCAGCGCCGCATCGACGTTGTCATCGACCACGAGCACGCGAGCGCCCGGCATGCGCGGCCGTGCCAGGGGCTGCATGGCCTCGGTCGCGACCCGGGGCCGGATCGAGCGGGGCAGGGTGACCGTGAACGTGCTGCCGTGACCGACGCCGTCGCTCGTGGCGGCGATCGTTCCGCCATGCAGCTCGGTGAGGCTGCGCGCGATCGTGAGCCCGATGCCGAGCCCACCCTCGGCGCGATCGATCGCACGAGTGCCCTGCACGAACATCTCGAACAAGCGCGGCTGGAGCTCAGGCGCGATGCCGATGCCCTGGTCCAGAACGCTGACCGTGATCGTGTCCTCGGTCGTCGTCGTGCGGACTTCGATCCGTGATTTCGGATCGCTGTACTTCGACGCATTGGTGAGGAGGTTCTGAAACACCTGCGCGAGGCGCGTCGCGTCCGCGTCGATCAGAGCGTCGCGCGGCATCACCACGTCGAGGTGCTGGAACCGCCGCTCGAGCAGCGGGCTTGCCATCTCGATCGCCTTGGTCAGCACCGTCGAGACTTCGACCGTTTCCTTGGCGAGCTGGATCTTGCCCCGCGTGATGCGAGAGACGTCGAGCAAGTCGTCGAGCAACCGCGACAGGTGCATGACCTGGCGTCGGATCACCTCGCGCTCCTTGCGCACGCCAGCGATCTCCTTGAGGTCGATCAGCTCGAGCGCGGTCATGATCGGTGCGAGCGGGTTACGCAGCTCGTGACCGAGCATTGCAAGGAACTCGTCCTTGCGGCGGTCGGCGAGGAGCGCCCGCTCGACCGCTTGCTCGAGCGCCTCCTTGTGCTCGCGAAGCGACGTGTACAGCCGGGCATTCTCCAGCGCCATCGCCGCCTGTCGCGCGACGCTCACCACGATCCGCTGGTGCTGCTCGGTGAAGTGCGTGGGCGCATGGTGGCGGAAGTGGAGGTGACCGACGGTCTCGCCCCCGGGCGTGACAAGCGCGACCTCGAACGTGCTCGCACCCGGCTCGGGTTCGGCGCAGGTCTCGCCCGGATAGAACATGCCCGAGTCCGCGCCGATCACCGCGACCAGCTCGTCGATGATTCGTTGCACGAGGCGATCGTGATCGAGCTCGCCAACGAACGCGGCGCTGATCCGATGCATGGTCTCGTTGATGCGACGATTCTCCTCCGCAGGGAGGCTCGCACGCTTCATCTCGTCGATATCGACGATGACACCCGACATCGACGCGGGCGTGCCGTCCGCGGCGTAGGTCACGCGCGCGTGCGCTTGGATCCAGAAGTACGTACCGTCGCCGCGGCGGATTCGAACCACCGGCTCGTACGGAACGTGGTCGCGAATGGCGCGCTCGTAGGCCTCACGCGCGATCGCCCGATCCTCGGGGTGGATCGCCATGAAGTCGGCCTGCACCTCTACTTCTGGAGATCCGACGAGCTCGCGATAGCTCGGGTCCCGCGTCGCCTTCATCGTCGGAATGTCGAGCGACCAGGTCGCAACGCGCGCGGCACTGAGCGCCAGGCGAAGCTGTTCTTCACTGCGCTGATGCGCCTCGTGAAGCCGCGAGCGCTCGAACGCGAGCGATGCCTGGTTCGACATCGCAGTGAGCAGCTCCCGGTCGTCCTCGCTGAACGTGCGCTGCGATTCGAACGAGAACGTGGCGGACCCGATCCCCGCGCCACCAACTGTGATCGGCACGATCACCCACGAACCGTGGCGCAACGGTTCAGGCGAGACGTCTGGATAGCGGGCCAGCATCTCCTGCCGCGTCTCGAAGATCATCGGCTTGCCAGTCCGAGCCACGTCGCTCATCGGCGTTGACGCGGCGAGCGGAACCCTGCTGTAGCGACCGTCGGGAAGCGTCTCGTCGTCCATCGCGTACGCTGTGAGCTCGAGTACCTCGTCGCGCACCGTCCACGCGAATGCGGCTGTCGCTTGAAGCGCGTCGCGTCCCGCGCGCACGAAGATCTCGATCACCTGCCGGGTGTCGATTGCCGCAAGTAGCGCGACGGTCAGCTCTTGCAGCCGACGCATCTGCTCGCGCGCGTCTTCGACTTCTTGATTCACGTACTGGGCTCGTGATTGGTTCTGCCGAACTGGATACCCGGGGCGTACCCAAGCCTGAACGTGACGCGACCCGTTTCCAATATGGATGTAAAACAAATCCGATCTGAGCGATTACGCACACGGGCGGAGGCGCACAGTTTGGGTGCGCGGCCGCGGGCGTGCAGCGATTTTCGCGTGGGAAACAATCGGGTAGCGTGTGGTGATGGACTTCGTCTTCATGCTGACTCGTGCCGACCGCACGATTCGCGACGGCCTCGAAGTGCTCGAGGACATTCGCTCGCTGGGCCTGCGCCACCTCGGTTTCAAGGATGTCGGCATCGAGCCCGCAGCACTCGCCGAGCTGCATCGTGCGATCAAGCAGACCGGTGCCACGAGCTACCTCGAGGTGGTGAGCACCACACCCGAGTCGTGCCTGCAGTCCGCGCGGGTCGCGCGCGAGCTCGGCGTCGACTACCTGCTCGGCGGCACGCAGGTGGACGAGATCCTGGCGATCATCGCGGGCACGCAGATCAAGTACCTGCCGTTTCCGGGCCGGCCCCACGGTCACCCGACGAAGCTCGGGGGGACGGCAGAGAGCGTCGAGGCGGACTGCCGGCGGTTCGCGTCGCTCGGTGCAGCAGGTGTCGACCTGCTCGCATATCGCGCCACAGAGGCCGACCCGCTCGAGCTGGTCCGCGCGGCGCGCCGCGGCACGCCGGGCACGCTGATGGTGGCCGGCGCGGTGAAGAACGTGGAGCAGATCCGTGCGCTCAAGGACGCCGGCGCAGACGCGTTCACGGTCGGCTCGGCGGTGCTCGACGGATCGTTCGTGCCCGACGTCGGTTCGTTGCGGTCGCAGCTAAGAGCTGTACTCGATGCCTGCAGTTGATCCGATCGAGCTCTTGCTCGCGGGTCGCTATCCCGACCCCGAGACCGGCGAGCTGCTCGCCGCAGATTCACGCTCGATCGTGATCGAGGATTCGCTCGCCGGTCGCGAGCGAGAGCTGGTCGAATCGCTCGGCGTCGGCAAGCGCTTCGTCGTGCTCGCCGACACCAACACCTTCGAGATCCTGGGCCGGCGCGTGAGCGACGCGGTTGACGCAACCGCCGTGGTGCTCGACGCCCCGCGTGCCGACGCCGAAACGGTCGCGAAGCTGCTCGCGACGCTGCCGCCGGTCGACGCGATCATCGCGGTCGGTTCGGGGACGATCAACGACCTGTCGAAGATGGTCGCGTTCGAGCGCGGGATCCCGCAGCTCGTGTTTGCGACCGCACCGTCGATGAACGGCTACACCTCGGTCAGCGCGTCGATCTGGAGCGAAGGCCTCAAGCGCTCGTACCGCGTGAAGACACCGGTCGCCGCGTTCTTCGACCTCGCGGTGATCGCGGCCTCACCGCAGCGCCTGATCCGCGCCGGCCTCGGCGACAGCCTGTGCCGCACCACCGCGCAGGCCGACTGGCTGCTCTCGCACTTGCTGCTCGGCCGGCCGTATCGCGAGGCGCCGTTCGCGCTGCTCATTGCCGACGAGCACGCGCTGTTCGCACAGGTCCCCGCACTGCTCGCGGGCGACGGCGCGGCGATGCGGCACCTGGTGCGGACGCTGGTGCTGTCGGGCTTCGGCATGACGATCGCCGGTGGCAGCTTTCCCGCCAGCCAGGGCGAGCACCTGATCAGTCACTACCTCGAGATGATGTGCCCCGCCGGCGTCGAGCTCGGATATCACGGCGAGCAGATCGGCGTGTGCACGCTGGAGATGGCGCGCCTGCAGCACCGCATGCTCGCTCTCGACGCGCCGCCGACGCTGAAGACCGCCTCGCTCACGCGAGCGCAGCTCGTCGCTCACTACGGCCCGCAGATCGGCGAGGGCTGCTGGCTCGAGTGCCAGAGCAAGCTGTTCACCGCGGCGCAGGCCGACGCACTCAACGCGCGGCTCGCCAGCGAGTGGGACGCGATTCGCACGCGCATCGCACGCATCGCACTCGAACCCGAGACCCTGACGCGGGTGCTCGAGAGTGCCAACGCGGCGACGCTCCCGGGCGATCTCGACATTCCCGCAGACCTGTTCGCCGACGCTCGGCGTCACGCGCGCGAGATCCGCAATCGCTACACGTTTCTCGATCTCGAAGCGGACGTCGCTTAACGATCCTTGCGCGGGGGCGGCTCGTACTTGTCGGTGTCGAGCTCGTCCAGCTCTGCCTCGATCGTGCCGTCGCTGAGGCTCTGCTCCTCGCGATCCGGGCCCGGGTCTCGGGGGTTCCGCTTGGTCCGGTCGGTGCGCGTCGACTTCGACTTCGGCATGCCGCAAAGCTGAGCAACCGCCGTGCCTTTAGTTGATCGCTGAAACCATCGCCTGAACCGCATCGACCGCCCACGCCCGATCGATGCGCAGCTCATCGGGTTTTGGCGCGCTGGCGGTCCGCATGGCGAGCTTCTCGTATGAGGCGAAGGGGCTCGATACGCGCTCGGGCGCACGTCCATCTTCGTCAAACAGGATCCAGTGGATCATGTCGCCCTCGCGTGCGTCGAACAGCAGTACCCGATCGAGCTCCCCGAGCGAGGCGAGCAACAGGACCTTCATCATCTCGACGGCCCAATCCACGACGCCCGCGTCGAGCATCCGGACCTTCTCGACGAGCGCGTTGAGCGACGGGACGATCCGCTGCGTGCCGCCCGCTCCCGATGCGGCGAACGCAGCTGCGGCCTCGGCGATCGCGCGATCGTCACCCGGCACGACCTGGCAGTAATAGTCGGCCTCGACATCGCGATAGAGGATGTTGGCCGCGAGCTGCGTGCGCTTGCCACACGCGCACGCGAGCACGTTGAGATCGCCGGCGAGCAGGCGATCTTTGTCCGTGGGATTCTCGACGGTGTGGATGCTCTGCACGAGCTCGCACTCGCTCTTCGTCCCGCACGCGGGGCACGTCACCGTGATCTTGCCGCGGATCACCACAGCAGCATCACCACGCGCGTCACTGTAGCGCTCTGCAGCTTGCTGACATAGGTGTGGTTCGTCGTGACCGTGGGGCCGCGCTCGACGATCGATGCTGCGCCCGGCTGCGAGGGAAACACGAAGAACACCTTGCCGCGCCGGCGGTAGTGCATGGCCGCACCGGCGACCTCGACGGG
Source organism: Haliangiales bacterium (assembly GCA_038322185.1). Taxonomy (GTDB): domain Bacteria; phylum Myxococcota_A; class Polyangia; order Haliangiales; family Haliangiaceae; genus JABFXX01. The sequence continues at coordinate 10,421 of JBBQFU010000203.1, forward strand.
TGACAGGTCGAATACGACCTCGATGGGATAGTCGTCGTACACGCGGTCGTGATGCGCGAGGAAGTAATCGCCCGGTGCGAACCTCAGCGCACGCGCCTCGCCGAACTTGAGCTCGCGGTTCATCGCCTTCGACGCCGCACGGACCGCGACATCGGCGAGCGCGGGCTCTTCGATCGATCGCGCGATGTCGTAGCTGCCGCGATCGATCAGCGCGTAGCGCTCCCAGCGCCAGTCGCCGCGGAGCGGCGCGAGGCCCGCGATGTCGGGCACGATCATCATGCGTAGAACCAACCCGCGAGCGAGATGCGCAGCCCGCCGAGCACCTCGCGCACCTGATGCAGCGAGAGATCGCCAACCTCGAACACGACGAGCCGGTTCGCGCGCGGCGCGATCTGCGTGGCCGTCGCGATGTCTGCGAGCTCGCCGTCCTCGCTGCGGCAATGGAACAGCTCGAGCGCGCCATCGATCGGCGGCTCCGGCGAGGGCAGGTAGTACGCATACGCGTAGACCCGGCCGAGCCCGTCCTGGTGATCGGTATGGGGCAGCAGGTGGTGCCCGGGTCGGTAGGCGTACGCCCGCATGTCGACGCGCGACACCGGTGTGCCACCGACGCGCGAGAACACCGGGGCGAGCTCGCGTGCGAAGCCATCGCGCAGCTCGCGAAACGCAGCGGTGGTCGGCTCGGGCGCGGTCGCATCGAACGCGAACAGATCGCCGATCGCTGCCTCGACCGGCTCCTCGTCGAGCACGGCCATCAGCTCGTCGAGCTGATCCGGATCCGCGACGTCGTCGATCACGACGTGCGGAAACGGCGTGGCTGCGCGCCACTCGGCTGCGATGCGGTCTGCGTCGACACGCCACACGCGCCGAACACTACCTCAGCCTTACTTCGCGTAGGCGACGTTCAGGTCGACGTAGAACGAGTCTTTGATCGTCGGGTACAGACCACCCGTGAGCAAGCTCGCGACACCGGCGCCGGCGTGGAACAGGATCGGGCCGAGCTTGAGGTCGAGCGCGCCGCCGGTCGTGATGCGGCCGCCCTCGTCGCCGGAGAACGAGTAGTTATCTCCGGTGTAGATGCCGAGCTGGGCGGAGACCTTCGCGACGCTCGCGAGCTTGAGCTCGAGGGCGAGCGGGATCTGGAGGGCCGTCAGCGACTCCGGCTCGCCGGACTGGAACACCCACGTCGGAACGAGCGAGAAGTCGACGAGGCTCGACAGCTTCACCCGGGTGACGAGGCCGCCCGCGAAGCCCGCCTTCATGTCGCCGATGAATGCCGGGTAGTCCTTGTCGGAGAGCAGCATCGCCCCCTGCTTCATGTAGCCGACCGTCAGGTTCAGCCCGACGACGGTGTCGTACCTGACGCCGGGCATCTTTGGCGCTGCGACTCGCGCGTCGAGCGTCATCGTGATGCCGCCGAACAGGCTCGGCTCGGGTCCCATCGGGCCGATCGTGTCGGGCTTGATGATCGCGAGCGGGATGTTCGCGTCGAGGGTGACTGACTTCAATAAGTAGTAGCGACCCTTGAGGTCGACCGCGACCCAGTTGAACGAGGCGAACTCGCCCATCTCGTCGGGGCCACTCGGGAAGCGCGCCTGGCCGCCGGCATTGAAGTCACCGCGCTTGGGCTCCTTCTTCGCCTTCTTCTCCTCCTCGGTCAGCGTCGGGGCCACGCTCGGATCCACCGTCGACTGCGGCATCTCCGGCTGCTGGGGCGGTTGGGGTGGCGTGCCTTCAGGGGGCGTCGGGACGGAGGGCGCCGCCGGTTGCGTTGGGGGAGTCGGCTGCGGCGGTGATGTCGTCGTCGACGGCTGGGCGGCTGCCGTCGCTGCGCTCAGGAGCGTCAGGACGCATGCGAGTTGCTTCATCGGCCCCAGTAGACGACAGCCATGCGGCGACAGGCAAAAACTTACCGTGAGTCACAGGTGAGCGCCTGCGCTCAGTCAAGGGGGCGATCGCTTCGCCAGATCTGCGCGTACGGGTTACCACGCGCGATGTAGGCGTAGCCCTCTTCATCGAAAGCGACCGAGCGTAGCTGCGATGCCGGCACGTCATTGCCCGCGACCTCGAGCTGGTAGGTCGCGCGCAGCGCGCCGAGGCCGCCGTCGTCATACATGCGCCACAGCCGTTCATCTGCACCGCCCGTGACGAGCGTCCCCGCGTGCGTGAGGTGCGCGAGGCCGCGGTCACCCTTCACGCCCGTCGTTTGCCAGGTCATGCCGTTGTCGCGCGAGATCGCGTCGGTCGCGATCCACGCACCATCGGGCGCGATGCCGACAAAGCGATGCGCCTCGCCGGTGGTCACGTCGTCGGTGCCACGCGTCGCGACGCCATCGTACGCGATGGTCCAGGTCGCGCCTTGGTCGGCGCTGCGCCACACCTGCGAGCGCCAGGTGTCGACGCCGTCGGTGTCCGTGCCGGTGAACTGAGACACGTAGAGCGTGCCGTCAGCTCCGCGCGCGAACGCTTCGGGCTCCTCGGCGGTGAGGCCGGTCGCGGGCGAGGCCACCCACGAGCTGCCATGGTCGAAGCTCGTGTAGAACGTCGGCTTCTGAAAGCCGAACAGCGTGTCGCCGCTCGCCCATGTGCGGGCTGGTGTCTCGCGCAGGTTCCACTCGGTCGCGCCCGGCGCCAGCGACATGCCGCCGACGAGGAACGTGCCGTCGGCCGCGCGAACGATCGGCGGTCCACCGGAGGTCCACGCAGACTCCGCCGTCACGTCCCAGTTGCCGGCGACGACGCCGGGTGCGCCGATCGCGTCGTAGCGCGCGAAGCGATAGCCCCACACGTCGCTCAGCGCGAGCACCCAGTAGCGACCGGCGCCGCAACCCGCGCCCTTCACCTGCACGGGGAGATCACCGCTGGCGATCAGGTCGTGCCACGTCGCGCCAAGGTCGAGCGTGACCTTGTTGCGCGCGACGATCGCGCCGTCCTCGCATACGCTCGCCTCGTTCGCCGCGATCGTCAGGCCGGGCAGGGTGCCCGCTGCTGCGCCCGCCGCGTCGAACAGCAGCGCGGCCCCGCTGTTGACCACCACGAAGCGCCCGTCGCCGAGCACGACGACGTCGCGCGCATCCGAGGCAGTGGAGACGAACGTCCAGCTCGAGCCGCCATTGGCCGATCGATGCACGCCCCACGCGCTCACGCTGAGCAGTGTGGTGCCATTGCCCTCGACGTCCTTCACGTAAGGCCGGACCTCGGTCATCCCCGGCTGCGGCAGGCTCGCGGTGGTCCACACGCCCGCATTCTCGACCGCGATCGAGTTCTCGATCGCGTCGTACGCGATCACGTGGCCATTTGGATCGACGCGCCATGTGCGGTCGGTGGTGTATGCGGGGGCGCCGGTGATCGGCGTGATCGCGCCGGTCGCGAGATCCATGCGAACGAGCTTGCTCGTGGTGCCGTACAGCGTCATCTGCGAGCCGGTGATCGCTACGCCCTTGAGCTCGCCGAGCGATGTGTCCATCGGCGTCCACGTCGCGCCGCCATCGCGCGAGATTCGTTTGCCGAGCACCACGACATCGCCGCGCGCTGCGAGTAACAGATCATGCGCACTCGCCTGCGGAGCGGACCATCGCTCGAGCACGACGGTCTGGGGAGTTTCTGCCGACGGCGAGCTGCCGCATGCGACGCACAGGGCCGCGGTTGCGACGAAGATCTTCATCGCCAAGGTTAGGGCCGGTTCCGTGCTCCGGCGCGCGCTCCTAACCTCTGCCTAGCGCAGTATCGTGCGTGCGCGTGCGCTCACTTCGTCGTCATCATGTCGCCGAGGATGTTCAGGGACTCCTCGACCCATGGATCCTTCGACAGGTTGTCGCGCCACTTCGCGGCGGTGTCGTCGGCCTTGCCGTTCGGGCCCGGTGCGGCGGCAGGCGCCGCGGCATCGCCCAGCGCCTTGACCGTGAACGCAGGAGCGGCCTTCTTGAGGTCGGGCGACGCGGCCTCGAGCGCTGCCTTCTGCTCGGCGCGACGCTTCTCCCAGGCCGCCTTGAGCAGCGGCACCTTGGTGTCGTTCTTGCGGCCCGCGAGCACGGCGGTCGCGCTCGAGATCTTCGTGAGCAGCGGGTGCTTCGACACGCGATCCGCGCTCTTGGCCGCGAGCGACTTCACGTCCCACGGCATGCCCCACTTGGTGAACGGCGACGGCGTGATCTGCGACCACGGGATCGCCTGCTCGAGCTCGCGCTCGCCGGACTCGATGTGCGCCGCGGGATCCGGTAGCGAGATGTCGGGCGCGACGCCCTGCAGCTGGACGCTGGAGCCGCTCGGACGGAAGAACTGCTGGATCGTGATCTTGAGAACGCCGAGCTCGACCTGGCCACCGGTCGCGCGATCCAGATCGGCGATCGTCTGGACCGTGCCCTTGCCGTGCGTGTTGGTGCCGACGACCAGTGCGCGACCGTAGTCTTGCAGTGCGCCGGCGAGGATCTCCGACGCCGATGCGCTGAAGCGATCGATCATCACGATCACGGGGCCGTCGTACACGATCCCGCGGCGGCTATCGGACAGCACTTCCTTCTGGCCGTCGCTGTCCTTGACCTGAACCACCGGACCCTGATCGATCAGGTGGCCGGTGATCTCGATCGCGTCGCTGAGCAGACCGCCGCCGTTGCTGCGGATGTCGAGGATCACGCCGGCGACCTTCTTCTGCTTCATCTCGGCGAGCAGCGACTTGATGTCGTCGGCGGAATTGCGCGGGCTGTTGCGGCCGCCGTAGAAGCTCGGCAGGTGGATGTAGCCGACCGCAGCCTTGCCCTTCTGCTGGATCACCGCGCCCTTCGCGTACGACTCCTCGAGCACCACGACGTCGCGCGTGATCGCGACCGTCTGCTCCTGGTTCGTCGGCTTCTGGACGCGCAGGCGAACCACGGTGCCCTTGGGACCGCGGATCATCTTCACGACCTCGTCGATGCGCATGTCGAACACGTCAACCGGCTCGCCCTTCTCCTGCTGCACCGACAGGATCATGTCGCCGGCCTGCAGCCCGCCGTGGCGCCAGCTCGCGCCGCCGGGGACGACCTCGACAATCTCGATCAGGTGTTCTTTCTCGCGCAGCACCGCGCCGATGCCCTCGAGCGAGCCGGTCATGCGGATGTCGAAGTTCGCCTTCTCGGCGGGCGGCAGATAGTTCGTGTGCGGATCGAGTGCAGATGCCACGGCGTTGATCAGCTCGGCCGCTGCATCGATCTGCGCCGGTGCCTTGAGGCGTGCGAAGCGACCCGAGTAGGTCTTCGCGAGATCCTCGCGGGCCTTGGTCTCGCGGCCTTCGGGCGTGGTCGGAATCTGCGCGACCGGGACCGTGGAGGTCGCGTCGTCGTCGTCGGCAGACTTGTCGGCGGTCTGCGGCGGCTTCGTCGAGTCGGCAGCGCCCGGGTCCTTCGCCTTCTTACCGCCGTTCTTCTTCTTGTCGGCCTCGGCCTTTTTGTCGGCCTCGGCCTTGGCCTTCGCGCGCTCGTCCTCGAGCTTGAGGCGCGCCTCCATGCCGTTGACGCGCTCGAGGACCTCGAGCTCGAGGCGCATGCGCCAGCGATCCTCGAGCTCCTTGTCGTTGGCCGCGAGCTCGAGCTTCTTGGGATCGAGCTCGACGCTCTCGTCGTTCGTCAGGTCGAGCGGCTTGGACAGGACGTTGGCGACCAGCTTCTCGACGACCGCGACGCGCGACACGAACAGCTTGCTGCCGTCGTGTGCGAGGTCCAGTGATCCCGAGCGCAGCTCGTCGTCGATCCGGTCGGAGTACTTTGCGAGCGAGTCGCGATCGCTCCTGAGCAGGAACATCTTCCCGGCGTCGAGGCCGTCGATGTACGTCTTGAATGCGAGCTTCGAGACCTCGTCATCGAGCTTCTTGCGCAGCAGGTGCTCGCCTTCGAGCAACCCGAGCACCGCGCCCGACAAGAGTTTCTCGCGCGGATCAGGCGGAGGTAGCGGCGCCACCTGGCCGACGCCGGGCGTTTGCCCGGCGGGGACCATCTGAACTCCCGGGGTCGCAGCGCG
>JBBQFU010000204.1:0-16358 GCA_038322185.1 Haliangiales bacterium
TATCGACGGCGTGCTCGACTGCATCGCGATGCGACCGCCGACATGATGTTCAAGGTCAGCTCGAAGCCGTCGTGCTTCGTCCACGCGAACGCCCGCCACAGCGCGAGACCGGCGGGACCGGCGCCCGCATCGTCCATGCGGCGTTGCAGCTCGATCGAGTAAGCCACGAGCGCCGAAGGGCCTCATGATCTCGGGACGCGCAAGCAGTGACTCGGCGTCCGCGGCTGCGCCGGCGTCGATCGCGACTCGAAGGATCGCATCGCACTGCAAAGCACGCGCACGCTCCTTGTCGGTCCGCGTGAACTTCTTCGTGCGGAGCCGCGGCGCCGCGTTTCGACCAGGGTCGAATGACGTCTTGAGGTAACCCGCGAAGAGGTTGGCGAAAAACGCGCATGTCGTCGCGTGCGGGCCGACCGGCGCGGAGCAGCGTCTCGTAATTGCGGTCGAGCCCGGCCTGCGAGAGCGACGTGAACTGATGCGCCGTCTTGAAAGTCAGCGTCCCGCTGTCGACCGAATCGGCGACCCAGCGCAGGAGCGCATAGCTCCTCCGCTCCAGATCTACGGCGCGTTCAATGACCTCGGGCTCGAGCAATGGGACCTCCTGCGGCAGGTGTCCGAGGCAAAGCGGCCCGAGACGCTACGATCTTCAGACTGCGCGCCGGTCAGTAGCGACCGTAGACCACCGTCTCATCGGTCGTTTGTCGTGCCCGAGACGTCCGTCGTCGAGCGCGTAGAATACAGGCGCATGCAGTGCTGGCCGATCGTACCGTTGAGGCGCGGCGCAGGTTCAGAGCTGGCCCATCCAATCCGAACGTCGACGGCATCGCCGATCATGGTCGTTGCGCCAACCAGCGGCACGCCGTCTCTGACGGCCAAGCCGGCCCGAAGAGACGCAGACTCGTGGTGGCGCGTGTTCTCGGTCCAGCTCAGAGAAACGAGCGTGCGCAGGTTGAAATCGTAGGCGATCATTCCGGGCCCCACTGACCAACCGCGCATCTCGACGACCGTCGGAACGCCGGCGTCCGGAATCGAGATCGCGACCGTGCCGGGATTGAGGGCGCTGTTCTTGTGCCATCGGACCGCGGAGCCGGTCTTCCACTGTGAACATCCGGCAGCCGTGCAGTCGCGAGACCTCACACACCGATTCCAGGTCGAGGTTGCGGGAATCCCGCCCGTCGCAGCGCCGCAATCCGAAACCACGGCGGTCGCCCTCGGTTCCAGCGTTGTCATCGACGGGTCTGCGAGCATGAGCCCGGAGGGCCGCGATCTGACCTATCACTGGCGTCTTGCTGCACACCCGATGGGCAGCGAAACCGTGGTGGACCAAGCCGGCGCGCAAACGTCGTTTGTTCCCGATGTCGCCGGTGGTTACAGGGTTGAGCTCTCGGTCTCTGATGGCGAGCTATGGAACGACGAGCCCGCGTCGCTGACGTTCAACGCGAACTGGATGGCCGGAGAGCCGCTCGATGCCGACCGGCTGCGCCATGTCCTTCAGGACTTCGACACCCTGCTCGCCGTGGCGAACGCCGCGGAGCGGGGGGAGCTGCTCAAGCTCCTCAAGCGAATCGTCTTCCGCGGCCACGATGCCGAGGTAACGATGGAGCTTTTCAGCTCCGTTAACCTCTCCGCTGAGAGTTCGAAATTTCGAGCGCCTTGGCTCCGAAGGAGGGCTTCGAACCCCCGACCCGGCGGTTAACAGCCGCCTGCTCTACCCCTGAGCTACTTCGGAATGGGGCTAATAGATGACGCACGAGGTACAGGGCTGTCAAGCCGCCGGGTAGGGTCCGTGGATGGCACGAATCCTCGGCCTCGGCGGCATCTTCGTGAAAGCCCGCGATCCGGCCGCATTGAGCGCCTGGTACCGCGACGTCCTGGGCATCGACGTCCAGGCCTGGGGCGGCGCGCAGCTGTGGAACGACCCGCCCCGGGGGGCGGCCACCCGCACGTACGGCGTCTGGGCGGCGTTCACGCCCGATACGAAATACTTCGAGCCGAGCCCGCGCGACTTCATGATCAACCTACGCGTCGATGACCTCGATGCGGTCCTCGCGCAGGTGACCGAGCGCGGGGGCAACGTTCTGCCGAAACGACAAGAGACCGAGGACGGCCGCTACGGCTACGTCCTCGATCCCGAGGGTGTACTGCTCGAGCTGTGGCAGCCGCCCGAGCTCTTGTAGCCCGCGCCGATCAGAGGCGCAGACGAGCGCCGACGCTGAAGACCATGATGTCAAACCCGATCTCTTTGAGGTCGGGCAGCGCAATCGATGCTTCGACCGCGATCTGCTCGTTGACGGCAAAGAGACCACCGAGCGAGAGAGCGAAGAAGTCGGCGCCGATGAAGGCACTGTCGCCCGCGCTATCGTTAATCGCGATGGTGCCGAGGCTGGTCTGCGCGTTGATGTTCAGCTCGGGGGTCGCCTGGAACATGAAGCCGACGGGGAGCGAGAACGAGATCGGGCCACTGTCCTCGAGGCTGATCGACAGGTGCTGACCGACCGGGCCGGGGCCGTACGGCGCACCGGTGAACACGGCCATCTTCGGCGTGAGCTTGTAGCGAGCGCCCAGGCCTGCATGGATGGCCTTCGACGAGACGCAATCGCCCATGGTGTCACGGCCGCCGCAGAGGTCGAACTCGAAGTCGGCCGACGCAGTCAGGTGGAGCTTGTCATCGGTCATGATGTCGAACTGACCGAAGATGTCGAGCGGGCCCGCGAACTCGCTATCGGCGTCGAACAGGCCGAGCGTGACCGCGTACTGGGCACCAACAGCGATCTTGTCGGTGATGCCGTAGGCCGCGCCGATTCCGAACCCGTCGGCCGTGGCGCTGGCGCTGTTACCCATTCCGTCGTCGAACGAGAGGCGCAGGACCGAGAAGGCGCCGTAGGCTCCGATCTTTCCCTTGTTGGGGAGCAGACGCCAGTCGATGGCGGACTTGGAGTTGACCATCGCGGTCACTTCCGCAGACGCGGAACCCTCCATCGAGGCCCCCCCCTCCGCGCCGGCGTTCACCTCGGCGCCCGCTTCGACGCTAGCGCCGGCAGATGCCTCACCTTCGACCGTAGCGTCTTGGGCGAGTGCGGGGGTCGTGAAAAGCAAACCAGCGAGTACGAACTTCAGACGATGCATCAGATCTCCTTTGGAGTAGATGTTGTAATTGTCCGACCCAATGAAGGTCGACCGCAAGTTTTCGCAGGTCAGCGGGTCGAACGGCCGCGCTGCGCAACGTACTCGCGGACAAGCGTCTCCGACGGAAACGGCTCGCCTTTCGTGCGATTTTTCGACCGGTCCAGCGCGTAGCTGACGATCTCCTGGACCGCCTCGGCGTAGGTGCGACCACTGGCGCGGACGCACTGGGCAAACGCACAGCCATCGGCCAGGTCCGGGTTCGGATTGACCTCGAGGATGTAGGGCTCGTTGGTGCCCTCGCGCAAGCGCATGTCGATGCGGGCGTAGTCACGGCAACCGAGGACGGCGAACGCGCGGACCGCGATCGCCTGCATCTTGTGCACGGTCGCGTCGTCGAGATCCTCGACGGGACACTTGCCCTCCATCGCGTAGTGATCGCGGCTGTAGGGATCCCACTTCGCGCGGTAGGTGATGATGTTGGGCAGCTTGCGACCGTCGTTGTCGACGGATCCCGCCTTGAATTCCATCTCGTAGAGCGGCAGCGGCGCCTTGCCGAGGATCGCGCAGTGGATCTCGCGACCCTCGATGAACTCCTCGATGAGCGCGGGCATCTTGTGATCGCCAACGACGAGCTGGACTCGCGCATCGAGCGACTTGCGATCGCGTACGACCGAGCCGGCATCGATGCCACCCGAGGCGTCATCGAACGCGGGCTTCACGATCAATGGATAAGCGAGCTGTAGATCGGCCGGCGCCTTGCCCTGGAGCAGATCGACCAGGATGCCGCGCGGAACCGGGAGACCGGCCGCTGCGAGCAGCGCCTTCGCGTGGGGCTTCTTCTGGCACAGCGACAGCGCGAGCGGGCGATTGCCCGTGTACGACTGGCCGAGCAGCTCGAACATCGCCGGCACGTGGGTCTCGTGCTCGATGTCATCGTGGAACCACTCGATGAGGTTCATGATGACGTCGGCCTTCTCGGTCTTCACGACCTCGAGGAGCGTGTCGAAGTTGTCGCGGATGTTGATCGACTTGGCGTCGTAGCCACCCGCGCGCACGCACTCGACGATCTGTTCGATCTCTTCCGCGACGGTGTCCCACGGCTCGACGATCAGCGTTGGATCCCAATCGGGAGCCTTTTTCCCATCGCGACGCCACAGCTCGACGACATCGTCATCGACCTGGTTCCAGAGGATCAGTACGCGTCCACGTGACATGCAAACAACGCTGCTTCCCAACAGGTACCACGCGGTGCGGGCCGATGGAATCGAGATGAGATCTCAGCCGGGCTGCCGAGTCCCCCACGGGTGGTTGCCCGTGAGGTCGTCGGCGCGCCGCCGCTGCTCGGGCGTGAGCTCGTCGCGGATCGCGGCAGTGAACCAGGTCGCGAGCTCGAGCGCGGTCGCGAACCGATCGCGCGAAGCCTTGGCGAGACCGAGCGCGAGCACGCGGTCGACGTCCGCGGGAAGCTGCACGAGCATCGACGGTTGGGTCGGAACTCGATAGACCACGTCGTAGAGCGTCGTCGGGACGTCTTTCCCTGTGAACGCCGGGTGCCCGGTCACCGAGCGATACAGGATCGCGGCGAGCGAGTAGACGTCGGCGCGATGGTCGACGTCCTCGCCACGTGCCTGCTCGGGCGCCATGTAGGCCGGTGTGCCAATCACGTGGCCCTTCGTCAGCGTCCCGCTTCCGCCAGATTTACTGACGCCGAAGTCGAGGATCTTCCACAGTCCGTCAGCGCCCGTGAACACGTTGTGCGGCTTGAGGTCGCGATGAACGATCCCCGCGATCCGCGCTGCCTCGAGGCCTGCCGCGATCTGCTCGGCGAGCGAGGCCGCCGCGGGGAGCGCGAGCCGGCGCTGCCGCCGGAGGGTATGCGCGAGGTCGTTGCCACGCAGCCGCTCCATCGCGAGGAACGGGACCTCGCCGGTCGTGGTGCCGACCTCGAGCACGCGAACGATGTGCGGGCAGTCGAGCTTCGACGTGGTCTCTGCCTCGCGGACGAACCGCGCGACATGGGTCGGATCCGACAGCGTCCCTGGATGCAGCAGCTTCACGGCAGCCTCGGCCTTGTCGCTCACGCGCTGTGCCTCGTAGACCTCACCCATCCCGCCACGACCGATCAGCACGCCGAGCTTGAAGCTACCGACCTGCTGGTCCGTGAACCGACCCGGGCCGCCGATCTTGAGGGCGCGGTCGAGCTCCGCGCGCGCCTCGGCGAGCAGGGCTTCGCGCTGCGCGACCCCGCGGACGGCCTGCTCGAGGTTGGACACGTGCTCCAGCGTGACGCGCTGGCTGCGGCGTGCCGTGTAGAACGTGATGAAGTAGAGGAACTCGATCACCCCGAGCACGCCCAGCTGATCGACGGTGCGCAGGTGCTGCATGCTCACGATCCCGCGATCGGCGATGACGCCGCCCATGATCAGCAAGACCAGCGCCCCGTGCAGTGACGCGATGAACAGATACAGTGCGGCCGTGATCCGGGCGTTGGAGCCGAGGCTGAAGAAGTAGATCCCGTAGGTGACCATCGCCGCCACGGGCGAGGCGGGCCCCCAGTAATAGATGCCGCCAAACGCGCCGAGCCCGATCACGAGCGCCGGCGGAACTGCCCGAGCGTGCGAGAACGTGGTCGGGTTGCGCACGACGCTGAGCATCCACAGCGCGCCGATCGTCACGACGATGCAGCCGGCCATGATCACGCGGAACGCGATCGGGTCACCCTGGGTCGCGAACGCGACACCCGCGCCGGCGAAGCACGTGATGATCGCGACCTTGAGGAAAATCTGCGTGCGCGCGAGCTCCTCGAGGCGCATCGCCTCGACGGGCGACGTGGCAGTCGAGTACTTGGTTTGCGACTCGTTCGCGGTCCGCCGCGGCAGCTGCTGCGTCGGCATCGCGTGAACACTGGCGCCCGGTGCGGGGGTCAGCGTTCGCGTCGGTTCGTCGACATCACCGCGGTTCGCGTAGGTCGCGATGTCGTCGGGACCGAGATCACCCGGATCAGGGGTCTCCCCGCCATCGACCATGTCTGGGCGCGGACCCAGATCAACGGTCGGGCGGTCCCCATCATCCCCCGGTCCTCGGACGGCCACGGAATAAGCATAAGCCCCTCGCCGTACAGGGGCTAGCTAAGCGACTAGAGAGGCATGTACGCCGGCTCGCAGCGCGCGTAGCTCAACGTCCCGCAAGTACAGCCGTTCGCGTTACAGGTGCAGTTCGTACCGGTGTAGATCCCGGTGCAATCACCGCGGCCGGTGCACGCCGACTCGGTCGTCAGGGTCTCGCATGCCGGGGCCGCGCAATCGCCGTTGGGGATGCAGTAGCCCGTGTAGCAGCCGTTCGCGATGCCGGCTGTGGTGCCGCCCGGACACGCCGGCGCCATCACGTTGCACGTGACGCTGCCGTAGCACTGGCCCGGGTCGTTTGGACCGCAGTCCTCGTCGGGGATGCAGTAGCCCGTCCAGCAGCTGCTCGTGCGACCCGCGGTGGTTCCCGTCGGGCACGCCGGTGGCAGCGCATCACACGCGACCTGGCCGTAGCACGAGCCCGGGTCGCCGTTGTTCGTGGGGATGCACTCGGATGCGCACCAGAACGTGCCGTTGCTCGTGAGCTCGCAGCTCTCGACGCACTCGTAGCCAGGTCCGCAGTCGAGGAACGCGCAGGTCGAGACGTCGGGGATGCACGCCGTGGTGCACCAGCCCATCGTCGGGCCATTCGTACCGTCGCTCGGGTAGCACTGCTCCTCGCAGTGGTAGCCGGGACCGCAGTCGGTTGCCGCGCAGCTCGCGTCGTCAGCGACGCAGACGCCAGAGCAGATCGGCGCGCACTGGCCGCAGCTCGGGCACATCGGGCAGTTCGGATCACTGTCGCAGCTGACGATCTCGCAGTGAGTCCCGGTACCGCAGTCGAGGTCGTCGACGCAGCCCGGGACAGGCTCGTTGATGCACGCGGCGAACTTGCTGCCCGCGCTCGTCGAGTTGTAGACGAGGCCACAGTTGTCGTGACGTGCGCACTCGTAGGCGCCCAGGCCCTCGCACGAGCCGCCAACCGGGCCCGACGGCGAGGTCTGCCAGCATCCCTCGTACTCGCGCGGACCGTCGGTGAGCGCATCATTGACGTACGCTGCGTAGCAACCGGTGGTCGCCTGGCACACGCCCTCGGACAGGCCGGTGCACTGGCTCTCGCACAGCCCCATGTCGGGCTGCGCGATGCCGATCGCGGGACACGGCCCACAAGAATCATCGCAATAGCCACCACCGTAGCTCGGGATGCAGGTCGCCGTTTGGGGGTCGCGAAGGTCGGCGTAGTAGATGGCGTCGGTACCGTAACCGCCGTATCCGCCGCCGCTGCAGGGAGCGTCGTCGCCGCCGTTTCCGAAGTACAGGTCACATCCCGCGAGGGCGACCACAGCCACGGCAAGCCAGATCCGCATCATGCCGGGGCTTGCAGCAAGGCTGGGGCCACCATAAGTGCGCGAGATGCCGAGGGTCGATCTCAGTTTTTCGACGTTTAGTGCTTGGTTTTTCAGGTCCCCCCTCATTAGATCCGGGCCCGATGCACCCCTGGCTCGCGTTCCTCTGTTTCATCCGGGTCTTCTTCGGCCGGCCCCTGCCGACCGAGGCGGTGAAGTTCCTGCCGGAGGGGTCGACGCCAAAGCAGCTGCCGGCGAAAACCGACGAGGCCGACAAGAAGATCGTCGAGAAGACCGTCGAGAAGCCGGTCGAGAAGATCGAGAAGATCGAGAAGAAGGCCCCGGCGCTCGCGCAGCATCACCGCGATGGCGCGCTCGCGCTGCTCGCCCTGCTCCAGCGTGAAGGCCGGTTCGTCGACTTCGTGCGCGACTCGGTCGATGGTGCATCCGATGGCGACATCGGTGCCGCCGCCCGCGAGGTCCACCGAGGCTGCCGCAAGGTCCTCGATCAGCATTTGTCGTTCGAGCCCGTGATGCCCGGCGAGGAGGAGGCCAAGGTCTCCGTGCCCAAAGGCTTCGATCCCGCCGAGGTTCGCCTCATCGGCGAGGCCAAGGGGGAGCCGCCGTTTCGCGGAACACTTCGTCACCACGGGTGGCGCGTGGTAGACGCGAAGCTCCCTGTGCTCGCCGAAGGTATCGACCGCACTGTGATTGCACCTGCTGAAGTGGAGCTGTCCGCGTGAATCCCATCAATCCCGCGGATGACGACATGACCGTGCCGACCTACGAGCGCGAGGAGACGCCCGTGCTCACGCCCCGACCTGGCGCTCGATTCGCGCTGCGCGGGGCCACCACTCCGCCGCCGATCGGCGCGGTTGCACCACGCGGCGCAGCAGCGCGCCTCGGCATCGGCACATCCTCGAATGCGCGCGCGGCCCGCCTCGGCATCGGCTCGGGTCTCGCCAGTCGCGCTGCCCGCCTCGGCCTCGGGGCGCCCATCGTGCCCGTCGTCGATCCCGACGAGGAGAAGTCGGCGTGAGCAAGATCCTCGGCATCGACCTCGGCACGACGAACTCCGCGATGGCCGTCGCGAGTGTCGACGAGCCGGCGCGTACCGTCGAGATCACGCAGGTGGTCGGCCCCGGTGAGATCGCCGCGCGCTCGACGCTGCCGTCGTTCCTGCTGCTACCGAGCGAAAACGAAGTGACGTCGGCGCAGCTTCAGCTGCCGTGGTCGGGTCCGCTGCGGTACGCGGTGGGAACGTTCGCCCGCGAGCGTGGCGCCGAGCTGCCGCACCGGCTCGTCAGCTCCGCGAAGTCGTGGCTGTGCAACCCGTCGATCGATCGCACCGCACAGGTGCTGCCGTTCCGTGGCGCGCAGCGCGAGCTCGACGAGGCGATGGCCGGCGGCGAGCGCGTCTCGCCCGTCAACGCATCCGCGCGCTACATGGCGCACCTGCGCGCAGCGTGGGACGACGCAAACGAAGACGAGCCCGCCGACGAGCAGGAAGTCCTCGTCACCGTACCCGCGAGCTTCGATCCGGTCGCGCGCGAGCTCACCGTCGTTGCTGCCCGCGAGGCCGGCTTCGAGAAGATCACGCTACTCGAGGAGCCGCAGGCCGCGTTCTACGCGTACCTCGCTGCGCGCGGCGAGCAGTGGCGCAAGGATCTCAAGCCGGGCGACGTCGTGCTCGTCTGCGATATCGGCGGCGGCACCACCGACTTCTCGCTGATCGAAGTTGCTGACGAGGGCGGTGCGCTCTCGCTCGAGCGCATCGCCGTCGGCGATCACATTCTCCTCGGTGGTGACAACATGGACCTCGCGCTCGCCGCGATCGTCCAGCGCGATCTCGACAAGCAGCTCGACGCGCTCCAGCAGCGCGCGCTCGTCTACGCGTGCCGGCGCGCCAAGGAGACGCTGCTGTCCGACGGCGCACCCAAGAGCGCATCGGTCGCGATCCTCGGTCGCGGCAGCAAGCTGATCGGCGGGACGATCAAGGCCGACGTCACGCGCGCGCAGGCCGAGTCGCTGATCGTCGACGGCTTCTTCCCCACCGTCGGTGCCGAGGCAAAGTCCGAGCGCCGCCGCACCGTCGGTCTGCGCGAGATGGGCCTGCCCTACGCGCACGATCCCGCGATCACGCGCCACCTCGCCGAGTTCATCGGCCGCTTCGGCCGCATGCCGACCGCCGTGCTGTTCAACGGCGGCGTGATGAAGGCGAACAAGCTCCGCAACCGGATCACCGAGCTGCTCCGCACGTGGGCCGGCAAGGACGTCAAGGTCCTCGAGGGCGCCGACCTCGATCTCGCCGTCGCACTCGGCGCCGCGCACTACGGTGCCGTGCGTCGCGGCAAGGGCGTGCGCATCCGCGGCGGCACCGCGCGCGCGTATTACATCGGCATCGAGAGCGCGATGCCCGCGATTCCCGGCTTCGCACCGCCGGTCAAGGCGCTGTGCGTCGCGCCGGCCGGTCTCGAGGAAGGCTCGACCGTCGAGCTTCCTGATGACGAGCTCGGGCTCGTGGTCGGCGAGATGTCAGCGTTCCGCTTCTTCGCCGCGGCGACGCGCAAAGAAGACACCGCTGGCGCGCTCGTCCATGCCGACGCCGAGGGCATGGTCGAGCTCGATCCCGTCGAGAAGCTGGTCGCCGCCGAGGGCGAGCGCAAGTCCGGCGAGATGGTGCCGGTGCGCCTCGAAGCGCACGTCACCGAGGTCGGGACCCTCGAGCTGTGGTGCGTCGCGCGCGACGGTCACGGCCGCTGGAAGCTCGAGTACTCGGTTCGCGAGCGCGACTGATACTTGCAACCTATTTCGAGACGAACGTCTCGAAGCCGCCGAAGAACATGCGCTTGGCGTCGAACGGCCAGCTCCTCGGATCGCCCGAGGCGGCCATCAGCGGATCGGTCATGACTTTCTTCATCACCTGATCACGGTGCTTGCGATTCTTGTAGGTCGCCCACGCGAAGATGACGATCTCGCCCTTCTTGAGCTTCACGCTCTGCGGGAACGACGTGACCTTGCCCATCGGCACGTCGTCGGCAGTGCCTTCGACGTAGGACAGGGCGCCGTGCTTGATCCACACCTTGGCAGAGTCGATCGCCATCTTCTTGTAGGCGGCGAGCTTCTTCTTGGGAACCGGGAGGACGAATCCATCGACGTACATGCGTTGACCGTCGCACATCTTGTTACGCTGGTGCCATGGCCAGTGCCCTCGACACGATCGCGCACGTCGTACTCCCAAACTTGATGAAGCTGAAGGGAGCGTCGACCCTCGTCAGTGCGATGGAGCGTCGCGAGACCGCTTTGTTCGAGCCGGTGTGGACGCAGACCGGCGTCGAGCACAAGGCGCAGGTGATCGCCAAGGAGAAGGACTGCGGTGGTGCCGGCGTGTGGCGCGTCGGCGTGCTCTCGCTGCCGACGCCGACGGAGATGGGCGAAGCATATATGTGCGCGTTCGTGGCCAAGAAGAACGACGCCGCGGTCACGCGCTACTTCACCCTCGAGTACGACTACGTGCTCAAGACCAAGTCGAACAAGGCGATCATCGCGGAGAAAGACGGATCACGCGTGACCAAGCACGGCGACGGCCCCGCGGTGACCGGAGACTTTCAGGTCGATGCCAATGCATTCGTCGACGCGGTGATGAACATCATCTCGCCGCCGCTGATCGTCGATCCGGGCCGCAACTACCGCTAGGCGCTACCAGGAGCCCGCGACGCCGAGCACCCAGCCGCTGCCCTCGTCCGCTCGTCGCGGCAGGACACCGACGGTGGTCACCGTCCACGACGCTTCACGCTCGCGATAGAGCTTCCACGAGCGGCGCGGCATCGTGTAGTTGCTGAGCACGCCGACCGGATAGCCGATCGCAACGGACAGCGCCGCCTTGCCGAGGCCGTCGTAGTAGTAGACGTAGGCCGCACCGCCGAGGTTGACGAGCATGCCGCCGATGTGGCCCAGCCAGAACATGCCGCGCTCCTTGTGTGCGACGCGCTTGACCTCCTTGCGTAGCTGCGCGACGTCGGTGCAGCTGTCGGCGTTCACCGCCGGTACATGAATGTTCAGCGGCAGGATCCAGCGTGCGAGCGCACCGATCGTCGCCTTGCCCGCGCTGCCGTAGAGACCGTGCTGGAGATTGGCGGACGGGAACGGATCGATATAGCCGACGACCGCGGTCGTGACCGCCGCACCGGTGAAGATCCAGCGCCACGCCGCGTTCCAGGTGTTCGCGGTACCGCGCTCGCTCGTCAGGTGATCGCGAAGCTCGGTGGCCTCGGCGAGACAGCCCTGCTCCGCCGATAGCGGCGGAGCCGCTGGGGTCTCGACAAGCTCGGGCAGTGGTGCCGGCGGCGGGAGGTCCGCGTGCGCGGTCCCCATCATCAGCACCAGCGCGAGCACGATCCCGTGGACAGTCACGCCTTTGGTTACCACGTGGTATTACCGGCGACGTGCCCGCGCGGTATCTGATCGGCATCGATCTTGGCACCACCAACTCCGCGGTGGCATTTGTCGACACGCAGGCCGCCGACTCCCGCGTCCGCGTGTTCGAGGTCGAGCAGCTGGTCGCGCCTGGCGAGGTCGCCCCGCGTCGCCAGCTCCCCTCGTTCGTGTACCTCGCGGGGGACATCGACCTCGCGCCGCATGAGACCGCCCTACCCTGGCGCCCCGCCCCGCCGAAGTCGGCCGATCCGCAGGCCGCGGTCTCGACGGTGCTGCGGCCCGTGGTCGGCGAGCTCGCACGCAGCCAGGGCGCACGCATGGCGTCGCGCATGGTCGCGTCTGCAAAGTCGTGGCTGTGTCACCCCGGCGTCGATCGCCAGGCCGCGATCCTGCCGTGGGGCGACAACGACGGACCGAAGCTGTCGCCGATCAATGCGCAGGCGCAGGTGCTCCGCCACATCCGGGAGGCGTGGGACCACCGGTTCCCCGACACGCCGTTCGAGGAGCAAGAGGTCCTCGTCACCGTGCCCGCGTCGTTCGACGAGGCGGCACGCGAGCTCACGCTGCAAGCGGCGACCGCCGCGGGCTATCCGCCGGTCGTGCTACTCGAGGAACCGCAGGCGGCGTTCTACGCGTGGATCGACGCGGCTCGCGACATTTCGAAATCGCTCAAGGCCGGCGAGCGCATCCTGGTGTTCGACGTCGGCGGCGGCACCACCGACTTCACGTTGATCGAGGTCGACGCGGGCGGCGATGGCTTCACGCGCACCGCCGTCGGCGATCACCTGCTGCTCGGCGGTGACAACCTCGACCTCACGCTCGCCAAGATCGTCGAGCAGCGCGTGGCGCAGCCGACGAGCAAGAAGCTCGACGCGCTCCAGTGGCACGGCCTCGTCCACGCGTGCCGGCTCGCGAAGGAGACGCTGCTCGGCGACGATCCGCCGGAGTCGGCGCCGATCGTGGTGCAGAGCCGCGGCGCCAAGCTGATCGGCGGCACCGTGCGCGACGACGTCTCGCGCGCCGAGCTGCACACCGTGCTGTTCGACGGCTTCTTCCCGCTCGTTCCCAAGGACGCCCAGCTGCTGCGCGGCCGCTCGGGTCTTCAAGAGTTCGGCCTGCCCTACGCCGCTGACCCGGCGGTCACGCGCCACCTCGCCACGTTCCTCGAGCGCCACGGCGCGGGCCGTGTCGATGCGGTGCTGTTCAACGGCGGCGCGATGACGCCGGCCTCGCTGCGCGCGCGTGTGCTCGACCAGATCGCGGCGTGGCAGGGCTCGCCGACCCGCGAGCTCCCATCGACGATGCCCGAGATGGCGGTCGCGCAGGGCGCGGCGTACTACGGCCTCGTTCGCCGCGGTCTCGCCACGCGCATCAAGGGCGGCACGCCTCGCGCGTTCTACATTGGCGTCGATGCGAGCGGTGCTCGCCGCCGCGTACCGACCACCGAGGCGTTCGGCGGCATCGAGCCCGCGCGCTTCGCCGTGTGCCTCGCGCCCGCCGGGCTCGACGACGGCGCGCGCGTCCAGCTCGCGCGTGACTTCAAGCTGGTGACGAACCGCCCGGTCAGCTTCCGGCTCTACTCGTCGAGCACGCGCGATGATCAGCCCGGTGCGCTGGTTCCGATCGGCGATGGCAAGGCCGAGACGCTCGAGGATGGCAGCGATCTGCTCGAGCTGCCGCCGATCGTGACCGTGCTCCGGGCCCGCGGTCGCAGCGAGGTCACCGTTCGCCTCGCGATCCACATCACCGCCCTCGGCGCGCTCGAGATCTTCTGCGTCGACACCGAGGTGCCCAACGAGACGTGGAAGCTCGCGTTCGACATGCGCTCGGGCGGCACCGCCGCGACTGCCGAGACCAGCGCCGACGCTGCGCCGCATCCCAAGACCGAGGAGGCGAGCGCCAAGATCAAGGCGGCGTTCGCGACCGGCGCCGGGCTGCAGACGCTGACGCGCGACCTCGAGACGCTGTTCGAGACCCGCCGCGACGAGTGGTCGGTGACCACGGCACGCGCAATGTTCGACGCGCTGATCGAGGTCGCTGCCGATCGCAAGAAGACCGCGGATCACGAGCAGCGCTGGCTCAACCTCGCCGGCTTCCTGCTCCGCCCCGGCACCGGCGCACCGCTCGATGCATGGCGCACGCGGGTGATGTGGGGCGTGTTCAACGAGAACCTCGCGCATCCCAAGAGTGAGCCCAGCAAGCTCGCGTGGTGGATCGTGTGGCGCCGCATCGCCGGCGGCCTTGCCAAGGGCCAGCAGGATCAGTTCTACGACCGCCTCGCGCAGCTGCTGCTGCCGAGCGCGAAGCAAGCCAAGAAGCTCGCCGAGGCGAAGCCGAGCAGGCAGGAGCTCGCCGAGATGTGGCGCGCGATCGCATCGATGGAGCGCTTGCCGACGCAACACAAGATGAAGATCGGTGACGAGCTCGTGAACCGCATGGAGACGCGCAAGGGTCGCGAGGACGACGTCCACCTGTGGGCGCTGTCTCGGATCGGCGCCCGCGTGCCGCTGTACGGGCCGCTCAACCTCGTGGTGCCGCCGGCGAAGGTCAAAGACTGGCTCACGAAGATCCTCGCGTGGGACTGGCCCGAGCTCGACAAGGTCGCGTTCCAGCTCGCGCAGCTCGGCCGCCGCACCGGCGATCGCACGCGCGATCTCGACGAGGCGACGCGTGCTCAGCTCGCGAACGCCGTTCGGGCGATGCAGGGTGGCGAGCGCGCGGTGGTGCTCGTCGAGCAGGTCGTCGCGCTCGAGGCACGTGAGGAGCGCGTGGCGCTCGGCGATACGCTCCCGGCAGGGCTCAAGCTCGTGATCGATGACGAGCGGACAACAGACATCAACACCGCGACCTGAACGGTGCAGTGCATGGGGGCCCCCTCTCATGGCACCCCCAAGTTGCCATCGGCGCACACGCGTGCGGTCGTGCACGACCACGAACATGCTGTGATCGGACGTGCACAACTGGCGCACGTCGCCCGTCGTCGGTGATCGCCCGCGCTCAGCGGGTTGGCATCGAGATCGCACTACCCACCGCATCATGGACGCCACGCTCCAGGTCCGCCGGATCGATCTCCGCCCCGCCCGGCGGCTCACCACGCAGTACGCGCCCGAGCGCCGGACCGTGTGGCCCTGGCTTGGTGTCGTCGCGATCCTCGCGCTCGCCGCCATCGGCAAGCCGTTCGATCCGACGCAGAGCAGGCGATCGTCGCAGGCGAGCGAAGTGCTTCGCCTGCTGCCCTGATCGCTCAGTGCATCGTGTCGTAGTCGGTGTCGAGCTGGAGGCGATCGTCGCCGGTGTACGGCGCTTGATCGGGGCCGATGTCAAAGGCCCGCACCCGGACCCGGTTTCCCAGCGCATCGTACGTGGTGCGCTGGTAGCGGCTCACTGCGTCGTCCGGCGTGCCGAGGATCGTGTCCACGCCTGATGTGTAGTCCGTGTGCTCGATCGGCTGCTTGTTCGCGTCGTACGTCCACTTGTCGAGCTGGACGAGCTCGGCGTTCGTCATGCCGGGACCGCTGTAGACGCGGTGCTCGGTGACAAGGCCGTTCGCGTCGACGGTCCAGATCTCCGAGCCACCGATGAGGTCGTCGCTATCGAGCCACGTGCCGTTCGTGCCGGGGCCCGAGCGAGTGATGGTCTGCGTGTGCACGTGGTTGGCGTCGTACTGATAGTCGAAGTACTTGAGGATGAGATCGTCCACCGTGAACGGCAGCTTGTCCGTGCCACACGACTTGCGGACCTCGCGCGTGCGACGTCCCATCGCGTCGTACGTCATCTCGACGAGTGCATCACCTCCCGCGCACTGATCGTCGGCGTTGCGCCACTCCATGTCCACGGTACCCGGGCTCGTGTAGTAGACGCGGTTCTGGAGCAATCCCGCCTGGAACTTGGAGGTGATGATGAACGAGATCACATCATCGGAGGTACCGAACATCATGTCTGGGCCGGCCGTCCCTATCTCGTGACCCACGAGCTCCGTGAACACGCCGTCCGCATCGTAGTTGTACTCGAGGCCGGCCTCTCTGATGTCGTCGGTGGTGTGGAGGATCGTGTCAACGCCTGCCGCCATGATCCACTCGGCCGTGAGCTGCCCGGTCGGCCGGTTCACGATGTCGTAGAACTCCGAGTAGGGGTCGTCCGTGGTGAACCAGATCATGTCCGTGCCCGGGCCCTCCCGGCGCACCCACTCGTCCGCAAACCCGTTGGCATCCGGCTTTACCTCGGTGTACGAGTACGGTTGCGCAGACGGGTCGAACGGACGAGACCGAATCTCGAGGTTGACCGCCGTGGTGAAGTGGACCGTCGTGGTGAGCTCGTTGCCAGCCGTGTCCTTGATACCGGTCAGCGCGAGCGTGAAGCGCTGGCCGTACGGAAGCGGGCGCTT
>JBBQFU010000205.1:0-16356 GCA_038322185.1 Haliangiales bacterium
CTCCTGGCCAGCATTGACCTCGGCAGACACCCTGCCCGTGCGCGCAGCGTCGGTGGCAGCGTTCGCGGCGGAGATGAGCTTGGGGAACCGCAGCACGTAGTCCGAGAGCGGGACCACGACCTGCGCCTGCGCCGCGTACGAGTTGACTGGGAACTCGAGCGACACGCCCGGGCCGAGGCTCAGTGAATCGAGGGGCGAGAGCCGCGTGTAGGACAGCTTGCCGCCGACCTGCGGGATCCGTGCGAGCTCGGCGGCCTGCACGGAGGCGAGTGCCGCTTCGATTCGCGCGCTGTTGCGGCGCACCGTCGGGGAGGTCTTGGTGGCGCGCGCCGCGGCCTGCTCGGCCGTCAGCCCGCCCTGCACGAAGAGCGCGTCGACGTCTTTCTCGAACGACGCCATGTCGTCGGCGACGGCGGCGGGTTTGGGCTGCGCAAACACCGAAGTCGCCGCGAAGACGCTCAAGGCCAGGGCGAGGCGAAGTCTCATGGCGCGCATCAAAGCACCCGCCGTGCCACGCATGGTGCCAGCGCCAGACGCAACTTGCGGGGCCTGCTGTCGGGCCGCCATACAACCGACAGTCACGAAACGTGACCAGGCGAGTCACGTTTCGATCCGTCGACGCGCAACAGACTGACTGCGCTAGAGTTGCGGACGATGACGATAGCGACCCGCATGGTCACGCCCGCTGGCACGAAGCTGGCACATGCCCCCGTCGTGTCTGCGTCCGTTTCTGACGTACCCCGCTCCGCCGATGTCTGGCGGGGGCGCCGCAACTTCTTCTTCCTGGAAGAGGCGGCGTCGCTGTCGAGGTGGGCGATGGCGATCGGCGCCTTCGTCCACGCGGGCACCATCGCGATCCTCCTGCTCGCGGACTATCCGACCTGGCGTGTCGTCGCGATCGGCGCGCTCTATCTCGTATTCGCCAACGTCCAGCGCTTCACGTCCAACCGCGCACGCGCCGACGAGAAGTGCATCGAGGGGTCCTTCATCGGGATGAGCCTGTGCGCGCAGGTCTTCGTGACTACATGCGCCACGCTCACGGGTGGTCTCCACTCGCCGTTCTTGCCCTCGCTCGCGCTGCCGTCGATCGTGTCGCTCCTGTTCTTCGGTCCGATCGCGGCGTCGCGCTGGATCGCGCTGTGTAACGTTCTTCTCGTCGCCGCCATGATGATGTTGCCGACCGCGGTCGTCGGGCCGCAGCTCGCGGACCTGCCCTACATGGCCGCGGTGCTCATCGGCCTTGGCTGGTCGGTCTTCATGCTGCACCTGATGGCCGGCAAGCTGGCGACCGCAGCGAGCCGCGCCGGTGACTCCTACGACTGCTTGCGCGAAGAGCGTGTCACCGAGGCGGAGGCGCAGTTGCGTCGCCTGCAGTCGGTCGGCGCGAAGGTCGCGCACGAGCTCAAGAACCCCCTCGCCTCGATCAAGGGCCTGTGTCAGCTCGTCGCCCGCGCGCCCGAGAGCGAGCGTACGCAGGAGCGCCTCGCGGTCGTCTCGTCCGAGATCAGCCGCATGGAGACCATCCTCAACGAGTACCTCTCGTTCTCGCGGCCGCTCGAGGATCTCGCGCCCGAAGCGTGTGACCTCAACGCGCTCGGCCGTGACGTCCTCAATGTCCTCGCCGGTCGCGCCGATCAAGCAGGCGTGACGCTCGCGATGGAGGGCGGCCCCACGCCGGTGCAAGGCGATCCGCGTCGTCTCAAGGAAGCGCTGATCAACCTCGTCGCGAACGCGATCGAGGCCACGCCGCATGGTGGCAGCGTGCAGCTCAAGGTTCGCAACGGTGGCGGCAACGTGACCCTCGAGGTCAAGGACAGCGGCCGCGGCATCACGCCCGAGGATCTCGAGCGCCTCGGCACCTCGTTCTTCACCACGCGTCCCAACGGTACCGGCCTCGGTGTCGTGCTCGCGCAGGGCGTGATCACGCAACACGGTGGCTCGCTCGCCTACGCGAGTACCGTCGGTCGCGGCACCACTGCCACCATCTCGCTGCCCGGCAAGGCAGCGACCACAGCACCGGAGCCCGCCCCTCGCGCAGCGATGATCGAGGCGCGCGCATGAGTACGGTCTTGCTCGTCGATGACGAGCCTGGTGTGCTGTTCACGCTGAGCGAGGTCCTGATCGAGCGAGGTCACAAGGTGATCACCGCACGCTCGGGTGCCGAAGCGCTCACCAAGCTCGAGGATGCCGAGACCGTCGTGACCGACCTGTCGATGCCGGGCATGGACGGGCTCGAGCTGATGGGCCACGTGGTCTCGCGCGACCCCTCTCTCCCGATCCTCCTGCTCACCGCGCACGGCTCCGAGAAGGTCGCCGTCGCCGCGATGAAGCAAGGTGCCTACGACTACCTGACCAAGCCGTTCGATATCGACGAGGTCGCCGTCGTGATCGAGCGTGCGCTCGAGGCGCGCCGCCTGCGTGTCGACAACCGGCGCCTCGCCGCCGAGCAGACCCTCGGTCGCCGCATCATCGGTGCCTCGCGCCCGATGCGCCGTCTCCTCGAAGCGACCGGCCGCGTGGCCTCGCGTGACGTCACCGTGCTCGTGCGTGGTGAGACCGGCACCGGCAAGGAGTTCGTCGCCGAGCTCCTCCACGCGCAGTCCCTCCGCGCTTCCAAGCCGCTCGTCCGCTTCAACTGCGCCGCCCTGCCCGCCGACCTCGCCGATGCCGAGCTGTTCGGTCACGCGCGCGGTGCCTTCACCGGTGCTGGTGCTTCGCGGCCCGGCTTCTTCGCGCAAGCCGATGGCGGAACCCTGATCCTCGACGAGGTCGGCGAGCTCCCACCGTCCGTGCAGGCCAAGCTGCTGCGCGCGCTCCAGGAAGGCGAGATCCAGCCCGTCGGCTCGGGCCGCATCGACAAGGTCAACGTGCGTGTCGTTGCCTCGACGAACCGTGATCTCGCAGCCGAAGCGAAGGCCGGCACCTTCCGCGAGGACCTCTACTACCGGCTCGCCGTCGTCGAGCTCGTGGTCCCGCCACTACGCGATCGCACCGATGACATCCCGGCGCTCGCCGAGGAGTTCGCGCGCCGTTACGGCGAGCGCTTCGGCCTGGGCACCGTGACCCTCGAGCCGCAGCTCATCGATGCGCTCGCTCGCACCGACTGGCCCGGCAACGTGCGCCAGCTCGAGAACGCGATCGCGCGTCTCGCGGCCCTCTCGACCGGTGGCGTGATCACGCTCTCCGACTTCCGCGACGCCGACACCTCGACGCCCTCCGGATCGTCGGGCTCGCTGTCCGCATACTCCTCGGGCTCGGTCCCTGCGGCCGACACCGACGAGCCTGCGCCCGATGCGCGCAATGGTCCGTCGCTCAAGGAGCAGGTCGAAGCCTTCGAGCGTGGACTCGTCGGACGTGCGCTGGACTCGACGGGCGGCAACCAGTCCGAGGCCGCGCGACGTCTTGGCGTCTCGCGCGTCACGCTGATCGACAAGATGAAGAAGTACGGCCTCGGGCCGAAGCGATAATCAGCGGTTGCCAGATCGATTTTCTCCCTGTTTTCTCCTTTCGGGATCGAGCTGCGGAGCTTGCGAGGGTTTTCTCGCGGCATCACGAGATCAGAATCTCCGAGATGACGCCACGCGCGCCGATTCGCACCTCGACGCCGTGATCCGCGAACAGCGATCCGGACACGTAATAGAGCGTCGTGCGCCCAGCGCCGACGTGGATCGTTGAAAGCTTCAACCGCCGGTCGAATGCGGCAGCGTCGATGCTGGTCCGCGTCTCGCGCCAGTGCGCGTTGTAGACCGGAACGAGGCTCTTTGCGATCGCCGCTCGGATCTGCGCTTGCTTCTCCTCGACCGCTCGGACGCGCGTGGTCGCCGCCGCGAGCAACCCGTCAACGCGATCGATAATCAGCTCGGCACGGCCACGTTTGCCGACAAACGCGCCGCGTCCACGATCCAGCACCAGGCCACCGAGCGCGTGCCGAACCGTGATGTCCTGGGGTTCCTCGAGCTGAAGCTTCCGCAACTTCTCGACCCTTGAAATCCCGTCGGCGTTCCAGTAGGTGAACCCACGTCCCTTCGTCACTTGCTTCGCTGTGACTCGCACGGCGACGCCACGGCGATAGTGTCGCTGAGCAGCTACAGCGACGCTGCGAGCGACCTCGGGTGCGACGCGCAGCTCTTCATCGATAACCCGGCCATCGGGATGGCGCCATGGCATGAGAAACATCACGTACCAGGTTCCAGGTTGTGCGAGCGCGGCGTCCGAAACGAGGCCATCAATGCGAACAGGAGACGACGTTGAGCGCGAGCCGGGCTTGGGAGACTTGATGCGCGGCTTCCGCCTCGCCAGCTTCGTTGCCATGTCCGCAGATCCTAACAAGTAGCCACAGCGCAGGGCTCACGAAGGCTCTCGGCGTCTGCATCGAGCCGGGCTTTGCGGCGGCCCAGCAGTTCTGGTCCCACCAGCAGACGCCCTCGCCGTCCTCGGTCTGCTTGCGCGTCATGGGCTGACTATCGCGCAGAACATCAGCCGGCGCGACGGCCCTGCACGGTGCCGGCCTGGCTGCTGGCGCTCGGTTCAGTCATGGAGCTCGCATCGAGACTCGCGGCGATGGCTTCAGCGAGTCGCACCGCATGCGTCGCCGCGCGTACGTCTCCCCGTGCGGCATAGCGTTCACTGAGCTTGATGAGCGAATCGGTCGTCACGCGGCGTCGGGGTTTACGTTGTTCGAACCACGCGGCAATCTGATCGCTCTCGAGGTGCCCCTCGTGGAAGTACTCGACATCAACCCCGTACTCGGCCATGCGACAGCGGCACGCGGCCAGGACCGGGCGTGCCTGGACGAACGCCTCGGCACTCAGCAGCACGACGATGCGCGCCACGCCGGCTGTCGCGAGCTGCTTCGGCCAGTACGCACACGACGCCATGAGCTCGGCGGGCCTGATCATGCGAGGTGCGATCAGGCAGACGCCCACGCGTTGCGCGCGCGGCGTGATGCTCAGCGCCTCGACGTCGATCATCCGGGACACTTCGTTCGAGCGCGGGACGTAGACGACGGGTTTGCTGTCCATGGCGCCGGTATCGGCCGCCCTCGCACCCGGTTGCGTTCATCGCGACGAAACACGAAACCGCTCGTCACTTCCGAAGACGCGCAACTCCCCGAGGAGCGGGCAAGCCGCTGATAGTGCGACGGAGGCGATCGCGTACCCGGACACGTGAATCTCGAACGGTTCACCGCCGATGCTCTCGCAGGGAGGCACCACGACCATCATGACTCCGCGACCATCGAGCTCGACACGCAAGTTCGGTCCGACACGCTCGATGCCGAAGCCCGCGGCGAGCCACGCAAGCTCCAGGTCCCCGATCGGCAAGATCGGCGCTCGAACGTTCGCTCCGCGAAAGGGCGCGTCGTCGACGAACGAATCGACGAGGATCTGCTCGACCAGATACGACTTCATCCCGTACGTGCGGCAGCGCCGCTTCGCGATCAGCAGGGCCGAGAACCATGCGGCCATGCACAGTGACGCGAACCACCAGCCGTGAAATCGCATCACGTGAACGAGCAGCTCACTGAACCAGCACCACCCGACGACAGCCACAGGAACCATGGCGATCAGCCACGCTCTCCCGGGCGCTCGGTACTGCCGCTGGTACCTGCGCCGACGGATTGTATCGAGGACGAGGAGAACGAGCCACGACGCGGCCGCCAGCGACGCCTTGACCGCACGCCGAAGATCACTCTCGACGCGGCTGTGAACTGTCACACCTCGCCAGAAGACGGCGCGGCGCAAGGCTCCGTCTCGGTACGCGTAGTCCACGTCGATGCTCACGACGGCCTCTCCGCGCGCCAGGACCGGTATCTCGATCTCGAAGTCGAGGTCGTTGTCACCGTCGCCGTCAAACGTACGACGCTCCCCCGCGTTGACGTGCACCGCCACGATTCTCGCGTCGGAGTCCACCCGGGCAAGGCCCTCGAAGCTCGTGCCGGCGACGACGTCGCTGTCATAGAGCCAGATGCCAGCGTCATCGCTAACATCCGTGGCGGTCACCTCGATCGCGCTCGGGACGTAGACGAAGACCGCGATGATCGCGAGAAGAACAAGGGCACCGACTGTACGGCCAGCGTCGATCGGATTCGGCATGGCCCTCGTATCGGCCGTCGCACCAACGGATGCGGGCGAAGTTCGGGTGTGGTTTGCGAGGACTACGGGCGGAAGCCGGGGCGGAAGCCCGGGCGAATGTTCGCCGCGCGCTGATCCGTCGGTGAACCGCTCGACGGTGCAGCCTTTGCCGAGGCGAGCGAGCCGGTGCCGCGCGCGGTGCGCGAGCGCAGCGGCACGCGGGCCGGCGTGTTGCCCGACTTCGGGTTGCCGGCGGCGCGGCGGATCTCGGCGGGCTTGGTCGGCGCAAAGGAGCTCTCGTGCACGGGCGGCGGCGGCGTGGTGGCGAGCGTGACCTTGTGCGTGTTGCCACCGGCGAGCTTCTTCGCGCTGTCATCGACGTACTGCGGCGGGCGCATGTCGAGGGCGCCGTCATAGGCGCCGAGCTTGGTGGCGCGAGCAACGACGCGCGTGATGCGCTCGCGCAGGAAGGTGACCATCGGATCGGTGTGAGTCGCGGCGAACTCGAGCGCGTAGACGTGCGCGTTGGCGCTGAGGATCATGTGGCGCACGCGCATCGCGGCCTTCGCGACCTCGATCTGCTTGGTGAGCGGCGCGAGGTCTTTCTTGCGGCGAATCGCGACCAGGTTCGGCAGCGCGGTGGTGCGAAGTGCGTCGATCTCGCGGAGCGCGGAGTCGACCGCGACCCTGTAGTAGTCGGGCGCGCCGAGTGCGTTGCCGTGCTGTTGGTCGGTCAGCGCCTGCTTGCCGGGCGAGGCCGGCGCGTAGTCGACCGTGCGGACGGCGGTCTGGTTGCTGTTCTCGATGCGGCGCTGGGCTTGGCGGGCAAGTTGGAACACGCCGCCTCTATCGGCACGTGCAGGTCCGGGTTGCGGGAGCGCGGAATAGGTCGGCGTGACGCGCAGTTAGCAGCGCTGGCGTGGTACGAGACGGCCATGGAACGCATCGTCCATGTCTGCAACGGAGACAGCACGGCGGACACCCTCTCGCTCGCGGATCTGCCTGGCGAGATCCGCGTGTGGGCCGATGCGCTGGACCAGGGTCCCGTGCTGCCGGTGGCCGATGCCGAGCATCACAAAGCGCGCAGCGAGTTCTGGGCGAAGCGTGAAGGAAGTCCGTCCGCTGCGGCGACGACGAAGCAGCTCGCTGACTGGGACGCGCAGTTCGACGAGGCCGCGGGCGCCGAGGAGTTGATCCTCTGGTACGAGCACGACCTGTTCGATCAGCTCGCGCTCGTGCGGCTGCTCGCCCGGCTGTCGCGGCGCGGCTTGCCGCAGACGCTGACGGTCGTGTCGATCGATCGGCACCCCGAGATTCCGAACTTCCTCGGCATGGGTCAGCTCGAGCCCACGCAGCTCGCCGAGCTGTGGCCGCGCCGGACGCCGCTGTCGCGCGATGCGATCGACGAGAGCGTGGCGACGTGGATTGCACTGACCGCGGCCGACCCACGTGGGTTGCCGTTCCTGGTCAAGCGCGTGAAGGCAATGCCGTTCCTCGCGGGTGCGGTCGAGCGGCACCTCGAAGAGTTCCCCGATCCGACGAGCGGTCTGTCGCGCACCGAGCGGCAGACGCTTGCGGCGATCGCGCGTGGTGAAGCCACGGGCGCCGCGCTGATGCAGGCGTCGCACGCGATGGATCCGCGCTATCCGATCACCGATGGATTGCTGTTCGAGATCCTGAAGACGTTCGGCGCCATCGGCTACATCGAGGGCGCACCGACGGGCGCGGTGAGCGCGGACGCATTCAAGGGCGTCAACGTCACCGTGACTGCACTCGGTCGTCAGGCGCTCGCCGGTGCGATCGATCGCGTGCATGAGCAAGGTATCGACACCTGGCGCGGTGGCGTCCATCTGCATGGACGCGGGCCGGTCTGGCGCTGGAGCTCGTCGGAGCGCCGGCTGTTCGAGAAGTAGCTCAGGCCGCTTGCGGCTGCAGCGTGGCGACAACGCGATCGACCTCGCCGTCCATCGCGCCGCGAACCATCTTGCCCCACATGCGCAGGTCGCCACGAAGCGACCACACGAGCGCCTTCGCGCCGCCCCACGAGGCCGGCTTGTTCTTCTCGAACATGAAGTGGCCGGCCCACGCGAAGCCGTAGCCAAGCACCGGTGCCGCGAGAATCGCGGGCGGATAGAACGGCGTGGCGGCAACACAACCCATCGCGAGGGTCGTGCCGACAAAGTGCAGCTGACGAGACGTCTTGTTCTGGTGCTGCGAGACGTAGTACGGCCAGAACTCTTCGAAGGACTGCGGCATTTCCATGCGCGCAGTCTAGCGGACTACCAGCGCGTGATGAAGCCGACAGTCGCGCCACCCTGGGTGGGTTGCACGACCGGCGCGGACCTGTGGGTGACGAACAGGTAGATCGAGATGCCCGTGAACACGGCGCCCGCGCCGAGGGCGATAAAGCCAGGCGTTGCCGTCGAGTACAGGTCGTTGCAGGGCTGGCCAGCGGCAGGCTCCTTCGAGCAGCGGCCGTCGAGCCCGACGAGCACGGCGCCGGTGACCAGGCCGCCGAGCCCGAGAAATCCGGTGATGAAGCGCAGCCGCCCCAGCGCCCTGCCCCCGCCGTTTGTTGCTCGGGTCCGTTTCCACGCTCCTGCTCGTGTGCTGCCGCTGCTGCCGCGCTGGCGAACTGAACGTCGAGGCCCGGCGCCGGCTCCTCGCCGCCGAGGAACCTCGCGAGCGATACGAGCCGGTCGTTCGACGGATCAGGATCGAGCGGAATGCTCGCGCGCCGGATCTCGCGGCCAGTCTGCAGCGAGATGAGCGCACCGACGACCGATGCCTTGCCGCGCACGTCGTCGATGCCGACCACGGCGACCGCACTCGCGCCGACCGCGCGAGCAAACTTCGCGGCGTGTGCTGACTCGTGTGCCTGGCGATCGGAGTCGTTGGCGTACGACAGCCCGGTGAAGCCAGTCGTGCGAACCGCCTGATCGAATGCCGCATTGATCTCGACCGTCGTCTCCTCGTTGGTGCGGACCATCACGCGATGCGCGCGAGACGGCCGCTTGTTCGCCATCACGAGCACGCGGTACTCGCCGGGGATCACCTGGGCCGTGGTCGAGCCAACGGCGCGGTACGCCTCGTCGATGAACACGATGCCCGAGTCATCGGCGACCTTGACCGTGAGCTTGCCGGTGCCTTGCGCCTGCAGCTCCTTGCGAACCGCGTTGAACGCCGTCGCCGCATCGGGCCCATAAGTCGCGCGCGAAATCTGAGCCTCGGGAAAGCTGCGCACGAGCTCGCTCATCGTGGCGCGCATCGCGCCCGGATCGCCGATGCGCTGCTGTGCGAGCGACAGCGCGATCAGCGCCTTCTGCAGCGGCTCGCGCAGCGACGGATCCATCGCGAACTGTCCGGTGTTCGCGTGTGCGTTCTCGATCAGCGGCACGAGGATCTTGATCGACTCGTCGAAGCTGCCGCTGACCCAGGCCTTGAAGCCCTTGTCGACCTGCGCCGAAAAATCTGCCGGCATGGCCTTGGGCTGCCGCGATGGCCGCGAGACCTGCGAGTCAAACTGGCGTGCGACGCCGTCGCCGGCGCTGAACTTCTTGCGAGATAGCTCCTCGAGCACCGGCGTCAGCAGCCGTGCCGCATCCGCAGGGCGCTCGCCCGTATACGACTCGAGCACGATGCCATCGGCACGAACTTCGCGCGTCGCACCGACCGCCAACAACACCAGGATTGCGAGGCCAAGCTTCATAGTCTCAATGCTGCGGTTGAAGCGGTTGCCCGTACGTCGAGCCGCCGTATCCCATACCGCCGTAGGCGCCGCCGTAGCTACCGCCGCCATAGCCAGCGCCGCCCCACGAGCTGTTCTCCTCGGTGCGAGTCATCGTGACGATGATCGCGTTGTCGTTGAACGTGCCGCGAAACTTACCGTCGCTGGTGCGTGCGAACACCCCGTGCAGTGGCTGCGTGCAATCGCCGAACGGGCAATAGAACTCGCCGTCGAACGTGAAGCCGTCGCCGCGGGGCTTCACGACGCCGCGGAAGCGCTGCGAGCCGGCGAGCTTCGCGAGCATGAAGTTGGCGTTGACCTTCCGGATCTCGCACGGCATCGGCGGGTAGTCGTACTCGCCGCTCGTGATCGCGCACCAGTAGGTGGCCGTCATGTCGCCATCGCTGACGACAAGCGGGCCGCGATTGCCGATCGTCTCGGCTTTGCCGCCGCCGCCGCCACACGCGACGGCGAAGATGCTCGCGAGCATCCCGAAACGAAAGATGGCAGGCCGCCACATCCTGGCGAGCCTGCCGTCCACTGCGCCTGCTTGCAACTCTAGTCGACGGTATAGTTGCCGTAGGCGGCGCCGTTGCCACTGTGCGTGTGGCAACCGACCGTGCCCATGACACCCAGCGCAACCCCGGTGGTCGGTATGGTGTAGACGCGCCCGGGGAGACCATCGACGCCCACGGCCTGGCCTTCGTGTGCGAAGCCATTATTGCCGTGGATGATGTGGTCGATCGTGTCGTTGTTCGGGAAACGGAGGATTGTTCCGCGCTTGATGGTGATGTCCATGCCTGCGTTGGGATGGGTCGCCGAAGTGCTACCAGTTCCCGCCGGGTAGTCCACCGTGTACGTGTTGTTGATCGTCACTGCGCTCGTAACGTCCTTGGCGCCAAGCGAGCTCACAAGACCGAGCTTGAACTCCGCCGTCTTGACCGTTGCAGTCGTGTTCGACGGGATCTGGATCGTGTACATCGCCGTCTGCGTCGCGCCGGCGGCGAGGGTTACCGTCGTTGGACCCGCCAGCACGATGGCGCCAATTGTCGCGCTCGCAGAATCGAGCAGCGTCGAGGTGATGGTCACGTCGCCAGCGAAGCCGCCTTCGCTCGTGAGCGTCAGCGTCAGCGTTTCGGTCTTGCCATTCTCGGTAGTGACTGTCCCCTTATCCAGGGTCGAAGCCACGTTCGGCGTTGCGTTGTTGTTGGACCCAGAACCGGAACCCGAGCCAGAGCCCGAGCCCATGTCCATCTCGTCCTCATCACCAACGCCCGTGATCTCGTTGATGCAGGCCGGGATGAGAATCGCAATCAGTCCGGCCAGCAAGGGTGTACGCATATTGCGCATTATCTCCAATTTCCGTGCCTTACGTAACACTTGGATTACGTGAACCGCACTTGGCCCAGACATGGGGGATCAGACCCCAATCGGGGCCTGGAGTCCCAGCAGCGAGCTCTGAAGGCCGCGATTACTGAACGTTGACTGGGCGGTTGATGTTGTCGTCGCCCTCATGCGAGTGGCAGTACCAGGTCGCATTGTTCATGACGGTGACCTTGTAGTCCGTGCCCGGCATGCCGGCGCCGAGATTCTCGTGGGGGATTCCGCCGTTACCGTGGATGACGTGCTGGATGGTGTCCGCATTGCGGAACACGATCGAGGCACCGCTGCGGAGGCGAATGGGTGCGTTTGCGGCGGGGAGGCCTGCATGGGCTCCTGCACCCGCACCTGTGCCGGCCGGAATCATCAGCGTGAGCTGGTTCGCGATGGTCAGATCCGAGGTGACGCTGGCGGGCGAGGCGCCGCCAAGGTCGATCTTGAGCTGCGGCGCCAGGGCCGCGGCATCGGTCGGAATCTTCACGCTCAGCTGCACCGTCGCTGAGCCGCCGGCCGTCAGGTCTACCGTCGGGGGCGTCGCCGTGATCGTGAAGCCGGTCAGCGCGCTCGTCGCATCCATCATCGCGGACGTGACCGGCACCGAGCCGGTGAAACCGTCGACGCTCTGGATGGTGACCGTCAGGGTCTCGGTCTTGCCGAGCTCCGTCGGCATCGTGGTCTTGTCGACCGTCGCCGTGATGCGCGGGGTGAGCGTCGTGCCGCTACCACCGCCCGAGCCGCCGCCGCCACCACCACCGTTCTCGCCGCCTTCCATCTCTTCTTCACCGACACCGGAGATCTCACCCGGGCCGACGATGCACGCGGGGACAATCAGCGCGAAGAGGCTGGCGGCAACAAGGGTACGCATGCCGAGCGGTAGTACAAGGTGCGTGCCGAAGCTAAGTGGCCGTCACCTCATGTCGGAACGGCGACTGTCCGGGGTGTGCACACCCTAGAAAGTGCCCACTCGTCCCGGCAGCTGGGATTCTCAGTCCCCGGCTTACTTCTTCGAGTTCTTCGAGTCCTTGTTCGCGCCCGGGCTGAAGCTGAACATCCTCTTCACAAACGCCTGCGCCTGTACGAGCGGACTTCCGAACACGCTCGACATGCTCGTCTTGCCCGACGACTTCGAGATCTTGGGCCCGAAGAAGTACAGCGCGGCGCACCAGGCGATCACGAGCCCGTAGACCATGAGGGTCATACCCGGGACGAAGTTCGCAACGAGCATCGCCACGGCAGTCGCGATCGCGACGATCACGCCCAACCGGACACCGAGATACCAGGCGGTCAGCGCCCCGACGATCAGTGCTGGCAGCATGGTTGAAAACTAGCATGCGCCAGGGCCTTCAACGAGTTACCTGCCTCCACGGTCAGGTCGTAAGCCACGGTAGACTCGCAACTACTCGGGATGAGGGTCGACAAGGTGGTCATGAAGTCACTGCTCGTGGTTTGTCTGGTGTTCGCGGTCGGCTGCACGAAGCCCAACCCAAACCGCTGCTGCGTCGACGAAGCCGACTGCGCGGCGAACGACATCGCGGTCGGCAGCGAGTGCGACGAGGGGCTGCTCTGTCGAGGCCACCAGTGCATCGCGATACCGTGCGCGTCCTCGACTGGATGCGATGCAACCGCTCCTTACTGTGTCGCCGACGCGTGCGCCGAATTCTGCGACTCCGACGGGCAATGCCCGGGCTTCGCCCAGAGCGGCGAATTTTGCGTGGAAGGTCGCTGCACCAGCTGCCGCGATTCCCTCGACTGCGGGATCAACGAGCCGGTTTGCGATTCCGGTGCATGTCGAAAGTGCGAGACGCACCCCGACTGTCCGAGCGGCGCATGTGCGAGCAATGGCGCGTGCGTAGCGGAAAACGCGATCGCGTACGTCGATGCAGGCGGCGCCTCGACATCGGACTGCTCGCGCAGTGCGCCCTGCACTACTGTCTCCAGGGCTCTAACAGTTGCGTCTTCACGCCTGTTTATCGTGATCGCGTCCGGGATCTATCCCGAGGTCTCGGAGCTCAGCCCAGATGCGGAACGCTGGATCATTGGCGCTGGCGCGGCACCGTCGCTAACACGCTCGACGGCTGGCCCCATCATCACGTTGGCAACAGGTGCCACGCTTCATCTCGACAATCTTGTCATCGAAGGCGCAGCGGGTACGGAAGGCGCTGGTATTTACCGCGCCGCGTCCGGCGGTTTAAGCACCGTTTACCTCCGCGGCGTGACGATCCGCGATAACGAGTTCGTTGGTGTTTATGGGGCGTTCATGACGCTCATCGCAGCGGAGAGCGTGTTTGCAAACAACAGCCAAGAGGGTTTGCGAATCAGCGAAAGCAACGTGACGATCGACCGCTGCGTGATCGTGGGAAACGGGCGCGGCGCGGACCTCGACGGTGGTGTCTTCAAACTCACGAACAATTTCGTGATCCGGAATAAGAGCGACGGCGGGTATGGGTTGAATCTGTACTCGGCAAACCCGGGCAATCAAGTCGACTTCAACACCATTGCAGATAATGGATCGACCAGTTCCGCCGCCGGCTGGGGAGTCAACTGCAACGTCACCGTCCCCACTTCGATGCAGAACAACGTTATTGCGCGCAACACGAAGCAGACGATGGGAAGTACGTGCACGTACCCAGGCGCCTTGATTGTCGACAATGACGTCACCGCGCTGAAGTTTGTCTCGCCGGACGTCGCGCCATACGACTACCACCTGCAGGCCGGCAGCATCGCGATTGACGCCTCCACCATCTCCACGCTCGACCATGACTTCGACGGCGACGCGCGGCCCAACGGAGCCCATCGCGACGTCGGCGCCGACGAGTACGTTCCTTAGTTATTCGAGGCGTTCGCGACAGGGGAAGTCGCACGTCTTGCGATGCGCGCAGTCGTAAGCGCAGCCGGCGGTCAGGCAGAACAGCGCGAGGATCTCGTCGGCCGGTCCGGTCGGGACTGCCTTGCGCGCAGCCTTCGCGGCAGCGGCGAGAGAGGCAGCATCGGAGGCGTACGGCGACCCGATGAAGCCGAGGCGGAACAGCGTGTCGCGGATGATGCGGTGCGGAGTGACCGTGAAGTCGGCGAGGTCCGGATAGCGGACGACACCGAGACGCGCGAGCATGTCGACGATCCAGAACAGCTCGGTGCGGAACAGGCCACGGCCAACGGCGGAATCGTGCGCAGCGAAGGCCTCGGCAGCATTGGCGCGACCATCGAGCGAGGATGCGAGCTCGGGGACCTCGGCGCAGCGCCGGGCCGCGAGCGACGCGAGCATGAGGGCGCGCGCATCGACCTGCGTCGGGAGGTTTTCGGGGACGGTGCCTTGATAGAGGTCGGCGAGCACACCGGCCTTGTCGAGTGCACCGAAGGTGGCGATCACACCTGCACGGTCACGGTCGAGACGGAAGGCGAGCGCTGCAGCAACTGCGATGCGGTAGAGAACCTCGTCGGCATTCTCGATCCACTGCTCGGCGTCGAGACCGAAGTCGGAGGGTTGGTAGGTGAGCGACTGGAGCTTGAGGTCGTCCCACCACGCGCCGATCTTCTTGGTGGTCTCGTCGAGCACCTCGTCGGAGAAGCCGGCGGCGAAGCGCGCGACCGGAACGGCACGATCACGCCCCCGGGGCGACGGGATGCCATCGGGATTCAGGTGACGCAGCGGCGGAGGGAGGGGCTGACCGACCGGCGGCGCGGCAGCAACGGGGATCGAAGACTCGGGGCCGACGACCTCGGTCGGCGCGGCCGTGCTGGAACCATCATTGAAGCGGCGCGCGGCCATCCCGAAGTTGGCGGCCGCGGCCGGGCCTGGGGCCGCCGGTGCTTCTTCCTCGTTGAGGCTCGGGATGACGGGATCTGGGTACGGGGTGTTGTCCTCGAGGAGCTCGTCGGTGTCGAGGGCCGAGGCGAGCGCGGCGTAGCGCTCGAGACGCGGGCCCACGGTGACCGCGATGCCGACGGTCTTGAGGACACCGGTCGCGATTCCGATCTGCAGCCAGGTCTCGAGACCCGGGCGCGACGGAACGACGCCCTTGTAGGACGCGCCCTGGAGGTACTTGGAGATCTCGTCCTTGCCGTGGGCGCGCTGGGTGACGAGCTCGATGATGGTCTTGCCGAGGAGCGGGTTGAGGAACCACAGACGATCCATCACGGCATGCGAGGTGTCGTCGTCGGTCGATGCGGCAGCGAGGGCCTGCATGAGCTCGGAGGGCGTGATCGTGGGACCACCGACACCGAGGAAGCGCAGCATCACGATGGGCCGCTCGCGGTCCCACAGCTTGGCGGTGCGCAGACGCGACCGGAAGTCCTTGAACGATTCACCCTTGGCCGGGGTGTCCTTGCAGACGCGGACGAGCGCGGGCAGTGCACCACGGTGGTCCTGGCCAATCGGCGGAAAGTCGACGACCTGAGGCATATCGGCCTTGAAGGTACCACCCCTGCACCGTCGGCGGCGTGGGGCCAGCACGTGCGAGTTGCTCCGATCGACCAGGCGTGATGTGCTGGCTCTCTTGTCGGCCTCTGTCCTGCTCGCGGTGTTCGGCAGCCTGCTGTTCCCGGGCGTTGGCCAGGGGCTCGCGGCACACCGGCTTCGCGGCGTGCTGTGGGCGATCGCCGGCGTGGTCAGCATGCT
Source organism: Haliangiales bacterium (assembly GCA_038322185.1). Classification (GTDB taxonomy): domain Bacteria; phylum Myxococcota_A; class Polyangia; order Haliangiales; family Haliangiaceae; genus JABFXX01. Next base: position 15,794 of record JBBQFU010000205.1, read on the forward strand.
GCTGATCCTGGTCAGCGTGTGGAGCCTGGTGGCGACGCTGGTGATTCGCGTAGCGAGCGCGATCGACGCGTATCGGTGTTTGCGCCGGCACACACCGCCGGATCATCTGGCGAGCGCTGCGATTGCGCTCGTGATCGGCGCGGTCGGGATCGGTGGCTCGCAGTACGCACTCGAAGCGTTCAAGATCCCGAGCTCGTCGATGTACCCGACGCTGATCATCGGTGACCACGTGTACATCGACAAGCTCAGCGTGAGGTGGAAGCCGCCCGAGCGCGGCGAGATCATCGTGTTCGACCAACCGTGCGCGAAGCGCGTGTACATCAAGCGCGTGATCGGAGTGGGCGGCGACACGATCGAGGTGCGCTGCAGCGTCGTGTACATCAACGGGACTGCCGTCTCGACGACGCTGGTCAAGAAGGACGACGAGTACAAGGACCACGACGAGACACGCGGCGACTGGTTCACGCGCGCCGCGAGCCGGTACCGCGAGACGATCGGCGCGCATGCGTTCGACACGTTCCGCGATCCCGAGGCAACGGAGCGCGGCGACTTCCCGTCACGCG
>JBBQFU010000206.1:0-16254 GCA_038322185.1 Haliangiales bacterium
CTCGGCCCCGGCGTAGATCGGCTCTAGCGCCGCCTCGATCGCATCCCAGCCCAGAGACTTGCCGTCGTCGTCATCGTCGTCATCGTCGTCATCGTCGTCATCGTCGTCATCGTCATCGTCGGCGGCGTCGTCGTCGTCTTCATCGTCATCGCCGTCGTCGTCGTCATCGGGGTCGTCCGCGTCGTCTGCGTCCCCGTCGTCCTCGTCCTCGTCGCCGTCGTCGTCCAGGTCATCGTCATCATCATCATCCTCTTCGGCATCGGGGCTCGCGGCCCCCCTGCCCTTCTGTGAACCACCCCCGATGTCCGGCCGCGGCAACACGCCATCGAGTGCATCACCACGCACGAGGCTTCCGACGAGAACAGCCTCGAGCTCGCCTGACAGCTCACCGGCGAGACGCGGCAGCATGATCTCGCGATCGTCGTCGGGCAGCTCGCGCAGCTCGTCGAGCGCCGCGATCTGCCGGGCAGTCGCCGGCCACGTATCGAGCTTCCCGAGCAGCGCCCGATGCGCGACCCCATCATCGAGCCACCGCCACGCCAGGTCTGCCCAGCTCGCCGACGGAGCACGCGCCAGCTCACTCTCGATCTCCTGCCTCCGCGAGGCCTCGAGCTTCAGCCTCGCCTCGGCCTCGGCCTTGCGCGCATCGGCACGTCTCGGATCGAGGTCGAGCGCCCGGAACCGCGCGAGGTGCGCGCGCACATCCTTGATGGTGCCGAGCTCGTTACGACCATTGCGAAGCTCGTCGATGAGCGTTGCCGCATCGCGAACCAGCCGCGCCTTGTGACGCCGCGCGATGTCGAGGTAGCGACCGAGCTCCGGCTCGTCGAACAGATAGGCACGCCACATCGAGTAGAGCGCCGTCGGATTGAACTTCTCGCACGCTTCGAACCGCGCCGGCAGCTGGTCTTGCGGCACGACCTGGTTGAAGTCGGCGTTGAACAGGGGCGGGATGTCATCGATATCGGTGACGCCATCGTTCTTGAGCAGCGCCATGATCCAGCGCGACCGGTAGAAGAAGAACTCGGTATCGCGACGCTTCGGATCGAGCATCACGAAGTCGGGGTCGTCGTCGGCAATCGAGAAGTGCCAGGTCGGCGCGACCTTCCCGCGCAGCTTGCGTAGGCCGATCTCGAAGGTCTCCTGCGACACGAGGGACTGGTCGCGCGCGAGCTTGAGCGCAGCGAGATACGCGAGGCTGTCGAGCGAGTCGGCGCACACACCACTGAAGGCGTGGTCGTCGTGATCGTAGTGGAGCACCTGCCGGCCGCCGTCCCACTCGTACAGCTCCATGTGATAGGTGTCGCCGTTCCCGAGCGAGCCGATGCAGAACACGCCGCAGAAGGTCTCGACGAGCCCGGTCGCGAGGAAGGCCTGCTGATCACGCCGCAGCAGGAGCTCGAAGAGATTGTTGTCGCCGACATCGGGGAGCAGCTCGTTATCGAGCCGCAGCTCCTCGAACGAGGACCATGGATCGGCGTCGGCGACGAGCTCGAGGAACTGCTTCGCCTCGGCAGGCATCGGGGCGCCATGCACGGCCTCGAAGGACCGCGCATCGCCGGGTACCGCGAGCAGATCGAAGGCCTCCGGATCGTTGCCGTGATTGGCGGCTCGATCTTCTTCCGCGTCATCCTCGTCATCGTCGTCGGCCTGCTGCACGGGCAGCGGCACAGCGTCGTCGTCGCCACGTGCGCGATGAGCACGCGATCGGTCGTCGATCTCCGCGAGGGCCTCGTCGTCGAGATCGTCGTCGTCCTCATCGTCGTCCGGCATTCGATGAGCGCGCGAGCCATCCTCGAGCTCGGCGTCCTCGCCGATCGTGGCCAGGTAGGTCGCCAGGCCCTTCGCGATGAAGCCGCGCGGCCCTTCGGCGAACACCGCGTCGAGCGGCCTCGCCCCGCCGAACATGTTGATGCGATCGAGCCACGTCTCGTCCCCCGGCGGCGCGAGCCGGGCGATCAGCCCATCCTCACCGCCGACCAGCACACCCTGGCCGAACCGCTCGACCGACCACAGGTGCGTCGTCAGGCCCGACGCGAACGGTCGCCAGGTTCGACCATCGTCACGCGAGATCAGCACGGCACCGCGGTCACCCACGATCACGACCTGGCCACCACCGCACGCCGCGACCGCCTCTAGATCCACGTCGACATGGACGCGCACGCGCGAGAACCATGCCCCATCGGGCGACCGCGCGACAAAGCCGCCATCTCCGACCACGATCCAGGTGCCGGGCTTGGTGACGACGAGCGCAGTCAGCGGCGACTGCGAGCCGGTCGCCATGCGGATCGTGTCGCCATCGCGCCAGCGATACACGTGACCATCGGCACCGAGCGCGACGACCCATTCCTTGACGACGTAGACACTCGCCAGGCGCGTGGTGGTCTCGAAGTCGACTCGCTCGACACCGGATCGATCGACACGAGCCGCGAAGCCGCGATCACCGACGACCCACACGCCCCCCTCGGGCGAGACCGCGAGTCCGAACAGGCACACGTCGGTGCGAGTCTCGACCACGCTCCATGACTCGCCGGCATCACGCGAGACCGCGAGATGGCCGAACTCGCCACACACCCACAGCGCATCGGGTGTCGCGAGCACGTCACGCAGGCCGACCTCGCGCGGGGGAATACGCGGCTCGAAGTGACGCGCGTTGGACGACGCCAGGATCGTGGGTCCCTGCTCGGTGGTTCCACCGGCGGTCACGATCAGCTGATCGGTGACCGCGAACCCGGCAACGAAGCCGAGGCCGCCTTGCGCCGGCTGCAGCACCGACAGCTGGAGGTCCACCATCGCCAGCAATTCTGCCGTAGTACAGACCCCCGTGGCCTCCGGAGTGACGAGCAAAATTAGGCGGTTGTCTGGCCGTTTCGCTTTACCCTGGGGATCGCGCTCATGCAGTCCTTCGCCTTCGTCCTCGCGCTCGCGCTCGCGGGTTGCTCGTTCGTCCCCGGACAGCTCGGCTCCACGAGTGACGCCGCGGACAGCGCGCCCGACGACGCGGCCGTCGACGCAACACCGAATATTCCGCCCGAACCAGTCTGCGACGGCAGTGCGAGCCTGCTGGTCTGTTTCTCGTTCGACGCCCCGACGTTCGGCGCCACGCTGCAGAATGAAGGCACCGCCAACATCGCCGCACAGCTGACGACAGTCGGGCGCAGTACACGCGCCGGCGGTGGCGCCATGGAGACGACGCCCGCGAGCAAGTTCTACATCCCGGGCGATGCCGCGCTCGCCGGCGTACGCGCGATGGAGATGTGGGCGCGCATCGACGTGGCACCGGCGACCGATGGTGCCCGCATCGGGCTGATCGATGCCGACGCAACACCGTCAGCGATGAGCTTCTTCTACTACGCCACGGCGAACGCATTCCGCATTCGCTACGAGGTCGGCGTGCAGCTGTTTGTCGATCACACGGTCACGCTCGGCAGCTGGGTGCACTTCGCGCAGGTTTGCGACAACGGCAATCTCACCGCTTACCTCGATGGCTCCGTGCTCGGCGTGTCGACGGGCTGCAATGCCGCAACCGCCGCGCCCTACGGCTTGATCGTCGCTGCGAACAACAACCAGAACGGCAACAAGGACGCCGAGCTCACCGGCGCGATCGACTCGCTCCGCGTGTGGACCACGACGCGCACGGCCGCCCAGATCTGCGAGGCAGCAGGCCGCACCAGCTGCCCCTAAGGATCGTTAGCGTCCCAGTAGTCGACTTCGGCCTGGACGAGCGCCGAGAGATCTTCGCCCTGCCCGCCCTGGATCGCCCACAGATAGTCGGTGAAGAAGTTGTTCCGCACCCGCGTCGAGCCGTGATGCGACTGCTCGAGAATCTCGAGCGGCGTCAGCGCGGTCCCGCCATGCTGATGGCAACCGATGCAGTTGGTGCCCGCGTTCTTCTCGCCGAGCTCGAGATACGGATTACTGCACCACGACGGCGTGTCGGGCCCACCCGTTACCGCCGCGAGCGAATCACCGAGCGTGCCGGCAAAGCCACCGCGCGGATCCGGATCGCCCTCGGCGTACGCGCTGACCACGCACATCTTGTAGTTCTTCCACGGGCCCGGCAGGTTCGCGACGGCGGCGGGCCGGTCCGCGCCGAAATCGGTGTCGGGATTCGGCGACCACCACAGCGTGATCCACAGCCAGTGATCGAGCTCCTTGGTCATCATGTGGAGCCCGGGCAACCGGAAGTTGTTCCCGTTTGGCAGCGTGAGCGAATAGATCTTCGACGCATCGGGATTGGCGCTGCCATCACCGTTGGCCCAGTCCGCCTTCGCCGCGAGCCGCTCGCGCATGCGCGCCGCCGAGGTATCGAAGATCGGCAGGTTCTCGCTGCCGAGCTGTCGCCGCCAGTCGGCCTTGATGAGCACGCTGTCGCGCGGCATCTCCTGGGCCAGGCACGTCGGCAACGCGACGTCCTCGGACAGGTAGCTCACCACGACGTCGACCGCGCTGACATCGGCACCGAACACGGCGACGTAGACGAGCCCACCACCGTCGACGCTGCACTTCTCGGTGCTGGTGCCACCGGCCGACTTGCAATCGAACTCGTGCGGCTCTGGCGCACTGCCGCGCCGCACGTAGACATCGGCATCGCCATCGCCGCTCGCGATGACCGTGACCTTCGCGGCCGCACTCGCGACGAACGGACCGAGCACCTTCCACTCGCAGCTACCGACGGCGACCGCTTCGCGATGCGCGACCATGCTGCCGTCACGCACCGGCTGCGCGGCGAACGCGTCGGGCGGCGCATCGATCCGGCACGCGTACTGCTGCGCATAGCTATGCAGCAGCTCGCGCATCGCGCCCGTCGAGTAGCCGACGCGACTGATGCCGCCGATGCCCTGCGCCTTCTCCTGCGAGTCGATCGCGTCGAGATAGTCTTGATAGCGCTGCGCGTCCCACTCGGGAACTTCGTCGAGCGCGGTCGCGTTCCACGCAAAGCCCGCGTCGATCGTCGCGGTGTCGAACGGCACCCGCGCCGCGCGGTTCGCCGGACCGAGGTCGCGATACAGCTTCTTGAACACGCGATCGAAGTCCTCGCGACCAAACCACGTGTGCCACGCCGGGAGGGTCGGCTGCCCCGCAACCTGGGCAGCGAGCGGCGCCGGCGCGAGGACCTTCGCGATCGTCTGCCACGCTGCGGCACGCCGCGCCGCAATCGAGGTGCGCAGCTCGTCATCTCGTTGTGAAAGGGTGAGGTCGGCCGCATACGGCGCCGCGCCGCCGATCACCTTGCGATCCTGGATCGTCACCGCACTCGACATCGTGCCGAGGTCGCAGGCCGCTGTCTTGTCGGGGTCATCCCCGCAGGCAGCAGCCGCAACGGCAAGGAGCAGCACCGCGCGACGCACGCGAAGATTCTATCCCGATCTCCGTCGGTACAGGCCCGAAACGACGACCGCCGGTGTGACCGAGGTCAACACCGGCGTTGTTCGCAGACGAACGATTTCTTACCAGGCCAGCGCGGCGTCGCTCGCGACGACGTACTCCTTGCCAGCCGCCTTGTCGCGGACGAGGAAGTAGATCCAGTTGTCCGAGCGCCAGTGCGGGACGATGGCGTACTGGCCGGGCTTCATGTTCGTGATGCGCTTGGTCGCGCCGTTCACGAGGTCGACGAGGACGATGTTCGCGGTGCCCTTGGCGAGCATGTCCTGGAACACGGGGTCGCCGGCCGACGCGAAGCCGAGCTCGGCCCAGTCGTTCGAACCGACGTAGTGGTGGGTCACCATGTAGCGCTCGTCGAACGAGATGGACGGCTTCGCACCCTTCACGCAGTAGCGAGCAACTTCGGGGGTCGAGACCGAGTACGAGCTACCCGACGGCGTCGCATCGACCTTGCGGAGCACGTAGCCGAGGTGCTCGTTCTCGTTGCCGAAGCGCGAGACAACCAGCTTGGTCGACGGCGAGAGGACGCTGTCACCCTCGTACGGGCTCGGGGTCGAGACCGACGGCTTGCCGGTGTAGCGCGTGCCGTCGAACATCATCGCGGTGAACTTCATCTGCGCGGTGCTGCCGAACGCCGAGGCCGGGTCGCGGGTGACCGCGCCAGACGGGTTATCCGAGGTGAACTGACCGTTGACCGCGAAGTAGTCGCCGCCGCCGAGGGCCGAGCCGAGGTGCTGGTAGAGCGAGACGCCCTCGACGTGGCTGCACTCGGCCTCGGAGAAGTCGATGCGGTCCGGGTTACGGACGAGGAGGCCGGTGGTGCAGAAGCCCGAGCCAATCGGCGTGCCCTGGAACATCCAGCCGCGGTTATCCGGGAAGAAGCCGGGGTCGTAGGCCGCCTTGACCTTGATGTCCTTGTCCGTCTGCAGGTCGCTGATCACGCCGCCGTCGCCACCGGTCGCGCCGTTCGCGACGAAGCGACCGTCGGCCGAGCTGCGCATCCAGAAGAACGTGTTGAACGTGAGCTCGCGGAGCACGCGGAGCTTGCCGAGAACCGCCCAGCCGTTGCCGTACGCCTTGCTCGATGCTTCGGGCGAGCTGGTGAGGCACTCGCGCGGGTTCGACGACGTACCGCAGCCGTGCATGCGGATGTTGGCAGAGCGGTTGAGCGCGCCCCAGCCCTGCGTCGCCATCGCGGTCACGTGCGACTGCACGGCCGGGGTGATCGACGGGGTGCAGCTCGTCGGGCCGGTGTCCGGCGCGATGTACGTGGTGAGGCGCGGCAAGCCGCGAGCGAACCACTCGGCCACGATGTCCATCTCGGCCTGCGTCAGGCGCGGGTGGTTGCCCTTGGGCATCGAGACGCGGTTCTTGAACTTGCCGTACTCGAGCGCCCAGGTGTCCTGGCCGAAGCTGGCTTCACCGACGGGAAACGCTGCCTTGAACACGCCCTGGAAGAAGCCGAGGTGCGCGGCGGCGGCGTAGATGCCGGCCTTGCCCGGGATGTACGGCGAGTCCGTGCGACCCGGCTCGAGGCGCATGCAGTCGACGATCTCGGCCGCCTTCGGGGTGTTCGGGCCCGGCTTGCCGTAGGTGACCGTGATGGTGATCTTCGAGCTGTCGGCGAAGCCGTTCGCGCCGACGAAGAACTTCGACGGGCCGTTCGCGTTGAACTTCGTCGCGTCGCACTTCTCGTTGGGCTCGCGAGCAAACGGGCGGCAGTCATACGACTCGAGGCTCGGCTCGTCGCCGCGCTTGACGTAGAGGTCCGCGTCGCCGGTGCCGGTCATGGTGACTTCGATCTTGCCGCCGAGGGCGACTTCGAACGGGCCCCAGGTCTTGAACTCGTCCTTGCCGATCGAGACGTCTTCCTGCTTCTCCGTCGTGGCAACGCCCGGGTCCGAGGTGTTCTTGAGGCAGGTCTCGAGCGCGGTGTCCGTCTTCATCTCCCAGTCGCGCAGCGTGCTCTGGTTCGCCGCGTGGCACTCCGCGCACACCTGCGACGGAGCGTCCTTGTTCATGCCGATGATCGTGGTGGCCTGCTTGGCGAGCGCGTCGTCTGCGAGCGAGACCGGGTTGCGGAGCGCGCCACCGGCATCTTCACCGGCGATCGAGGTCGGAACTTCCTTGAACAGGCAGGCCGGGTTCGACGCGTTGTCGCCGCAGCCCTTGATGAAGGTCAGTGCAGACGCGAACGTCGACTGGGTCCACGCCGCCTCGGTGTCGAACACCTGGTCGGTCGGCATCCAGTACTTGTGCTTCGCGGCGAGGAACGAGTCGGTCGTGATGTTGGTCCACGCCGAGTCCGTACCTTCCATGCGGGTCAGCCAGTCGCCGGTCCACTTGCCATCGCCCATGCGGTGGCACTTGAGGCATGCGTTCGCCTCGGGCGAGACGATCTGCTTGGGCATCTTCCAGCCCTGGCCCTTGGCGTTGATCAGCGAGTACGGGGCGTCGTTCGCGCCGATCGCCATGTCCGCGTCGATGCCCATCTTGGGGACGATCGGGCGACCCTGCGCGTCCTTGGCTCCGTCGATCCACGGGGTGTGGATGAACGGGTCTGCATCGTGGCACTTCGCGCACTCGATGCCGTCACCGACGCCGCCGTGGACGCCTGCCCACAGGTTCTGGGACTTCTCCTTGTCGGCCGGGTGCGGGATCTTGGAGCCGTCGGTCTTGGAGTAGAGAGCGTTCTGGAAGAAGCAGGTCTTACCCGTGAACGGGTTGTGACCGACCATCGCGATGTCGTTGTACTGGTTCGACGCGTAGCCGCCGAGGCTCTTGCGGCAGAGCAGCACCCAGCGCGTACCCTGATCGTTGGTGCGCTGCGCGACGCGCGGGCCGGCCTCGCAGAGCGAGTAGATGTACTGCGGGTTGTCACACTTGGACACCGTGCCTTCGCGCGGCTTCTCGACCGTGCCGTCGGCCTTGGTCACTTCGAGCGGAATCTCGGTCGACTCGAGGCAGTCGTAGGTCTTGTACTCGCCGTCGCCGGTCTTCTCGAAGAACGGAATCTCGCCGAGCTCGCCGATGCAGCGCTCGCCGTAGGCGACCGGGCTGTTGATGCGCTGCTCGCCGCTCGACTCGTCATCGGCCTTGCCGCCGAGGCCCTGCTTGCGACCGTCGTCCCAGGCGCGGAACAAGTCGCGCTCCATCTGAACAACGACGTCGCTGCCGTCCATGAGACAGACATCAATGATGGAGTCCGTGCCGAGCTTGGCCTGCGCGATCATCTCGGGCGTGGGGTTCATCCACTGCACACCCTCGTAGAACGGCTTGGTCAGCGACGGCTCGACGAACGGGCCATCGATGCGGTCGCCGGACGTGTCCGCAACCTGCTCGATCTCGGCCGTCATCTTCTTGCAGTCGAGGACGCCGAAGTTTCCGCGGCGGACGCGGAGGAACAGCTGCTTGTCCGAGACGTCCTGGTTGGTCTGGAGGACCACGCGTCCGTTAGCCGGGTTGTAGAGAGGCTTGACCTCGAGCTCCGAGCTGCATGCTGTAACGAGGAGCAGCAGGGGGATGGCGACTCGAGTGGCCGGCTTTGTCCGCATAGTGTGCAACCTCATCGCAACATGAGGACCAGATCCGACTTGTGCAAGATCAAGCACCTACACGTGATCGGCTACCCGGTTAGCCGGACGCTGACGACGCCGCCGGAGCATGCAGACCCTTGCACATACTCAACTTAGAGCCTGTCAGGAGGCTCGGGCGGTCGAGGCCCCGCGTCAGCGCTGGCGTCGCTGATCTATGACGAGCGTGATGATCGGTAGCAGAAAGATCGCCGGCATCACGTAGAACGCCGGCTCGGTCATCTCCATGCCCTTGGGCCGATACACGCCGCCGAGCGCAGCGCAGGTCCCGAAGTAGAGCGCGACGATCGCGACACCACACAGCTGCCACAGCCGCATGTCGATCAACTGCGCGCGCGCGGCAACGTGAACTGCGTGGTCGCGATCGTCACGCGCGACGATCAGGCGCCAGCGCGGCAGGTCCCAGAGGAGCAGACCGATCGAGCTCAGACACATCAGCGTGATCACGGTGATCGTCGGAACGCCCGCGCCGGTGCTCCAGCAGAACACCGTGATCGTCGCGGTGATCGGAACCGCGAGCAGCGCACCGACCGTCGCGAATCGTTGCGTGATGAGCAGCGTTGCGGTGAGGAGCTGGGTCACGCCGACGAACTGATAGAACGCGCCGGTCGCGTGAAACGCGTCGAGGAAGTCGTGAAAGCGGCCGACCTTCGCGGGATCGGTGAATGGTTCGGCGAGCAGCTTCTTGAGGCCGGCCGGCAGAAACGCGAAGCCGATCAGGATGCGAAGATTCACCACGCATAACGTGGCCCAGCGCTGGGTGCGGAGACTCTCGAGCATCGCGGCGGCGCGCGCACCATGGCCCAGCTCGCGAGGATCGTCGAGGGCTGGGCCGAGAAAGCGGCGCCTAGCGCGTGGCGGCCGCGGGGGTCGGCTTGGCCGGTGCTGCCTTCGCCTTCGGCTCGGTCGTCGACGACGCGGGCGGAGCCTGCTGCTCCTTCACCGCGGGCGGCGTCGGCTTGTCCGGCGCCGACGGGATCTTGACCGGCGGCTGGTGCGGCTCGTCCTTGTCGTCGTCGGGCTCGTCGTGGAGCTTCTCGTCCGGCGTGGTCTTGGTCTCCGGTGCGATCGGCGTCTGCTTGTTCTCTGGCTTGTCGTTGACCTTCACATCGGGCTTCGCATCGTCGCTCGTCTTCTTGAGCTCGAGGGTCTCGATCTCCTTACCCTCAATGTCGATCGCCTTCATCGTGAGCATTTGATTGGTCGCCTCGAGATAGAGATAGTGGTGCTTGGCCGCCTTCTTGAGCGAGTAGTAGAGGCCGAAGAAGCGCGTGAGCTGACCGCCACCGCCACCGCTGACGATGTAGTTGACGTTGCCGACGCGGAAGCGCTCGTACTGGTGCTCGTGGCCGGTGATCACCATGTCGACCTGATGGTCGGTGAAGATCTTCGAGTACGCGCGGCGGATCCACTGCTGCGGACCACGCAGCGCGTTCGTGTACATCGGGTGATGACCGAACACGACCTTCCAGCGCTGCTTGGTCGCGGCGAGATCCTTCTCGAGCCACGCGATCTGCGCCGAGTCACGCTGCGTCGTGTCGATCGCGACGAAGTGAACATCGCCCCAATCGAACGAGTAGTAACGTTCCGGCTGCGGGAGCACGAACGCTTCGAAGTACGGCCCGCCCTCGCGAGTCCGGCGCTCGTGATTGCCGATCGCTGGAAATACCGGAACGAAGCGCAGGATGTTTGCGTAGATCTGGAAGAACTTGCGATGGATCTCCTGCGCGGTGCCGCTGTTGTACGCGAGGTCTCCGAGCACGAGGATCAGCTCGAACGGCTTCTCGGTCATGCGCTGCGCGATCGCCTTCTGCGCATCGCCACCCGTTCCGATGTCGCCCACCGCGATGAATCTGATCGGATTCTTCGAGCCCGGCTTGGGAGCCGTCGACATCGGCGCGAGCTCCGTGAGCGCGACGCCATTGTCGACGATCTGATAGCAATAGAGATTGTTCGGCTCGAGCTTCTGGAACCCAGCAGCGAGGACGTAGATGTCCTCGCCCACGAGCTTCTCGATCGGCTTGCTCTTTGCCGCCAGCCGGCGCTCCTTGCGAGCAGGGTCACCCACGTACTGACCGGCCACCGAGCCGACCACCTCGCCGCCCGGCTTGGTCAGCACGACCTCGCCGCGACCTTCGGTCGAACCCCACGCAATGGTCGTTGATTCCGTGGTGGTCGCCTGCAGGTACGGCTCTCGCGAGATGCTCTTCTTGCCCTCTGCGGTGAGCTCACCGGTTCCGCACTTCTTGATTGACTCGTGTTCAAACGGAGTCACCACCACTTTGCCCTTCCAGACGGGAAGGTGATAACAGCTCGCCGCTGTTGTGGTTGCGGCGATCAGGGCGAGGGTGACAACGCATACAGTACGCACGTGGCCGAAGCGTTACACATCGCGTGCCCGGTGTGCGAGGGCTGTATTTGCTGCCGTATCGCACCAGCGTGCGCTGGTGGCACACCGCAGTGACCGAGCGCGCGGACTTAGCGCGGCACGCTCGTTGAAGCTCCGACGCCAGTGCATCGTCGCTCGCTCCTTGCCTGTTTGCTGCTCATGTCTTCGGCGGCGTCAGCCGACTCGGTCGCCACCGTCACACCGGAACCCGCCCTCCGCGACACATCTGCCCCCATTCGACCGCCCGGGGAACCCACTTCCCAGCAGCTCGAGTCGGCGCCCCCGTCCGACCAGGCATCCGGAGTCGCGATCCCGGCGCCGCGCGAAAAACATCCGGTCGCGAACACGCTCCTCGTGTTGCCACGCCTCACCGCGCGGCTGTTACTCACGGGCCCACGCTACGCGGCCATCGAGGTCGACGAATATCTCGAGAATCGCAGCCCGAATGCGTTCGGCCGCGACGTGAAGGCGACCTGGCGATTCGGGGCGACGTTCGAGGTCGAGCAAAACCTGGGGCCTGACGTCGCGGTGCGCGTGGGCCGAGCCTTCGCGCGCGAGACCGCGATCGATGGCTACGCTGGCTATGGTGGTGCACGTGGCCAAAGCGGTGGTTTGCGCGCCTCTCTCGGCAGCTATACCGCCGCGAACCTGCGCCCCGTCATCACGTTCGATGCAGGTCGCGACATGGACCGCGCGTTCGCCGGCATCGGTGCACCGGGCGCGCTGGTGGTGTACGACCAGAAGATGCTCGCCGGCGGCGCCGCGCTCGGTGCCAGCTCCGGCTACTACTCGATCACCGCGAGCGGCGCCTACGACCGCACGTACAACGGCGACTCGAGCGGCAAGTTCGTCGTGGCCTACAACCCGACGCTCGCGGGCTTCGACGAGACCCAGCGCGCCACCGCCACCGACCTCACGTTCAGCTACGACTCACGCCGCCCGTCGCACAAATGGATCGCCCACGCCGCGCCATCGACCGGCTTCTTGTTCCGCACCACCGCTGGCTACACCACCGGTGACGCGACTCGCAGCGGCTCGTTCAAGTACAAGCGCGCGGGCGTCGAGATTCGCAAGCTGATCGATCTGTTCCATGGCGACCGCGTGCTCTCGTTTGGTGGCCAGTTCGATACGCTCGACACCGACAGCCTGCCATTCGATCGCCTGCTCACGATCGGCGGCCGTGACCGGCTTCGCGCGTTCACCCGCGATCAGTTCCGTGGCATCCGGACCGCCTTGATCGACACCATGTACGAGTGGCCGCTCACGCAAGGCAGCCGCGCATTCGTGTTCTACGAGATCGGCGGCGCAGCGCTCGATGCCTTCTCCACCGTTCACATGGGCTACGGCGGCGGCATTCGATTCTTCACCGGCTCGTCGACTGCGGCGCGCCTTCAGCTCGCCGGTTCAGATACAGGCGACCTCGGATTCTTCGTTCAGCTTGGAGCCTTGTGATGAACCGCCTCGCGATACTTGCTGTGGTCCTCGGCGCCTGTGCCGGCTCCGCGAATCGATCGATCGGTCCGCTGCGATTCAAGAACTCTCCGCCGGTCACGCTGGTCAATGATCGCAAGCCGGTCGTCCTGCCCGAGTCGTTCGACAAGGGTCTCATCGAGTACTACGTGAAGGAGGACCTCGCCGCGCCGCTCAACCGCGCGCTCACCGTCGACGCGCCGCGCCCCGCCGGCAACGTGAACAGCCTCGGCGAGGTGCCAGATTCGGCATGGTTCACCAATCGCTGGCCGACACCCGAGGAGGTCCGGCGCGGGCCCGGCGGGGATGGCCCGGATCGCAGCCAACCGTGGAAGGTGACCGGCGTGAAGGTGGGTGGTGCCGCGATCGGCTTCACGATCAAGGACGCCCGCGGCGACAAGTACGTCCTCAAGTTCGACGAGCGCGGCCATCCCGAGACCGAAACGTCCTCGGATGTGATCGTGCAGCGGCTCACCTGGGCGTTCGGCTACAACGTCCCCGAGAACAACGTTGTCACGTTCAAACGCACCGACCTCGTGCTCGACGAGAAGGCCGAGATCAAGTTCCGCACGGGCAAGTCGAAACCGATGACCGACGCGGACCTCGAGGAGTACCTCGGGTTCATCGAGAGCGAAAACGGCAAGTACCGCGGTCTCGTGAGCAAGATGATCAGCGGCAAGATCCTCGGCGGCGTCGAGCCCGAGGGCGTGCGCAAGGGCGATCCCAACGACCGCGTCCGCCACGAGCTGCGGCGCGATCTGCGCGGCCAGCGCGTGCTGTGGTCCTGGGTCAATCACCACGATCTCAAGTCGCAGAACTCGCTCGCGACGTATACCGACGACAAGTACATCAAGTGGTATGCGCTCGACTTCGGCGAATCGCTCGGCGTCGGCGCGCTCACCTCGCACAACCACCGCGCGGGCTATCGCACCACGTTCTCCGGGCGCGGCTTCTTCAAGTCGCTCGTGACGTTCGGCCTGCGTGTCGAGCCGTGGGAGCGAAAAGGCCACATTCCGAAGCTCCGCGGGCTCGGCCTGTTCGAGAGCAAGTACTTCGAGCCAGCGAACTGGACCGCGAACCACAACTGGCGCCCGACCGACATCGCCGACAAGCGCGACGAGCTGTGGGGTGCCGAGATCCTCATGCGCCTGACGCCGGCCCACGTCAAGGCCGCGGTCGACGCGGGTAGCTACAGCGACTCGCGGACGCGCGACTACATGATCAAGACGCTGCTCGAGCGGCAGCGCAAGATCGGCCGTTACGCGTTCTCGCGCCTCGCTCCGCTGACGGGCGTCGAGGCCGCCGTGCGTGCGGACCAGCTCCAGATCTGCTTCGACGATCTGTGGCTCCTCCACCGCTACGGCGAGTTGAATGAAACCTCGTACCGCGCCTACTCGTTCGACTACGCGGGCAAGCCGCTCAAGGGCACCGAGTGGATGCGGCCGCAGGCGGCTCATGCCTGTGTGCCGGTGTCGGAGTCGACCACCGACCACGGCTACACGATCGTCCAGCTCGAGGTCCGGCGCGACGACGATTCGCTGCCGCTACTGTTCGTTCACATCGCACGCGGCGCCGACGGCCTTCCCCGTGTGATCGGTCTCGACCGCCGCTAACGCGTGAAGTCGACCTTGACGTTGCCACCAATGCCTTCACCGTGGTCTGCGGACAGATCAGCGGACGGCGAGCAGCACGACCACGAACAGCGCGACGATGCGCGGACGATCGCTCATCGCGCTAACACCCCGCGTCCGTGGCGAGGTCCGCGATCGGTGCGAGCGCTGCGCGGCAGCTCTGTCCTCGGCGAGCGCGCTCGACCTGTGGCACGGCCGCGATGTTGGCCTTGAGCGCCGCCGCCATGCGTAGCAACGACTCGCGCGTGCTGGGGTCGAGCTTGATGCAGGTCGCGAGCTTGGTCACCGCAGCGTCGTATTGATCGCAGTCGGGGATGCCGAGCAGGCGCACGCTGCCGTCGGCGGGATACCCCCACATCCGCCGGATGTTGGTGCCGAAGAAGCAGAGGTCCGCGCCCCCGAGCACGAGGCACGCACGTGTACTGGCGGTCCAGGTCTCGGCGGTGCACGCCTTCTGCATCAGCGTGCGCGAGTCGGCGATCATCTGGTTGCGCGTCTTGGTGTCGAAGCCGTCGAGCTTGCCCTGCCAGCGCACGGCGCCGTAGTGGTTGGCCACGACCTGCTTGCAGCCGATCGTGGAGGGCTT
This sequence comes from Haliangiales bacterium, assembly GCA_038322185.1. Taxonomy (GTDB): domain Bacteria; phylum Myxococcota_A; class Polyangia; order Haliangiales; family Haliangiaceae; genus JABFXX01. Next base: position 15,055 of record JBBQFU010000206.1, read on the forward strand.
CGCTCGTGCGGCCGTGGTCTTCTCACCGAGCTCGCCCAGCTTGGTGAGCCGCTCGACGAGCTGGCCCGGGAGCGTGCATGCCGCGGGGCCCCTGGCGACGACGCACTGCTTGTCCTCGAAGGACCACCCGTGCTCGCAGTCCTCCTCGATCACGTGCGCGCGGATCGCGAGGTTCCAGTCGCGCTCGGGGGCGTCGTCAACGAGTGCCGGTGGATACGCGGCGAGATCGCGAATCACGTCCTCGCACGCGAGCTCGGTCGGGCCGCCCTCGAGATGGACGTCATCCGCAAACGATTCCCCGGCATCGGGCGCGGCGTCGACGACCGCTACGGCGGCATCCACCGGCATGGTCGGTAACGTTGGCATCGGCGACGCAGGCTGCTTGCTGCCACACGCCGTGAGCGTGGCGAGCGCGAGAATGAGCCGGGTCGACATCGTCGGCCCGGAGGTTAGCCGACGAACGCCTCGATCGGCATGTCGACAGCCGAGCGATCCTCGCGGGCAATCAACTGCGCCTTCGCCGCGACACCCGGCAGGATGTTGAGCGCGAAGTATTTCGCGGCGAACACCTTGCCCGTGTAGAAGGCGTGGTCGGGGTGCCCCGCTGCCGTCTTCGCGAGCGCGGTCTCGGCGATCACGGCCTGCTCGAGAAGCAGCCAGCCGATCGTGGTCTCCGACATCATCTCGAGGAAACGGTTCGCGACGCTCGGGACCATCTCCATCTTGCCGCCGCCAAACCACTGCATGAACTTGCCGCCGGTTGCGGTCATCGCTTCCATGGCCTGGCCGAGCACGGCGATCGAGTCCGTCAGCGTTGCGTGGTCCTTGTTGGCCGCGACGAACTTCGCGACGTCAGCACCGAACGCCTGGACGTTGGCGCCGCCTCGCTGCATCAGCTTGCGACCGACGAGGTCCATCGCCTGGATGTGGTTCGTGCCCTCGTAGATCGAGAAGATCTTCGAGTCGCGGCAGTACTGCTCGACCGGCCAGTCGCGGAGGAAGCCGGCGCCGCCGTAGACCTGGATCGCGGTCGCGCAGATCGAGAACGCCTGGTCCGAGCCGTACGACTTGATGAGCGGCACGAGCAGATCGACCTGGCCCTGGTGGTACTCGGCGAGCGTCTTGTCCCCGCCGGTCTTCTCGAGCGCGATCTGGCGATCGATGTGCATCGTCAGCTTCACGGCGAGCGCGCGGATGCCC